>JACRKW010000239.1 GCA_016215215.1 Acidobacteriota bacterium
GCGCGGAGCTGGTAACCGGCTACATCCGTCTGCGCGAAGCGGTTTACCCCAAGGAGGGCCTGTGACTCGCAAACAGTTTCTTGGATTCCCGGCGCTGGCTCTGGCCGCCGCGCCCCTGCGGGCTCAGGAGGATGTCCGCGCGCGCCGCTGGCGCGAAGACTTGCAGTTCCTCGTTGCGGAGCTGCTTCGCCTGCATCCCGATCCCTTCTTCCGCTCCTCACGCGAGGACTTCGAGCGTGCCGTCGCGGATCTGAACGATCGAATTCCCGAGCTCACCGATTCCGAGGTCGTGGTTGCCTTCTCCCGGCTACTCGCAATGCTGCGCGATGGGCACACCAATGTCATCAAGTTCCCCCTGGTGTCGGGGTTGCGCCAATATCCGCTCCAGCTCAAGTGGTTCCCCGAAGGGCTCTGCGCCGTTCGCGCGCCCGCCACGGCGCTCGACGCGCTGGGTCTCCGGCTGCGCGCCGTCGCCGGCATCAGTGTCGACGAGGTCTGGGACAGGGCCCGCGCCGTGGTCTCAGCCGACAACGAATGGACCTTCCGGGACAGGCTGCCCGCCGTGCTCACCTCGCCTGAGGCGTTGTATGCGTTGCGCATCATTCCTCAAGTTGGCTCAGCCCAGTACTCTTTCGAGGGTCCGAACGGCCAGGGGGTCGACGTCACGATACCAATCAGCACAAACATCGTGTGCGATTGGCCCCGCTTTGCCCGGCCTGTCAGGATGTTGTTCGAGCAGAACCCGGCTCTCAATTTCTGGTTCGATTATCTGGAGTCAAAGCGCGCGCTGTACATCAAGTACAACGCTTGTGTGGACGACCCGCTTCTGCCCATGTCGGAGTTTGCCCGCCAGATCGGCGCGTTCGTCAGGCAACAGCGCGTTGAGCGCATCATCGTCGACGTACGAAACAACGGCGGCGGCAACAACGCTCTCATCCAACCCATCCTCTTCGAGATCGGATCCGCCATCAACAACGGGTTCATTCCGAGTACGGTAGCCGGATTCTGCATCATCGGCCGACAGACATTCTCTAGCGGCATGTGGAACGCAATTGACCTGAAGCAGATGGGCGTTACGCTGTTGGGTGAGCCCACCGGCGGCAAGCCGAACGCGCCGGGCAATGTGACGAATGTGCAACTGCCCAATTCGCGGATTTCCGTGAATGTCTCCACGCGCATGTGGAGCCGCTTCCCGGAGGTGGGCGACGCAGAATCGCTCATGCCCGACATCGCGGTGGACTTCAGTCTCGAGGACTATGCGCGCCAGCGCGATCCTTTCTTGGAAAAGGCTCTGGAGTAACCTCTGAGGGCTGCGCGATCCCACCTTCCCGCACCGTTCAGCCGGTGGGCGCGGAACATCATGCTCCGCTGCCCCCGACTGGGCGATCGCCCTCTTCGGCACTGGAGCTGGCAACCGGGACGAGACCATCCGGGAAGCCGGCAGCCGGATGCAAACTCGACGTTTCGCCCTCTGCCCGTCTCCCTCACCATCGGCTCGGCTCACAATGAAGAACAACCCGTTACTCTTGCCATCCAGTTAACCTTGCAGCCGGCCCTGTAAACCCATTCCCATAGCCGTCAAGGACACGAATCTCCTCAACCCGCTCAACCACTTGCGGTGCTCCTTTCTTCTCACCGCCTCCGGGTGGCGGCCCTGGTCTGTTGTACAATGAATCAACGCATGTCTCGGGCGGACCCCGGTATACGACTCTGTGGTGTCGTGCCGCCGCCGTCCCGCATGGCTTCGGAAGTTTTCTGTAAAACGGAGGGTCACGCATGGGCTGGCTTCGGATGCCGGATGTAAGGTGGGTTTTCGGAGCCACGGTTTTCTCCCTGGCAACCTTGCTGGCGGTCGCATCTCCTCAGGAGAAGAAACCTGCTCCCGCCCAGGGCGCCCAGTCCCAGGACGCGGCCGCACCCAAGGTCCCCGGCAGGGAAGTGATCGACGCCCCCGCGCCCGTCGATCCTAAGACGTATAAGATAGGCGCCGAGGATGTCCTCAATATCCGCGTCTGGCGCGAACCCGAGCTCAGCGGCAACGTCGTCGTCCGCCCTGATGGTAAAGTCACGCTGCCCCTAGCCGGTGAGGTCGACGCCGCCGGCCTTACACCAGAGCAGTTCGGCACTCGCGTTGCCGAGGCGCTCGGCAAGTTCCTCAACAAGCCTGAGGTCATCATCTCCGTCGCCTCCGTCCAAAGTAAGCGGTACTTCATCTCAGGCAACGTCTCGCGGAGCGGGCCCGTCCCTCTCGTCACTCCCACCACCATCCTCCAGGCCCTCAGCTCCGCCGGACTCGGCCAGTGGGCCAAGAAGAACAAGATCATCGTCATGCGCGGGACGGATCGCATCAAGTTCGATTACAGCCAGGTCATCAAGGGCAAGAAACTGGAGCAAAACATCTATCTCCAGGATGGGGATCATATCTTCGTTCCCTAGCCGGGAGCGCGTCACGGAGTTCAGCCCATGGGAGCACCAATGCAGTCTCAGATGATGCCCGAGCAGCCGCTGTCGGTCCAACGCCGCCCCTTCGACGTCGAAGACTACGTCGATATCCTGCGGCGCCACCGCTCTTGGATTCTCGGGCCTGCCTTCCTCGGCCTCGTGCTCGGCGTCGTCACGGCCTACCTCTGGCCTGATTCCTACAGGGCCACCGGCCTGCTTCGCGTCGTTCCCCCAGCCGTCCCCCAGCGTCTGGTGCAGACCAATGTCGTCGAGGAGATGACCGCCAGGATCCAGACCACCTACCAGAACATCGTCCAGCGCCAGAACCTCCTCAACCTCATCCAGACCTACAATCTCTACCCTGACGACCGGAAGCGCCTCCCCACCGACGATGTCATCGATAAGATGCGCACCGACATTACCCTCGGTGAAATGCAGTACGTTTCACGCGGTGCCGGCGCTCTCCGCCAGAACGTCAACGCCTTCGCCGTCGGCTACTCATACTCCGACCGCCGCATCGCCCAAAAGGTCTGTGCCGATCTCATCTCCAAGTTCACTGAGGAAAGCGTCCGCTCTCGCTCCACTCAGTCCATCGTCACCACCGAGTTCTTCAAGGACCAGTACGAAGTCGCCCGCCGGGAACTCGAAGAGGCCGAGGCCAAGATCACCCAGTTCCGCCAACGCAATATGGGCGAATTGCCCGATCAGGAACAGATGGTCATGGGCCGCATCACCGCCATGGAGGCCAATATCCAGGCGGTGAATGGCCAGATCAGCCGCGCCAACTCCGACAAGCTCCAGCTGGAAAGCCAATTGCGCGACCTTCGCGACCAGGCGCAAACCCTCGCCCAGCCCGTCGCCGAGTCTACCGTTGCCGCATCCGGTCCTAGAAACGACCGCCTCGCCGAGGTCGACCGGGAAATCCAAAGAACCGAAGCCACCCTCGCCGCTCTTCGCGAGTCCTACAAGGAAAGCCACCCCGACGTCCAGCGTGTCGTCGCCTTCCTCGGCACCAAGCAACGCGAACGCGAGCAACTTCTCCGTGACAGCGAGAGCGCCCGGGCCGACACTCCCGGCCAGCGCCAGCGCATGGTCGTCCCTGCCGCCAATCAGGCCCGCCTCCGCGAAGTCAACTCCTCCATCTCCCGCCTTCAGGCCGCCTTGCAGGCCAAGGACATGGAGATCGAAGACCTCGGCCGCCAGTTGAACGATATCCGCAACCGGCTGCGGGCCACTCAGGCCCGGCTTGAATCCAGCCCCGCCGCCAACCAGGAGTACATTCAGCTCATGCGCGACCGCTCCCTGGCCGCCTCCCGGTATGAGGAACTCAGCCGCAAGATGCAGGAATCCTCCATGGCCACCGACCTCGAAAACCGCAAACAGGGCGAAAACCTCGAGGTCCTCGAAATGCCCGCCATCCCCGAAGAGCCTTACGCCCCTAAACGCCCCATCATCATCGGCGGTGGCCTCATCCTCGGCATCGGGCTCGGTATCGCCTTGGCCGGCGGCCGCGAGGTGAAGGACTCTTCCTTGAAGAACCTGAAGGACGTGCGCGCCTACACCAAACTCACCGTCTTGGGCAGCATTCCCCTGTTAGAAAACGACTTTGTGGTCCGCCGCCGCCGCCGCATGGGTTGGCTTGCCTGGACCGCCGCCTTCATGCTCGGCGTCCTGATGATGGTGGGTTCCATCACTTACTACTACACCTCGCGGGCCTGAGCCTTCCAAATGAGATTCTCACGGAGGATTGAATGAGCCGAGTGCATGACGCGTTACGACGCGCCGATACAACCTTGCCCGGGGGCCAGCCCGCCACCGACCACGCCGCCGCCGGCCGGCCCGTTACTTCCGCCGCCCCAGAGCTGCGAGACCTGCTAGAGAAGATCCAGTCCGTCCCATTCACTCCGTCGCCCGACGCTTCTCTGCTTGACACCGCCCGCCCCAGCGAAGCCCCTGCCGAGGAGTTCCGCAGCCTTCGCACGCGCCTCAACCACCTCCAAAGCCTTCAGCCCATCCACTCGGTTGTCATCACCTCTGCTTCGCCCGCCGAGGGCAAGTCGTTTACCGCCGCCAACCTCGCTCTGGCTCAGTCCCAGCTCGAAGGCAGCATGGTCCTTCTCGCCGACTTCGACTTCCGGCGCCCCGTCGTCCACACCCTTTTCCAGGTCCCGCGCAGCCCCGGAATCACCGACTTCCTTCAGGGAAAAGCCTCCCTCGACGAGATCATCAAGCGCGTTGAAGGCACCAACCTCTGTATCATGCCCGCCGGTGAAGCCGTGCTCAACCCGCTTGAGCTTCTCAACTTGCCCGAGGCAAAGAGTCTCATCGACCGCCTGCCCGCCGTCTTCAACTGGGTCATTCTGGATACCCCGCCGCTGCTGTTCGCCGCGGACGCCAATCTGCTGTCCACCCTCTGCCACGGGCTCATTCTGGTGGTCCGCATAGGCACCACCACCATCGACTCCGTCACTCGCGCCATGGGGTCTCTCTGCCAGAACAACATCCTCGGCATCGTCGTCAACGGCGCCCACCGCGGCGAACTGTATAGCAAGTACACCTACTATCACTCCTACTACTACTCCAAAGCGGAGTGAGCGGACACGCCGGTGGACCCCTCTGAACCGCAACTGGCCACTCCCCTCCCGGCGCGGCTTTGCCGTGTTCTTGCCGGGATGGAATGCGGCATCTGCGGAGGGTTCGCATTCGTTACCTGGATGCTGGTCCACTCCTGGATGCGGGGCGAACTGTGGTGGGCCAAGCTCAACGTAGCCGGCGCTCTCTTCTTCGGCAGCGCCGTCTACAGCATGGGCCGCGGCTGGGCCACCCTGGCAGGCCTTTCGCTTCTGCTTGTTCTCTATGCCTCCCTCGGCGCCCTGTTCGGCCTCATCGCATCCACGCGCGGCATCTCCCGCAACCTAGTTCTCGGCATCCTGCTCGCCCTTTCCTTCCATCTGCTGGCCGACCGCTTCCTCTGGCGCCGCCTCGATCCCTTCGCCCCGGCCTACTTCCCGCCCCTGGCCACCCTGCCGGGCCACATGCTCTACGGACTATCGCTGATTCGCTTCAGCGGCCGCTTCAACGCCCTGTCAGCCGCCTTCGCCCCCCCCGCTCCGGCGGACGAAATCGACTCAAACAGCTCAACTTCTTCGGAGGTCGATTGTTGACTGCTTCCCGATTCCGCTAGAATAGAAACTTGTGCCCGCCTACTGGGGACAATCCGTGAAACGCCTCCGGGCTCCGGCACGTCTCAGGCGAAGGCGCGGAATAGAAAGGATCTCGACTGTTCACGATGACCCACAGGCGTAGAAGCCTGGACGCTGTCCTGCTCTGCCTCGTTGTATTCCTCCTGATCGTCACGGGCTCGGCGGGAATTCTGCAGGCGGCTCCACAGGCTTCGCCCCAGGCCCCCAAGCCGGCCGAGGCCAAGAAGAAGAATCCTTTTGAAAGCGTGCCGGGCGGACCCACCCCCCAGCCGCCCAAGCCCGCGGAGACACCAAAACCGCAACAGCCCAAGCCAGGACCGTTCGAGACGGTCCCGCAAACCAAGCCCGAAGCGGCCAAGCCCGCCGGGCCGGAGAAGCCCGAGGCTGCCAAGCCGGCCGAGGGCGCCCAGCCTCCGCAGGCCATCACCGATACCGTCGAATTGATCGAGTTCCGCGGCGCCCGGCGCGTCCCGCAGGACACTCTGCGCGCCCTCATCTTCACCAAGAAGGGCGATCGCTACGACGCCGAGGCGCTGCACCGCGATTTCATGGCCCTGTGGAACACAGGCCGCTTTGACGACATCACCCTGGAGCGGGAAGCCGGCAAGGTCGGCTGGATCGTCCGATTCCTGGTCACCGAACGCCGCGTCGTCCGCTCCATCAAGTACGAAGGCAACAAGTCCATCACGGTCTCCGAGATTCTCGACCGGTTCAAAGAACGGCGAGTCGGCCTGGCCGTCGAACAGCAGTTCGAGCAGGGCAGGGTCCAGCGCGCCGCCAACGTTCTGAAGGAGTTCCTCTCCGAACGCGGCCGGCAGTTCGCCACCGTCACGCCGGAGATCAAGCAGATTCCGCCGTCCTCCATCGAGGTCACCTTCCGCATCCAGGAAGGCGCTAAGGTCAAGGTGGGCAAGATCGACATCGTCGGCAACAAAGTTTTCGGCGACCGCGCCGTGATCCGCGCGATGAAGAATCTCAAGCCGATCGGCATCCCGCACAGCCTGGTCCTGGAAGGCCTCTTTTCTCGCACCTTCGACTCGACCAAGCTCGAAGAGGATAAGGACCGGATCCGGATGTTCTACACATCCAGAGGCTACTTCCTGGCGCGCGCCACCGATCACAAGGTGAACATGCGCGACACCGGCGGCGGCCGTATCTGGATTCCCCCCTTCAAGAAGACGCGTCCCGGCAAGACAGCCGATCTCACCGTCAATCTAGACGAAGGCCTGCTCTACAAGCTGAATCAGATCAACTTCGTCGGAGTGAAGCTCTTCCGCACGCCGGAGACGCTCATGCGGCCCCTCTTCGGTATGGGGCAGGGCGACATCTTCTCCACCGAGAAGCTCTCGAAAGGTTTCAAGAACCTCCAGAAGCTCTACGGCGAGTTCGGCTACATCGACGCCGTGCCCGAGCCGGACTTCAACCCGATGCCGGACGGCAAGATCGACCTGACCATTAACGTGGACGAGGGCAAACAGTTCTTCGTCCGCCGCATCGACTTCCAGGGCAACACCACCACCCGCGACAAGGTGATCCGGCGCGAGATCCTGATCGACGAAGGCGACATGTACAACACGCGCCTGTGGGAGATGAGCGTACTGCGGCTGAACCAGCTCGGCTACTTCGAGCAGCTCAAGGCCGAAGAAGCGGCTAACATCACGCGGGACACAAAGAACAACACCGTCGATATCACCTTGAAGGTGAAGGAGCGCGGCAAGAACTCCATCAGCCTCAACGGCGGCGTCAGCGGCATTGCCGGCACCTTCATCGGCTTCGGGTATGCGACGAACAACTTCCTGGGACTGGGCGAGACACTCAGCCTGAACGCTGAACTCGGCGACCGCATGCGGAACGTCACGTTCGGCTTCACCGAGCCCTACCTGTTCGATAAGCCCATCCAGTCGGGTTTCACAATTTATACGCAGCGCTTCAACTACGACCAGGCGCGCGAAGTTTCGCTCTTCTCGGGACGAAATCTCATCCCCCTTTACAATGCACTGGGGACGGACAACCTGCTGATGTACAACCAAAAGGGCTTTGGCGCCACCGTCTTCGCCAGCTACCCGCTGAGGCGGAGCTTCGCCCGCCTCAGTCTCACCTACGGCATCGACAATTCCACCATCGTCCCCGGCAACACCTCATCCAAGAGCTACTTCAACTACTCCAACTTCCTCAACTTCGACGGACCCAACTCGCTGAACGGCATTGTCACCAGCCGTGTCATTCCGTCCTACACCTACAACACGGTGGACCATCCCATTACGCCTTCGCGCGGCAGGAGCTTCTTTGCCTCGATCTCCTTCGCCGGCGGCCCGCTGGGCGGCAACGTGAACCTGATTGAGCCCACGGTCTCGGCCACCTCCTTCAGAAAGGGATTCACCCCGAAGCACGTGATCGGCATGAGGGTACTGGGCCGCATTATCGCCGGCTATGGCGGAAAGGTCGCCCCGCCCTTCAATCGCGTCTTTATGGGCGGCGAACAGGATGTCCGCGGTTTCGAGATCTGGGGCATCGGCCCGTTCGCCTACATCCCTAGCGAAGCCACCACGCCGGTGCTCAACTCCGACGGTTCGGCCCGCATCCAGAAGATCATCGTCGATGGAAAGGTCCAATCTGTCGGCGTCACGCAGACCTTCCCCATCTACCAGCTCGTCTTTCCTGGCGGCGATACGCAGGGGGTCGCCAACTTCGAATATCGCATCCCCATCTTCGGCCCGCTGGTTCTGGCGGCGTTCTTTGACGCCGGCGTGAACCGCATCAGCCTGCCGAACCAGTTGCGCCTGAATCCAAGCCGGCTCACGACCCTGAACGGGACATTCCCGCAGGCCGGCTTCGACAACCGGGCCTACGTGATCGGCAGCACGCAACAGCTTCGCACCTCAACCGGGCTTGAGCTGCAAATCATGATGCCGGTGGTGAACGCGCCATTCCGGCTTTACTACGCTTACAACCCGACCATCGTCAGCCAGATTTTCACGCCGCCCGTCGCCGCCGAGGCATCCATGTTCCCCAACTACGCGACCTATGCCAACGCGGCGGCGACTTTTGCACGGCCCTCTCCCTACCTGGAGAGGCGAACCATGTTCCGGTTTACCATCAGCCGCACGTTCTGAGCGGGCTCGCGTACCCTCCGAAACAGGGCGTGAGCAGGCTTTGGCGTGCTAGGATCAAAGAGCTTGAGGAGTTTGAACACAGTGAGATTCGACGCAAAGAAGATGGGCCTCGCCGCGCTGGCCCTGATCGTAACCGCGCCCGCCGTGCCGGCGCAAACGCCCACCAAAGTGGCCATCATCAACATCCAGGGCGCCATCCTGGCGACCAAGGACGGCGAGAAGGCACGCAACGCCATCAGGGTAAAGTTCGAACCTCGCGCCAAGGACATGGAAGGCCGCAACGCTGAGATCCAGAAGCTGAAGGACCAGTACGGCAAGGGCGCCAACACCATGTCGGCCGAGGTGCGCGACAAGCTCCAGCGCGAAATCGAAGACAAGCAGAAGAAGCTGCAGTGGGACTCCGAAGACATGCAGAACGAACTGCAGCAGGAAGAAGGAAAGCTGGTTAATGAGATCGGCCAGCGCATGATCCAGGTGATCGACGAGTACGCCAAAGGCCAGAACTTCGCCATCGTGCTGGACGTCAGCACCCAGCAGAGCCCGGTGCTGTGGGCCGCCAATGGCATTGAGATTACCCAGCCGATCGTCGACCTGTACGACAAGAAGTACGGCACAGGAGCCGCTCCGGCCGCGCCTGCCGCCGCTCCGGGCGCTCCAGCCGCCAAGCCTGCCGCCCCTCCGGCCGCCGCTCCGAAAAAGCCGGCCGGCGTGAAGTAATAGGCCGCCATACACTCAACTCGAAGGGCCCGGCTCGCAAGCCGGGCCCTTTCGCGTAGCTAGAAACCTGAGGGAACCACGCGGAAGACCTCGCGCCAGGTGGCGCCGGGCGCGATGCTCTGCAAGCCCTTGTACCAGCCGGCGTGGGCCGAATTGAACGCATTTGTAATGGCCGACATCGGCTCGAAGCAGATGAAGCCCCGGCCTGCGGGCGCGTACACCACGGCCACCGTGTACTTCGGGCCGTACTCGACGGTGATCTTCTCCGCCTTGCCCTGCACCCAGAAGCGCGAGAAGCCGTCGGCGTCTCGCACAAGCGAGTCGAAGACATCATCGAGCACCTGGCCCTGCAAGGAGACCGGGTCCGGGAACGGGTTGGCGAGCCGCTCGCCGGTCGGAACCAGGCGGCTGGAGAGCGAATGCCGCTCCTTGGCGGGAAGGTGTACGCGCCATTCGTCGCGCGGCGAGTCGTTCAACTGGAAGTAGGGGTGGAAGCCGAGGGAGATGGGTAGTGCCTCGGCGGAGAGGTTCTCGACGGCAGTCTCCACCTCCAACGCGCCGCTCTTCAGCCGGTAAGTCATCTCGACGGAGTGGGCGAATGGGAACTGTGCCATCAGTTCCGGATAGCGCCAAAACTCCAGCCTTGAGGTGAGCACGGCCGAATCCTTAACCACTCCAGCGCGCGTGACCTTCCAGAGCTTGGAGTAAACCAGCAAGCCGTGGATCGGCGCGTTGGCCGGGCTCTGGCGGATATTGCCGAGGTCGTAGTTGAAGGTGTACTTCCTGCCGTTGACGTAATAGGAGGCGCCATCGACTCGGTTGGCCCACGGCCAGAGGAAGGGGTTGCCTAGGTGGGCGGGCTTGGCGGCGAACTCGCCAAGCGTCTTGTAAGGCGACCAGAAGACGCGCTTGCCTTTGACGGTCATCTCGTAGGAGTTGTTGCCGAGCGAAGGCGCCACACGGACCTCCGTGGCGTTGGCCTCGTCGCGAAGGACGTAGACCTCCACGGAATCGACTGTGAGTTTCTGCACTGAGTAGGTTGCTGCTGGAGACATAAGGGGGAGGGTGAGGGCGAGAAGGGCGGTACGCATCGCCTCTCAAGTTTAATCCGGCAGCGCAGGGTCGCGCGGGTCCAGCGCCATTTCGTCCTGGCAGCACTGGCAGGGGCCGGGGGTCCAGGCGCGGATGGCGCAGACATCGCACCAGTAGGTGACCACCAGGCGGCGGCCGCCGCGGTGGACGAAGAGTGCGCGGAGGTGGATGGGGTCCGCTACAAACCGGCCCGGCGAGGCGAAGCGGCCCAGCGCCTCAAAGTCGTCATCCTTCAACCTCGTGTCGCGCAGGACGCCGGCTGTCGCGCCGTCTCCCTCCAGCAACACTACATTGCCATCGCGCAGGATGATGGCCGGGGGCAGGGAGGCATCCTGGCGCAGCCGGCCGCGAACGCGGTCCTGAGCGGCGCGCAGCACCGGAAGCAGAGGCACAAAGGAAAGCAGCAGGCGGCGGGTCATCCCTACTCAGAGAGATGCGGGCGGGCGCGCAAGAGTCGCAATCCGTTCAACGTGACCGCGAGCGTGGCGCCCATATCAGCGGCGACCGCCATCCAGAGGGTGGCCGCTCCGGCGAAGGCCGCGGCCAGGAAGAGCACCTTGGCGGCAAGAGCGAAGACGATGTTCTGCCTGACGACGCTGAGCGCCCTGCGTGCATGGTCGATCAGAAACAGAACCCGGCGCGGATCGTCGGTCATCAGGATGACGTCGGCGGACTCGCGGGCCATGTCGGCCCCATGTCGGCCGAGGCTGATACCCAACGACGCCACCGCCAAGGCTTCAGCGTCGGCTACGCAATCCCCCAACATGCCGGCGCTGCCGTACTGCCGCAGAAGGCCTGCCATGGCGCCCGGCCCAGCGTCACGCAGACGGACCGCCTCGACGCCACGCGCCCGCAGGGCCTCCTCATAACCGGGGAAGATACCTTCTCCGTGCAGCGCCAGGACCGGCAACCGGGCAGCCTCCTCCAGGAACGCTCCGCCTTTCACGAGCACGCCCTGACCAGCAGCGCTGGCCATCGCGGCGGTGATGCTCACCGGAGTGGAGATGACCAGGGCGCAGGGGCACGAGATCAGCAGGATCACCATTCCCTGGTAGAACCACTCCCCCCAAGCTCCGCCTCTAAACAACGGCGGTACAACCGCAACGGTGAGGGCGAGCAACAGGACCGCGGGCGTATAGCGCCGGCTGAATCGCTCGATCAGACGCTCGCTGGCCGAGCGCCGGGAGCGGGACTCCTCCACCATGCGCACCATGCGCGCCAGAGTGGTATCGGAGGCCGGCCGAGTTGTACGGATCTCCAGCGTCCCGCTTTCGTTCATGGATCCTGCGAGTACTGCATCCCCGGGCGACTTCTCCACGGCGACAGATTCGCCCGTGATCAGCGCTTGGTTGACCAACGAAACCCCGCCCGCCACTTCGCCATCGAACGGGATTCTCTCGCCCGGCCGGACCCGGATCAGCGTGCCGGGAGAGACGGCGCCCACGGCGGCGCGATGCTCGTGGTCCCCATGGATCACGCTGGCCTCGGCCGGCGTCACAGCGAGCAACCGCGTGATGGCACGCCGGGCCCGCGCCATGCTCCAGCTTTCCAGCCGCCCGGCAAGCGAGAAGAGGAACGCCAGGGTAGCCGCTTCCGTCCATTCGCCGAGTGCCGAAGCTCCGGCCAGCGAGAGAGCCACCAGCAGATTCATGTCCGGCCGGAGCGTCTTCAACGCCCCCCAGGCCCGCGGCAAGGTGCGGCCGGCGCCGGCCAGGATCGCCACCGCAAATAGGGCCAGCGACTGCGCCGGCATCGCATTGCCGCCGTGCTGGTGAGCCAACAAGGCAGCCAACGAAATCTCGCCCAGATGAGCCTGCCAGGCCATGCCCGCAGCCAGACAGAGACCCGAGGTCCATGTCAGAACCAGAGGCAAGCATTCGAGCAGCCCCGATGACCGCGCCGGACCCTCCTGCCAAGGTTCGCAACGCATACCCACTGCCCGCACGGCCTGCTCGATCGCGGCCGGCGTCACCTTGGCGGGCGCATACTCGACATCCATGCGGGCCTCGAGCACGTCGAACCTGAGATCGCGGACACCCGCCACGCGGCTGAGCCGCGCGCGCAGGAGGGAGACCTCCTCGGCGCAATCCATGCCCAGGACGCGGTAGTGAAGCGTTTTGTTAATGAGAACGTCTCCTCAATAATTGTACGCTAGCAGTCGTGCACTCGGATCGGGTACAAACAAGAGAAGCATGGCGCACCACAAGATCCACGGCAACCATAGTCACGTTCATGGGGAGGACTGCGGACACGTCGCCATCCGGCACGCGGACCATGTCGACTACCTCCATGAGGGGTGTCTGCACTCGCCGCACGGCGATCACTTCGACGAGTGCGTGTTGGAGGTTTCCGATGCTAATCCGGCCGAGTGCACGCCGGAGCACCGGTGCCAGGGCCACGAACCGGAGCACGTGCACGCGCCCGGATGCGGTCATGAAGCCGTCCCGCACGGGGACCATGTCGATTACCTGGTCGACGGGCATCTGCACCATCCGCATGACGGGCATTGCGACGACCACGGCAAAGTGGAATTGGCGTGACTCCGGGCGTTTACGTCGAACCGTTGACCCTGCGCAGCCTGATCCGGGACGGAGCGCCTGACTCAGTTGCGTTGCTGGCGATATCGGCTCCGCCGTTGTCGTACGGACGCCTGGGTGAGTTGATGGACCGTACCTCGTCGGCGCTGGCGCAGATGGGGATCGAGGAAGAAGACCGCGTGGCGCTGGTCGCTTCCAACGGCCCGGCGATGGCGGCGGCGTTCTTGGGCATTGCCTCGTGCTGTGGTTGCGCACCGCTGAATCCGGGCTACCGGGAAGAGGAGTTTCGTTTCTACCTGGAGGACCTGAAGCCGGCGCTGTTGGTGGTGGAGCAGGGCATTGGGGATGCTGCGGTGGCGGCCGCGACGAAACTGGGCATCCGTGTTTGCCGCCTCATGCCGGAGCCGGACCACGGTGCAGGGTGGTTCAGGTTGGAAGGCGCCGGTGAGGGCGGTGAGCCGTGGTACGCCTCTCCGGCAACCGCGGCGCTATACTTGCACACCTCCGGGACAACGAGCCGGCCGAAACTGGTTCCGCTGACGCAACACAACCTCATCTGCTCGGCGAAGAACGTAGCACATACGCTGGAGCTGTCACCGGATGACCGTTGCCTGAACGTGATGCCGCTCTTTCACATTCACGGCCTGGTGGCGGCGGTACTGGCGTCGCTCTCCACGGGGGCCTCCGTGGTGTGCTCTCCCGGTTTTCAGGTGACGTACTTCTTCGACTGGATGGATGAGTTCTCGCCGACGTGGTACACCGCGGTACCCACGATGCACCAGGCGATTGTGGAGCGTGCGGCACTCGACCCCGAACGCGCGAAACGCGCTCGGCTGCGTTTTGTGAGGTCCTCATCGGCATCGCTGCCGCCGCAGGTAATGGAGCGGTTGGAAAAGGTGTTTTGCGCGCCGTTGGTGGAAGCCTACGGCATGACGGAGGCAGCGCACCAGATGGCGTGCAATCCACTGCCGCCGCGGGCGCGGAAGCCAGGCTCGGTGGGATTGCCAGCCGGGCCGGAGATGGCCGTGATGGACGCCGACGGGCGCCTGCTGGACCGCGGCGAGCGGGGCGAGATCGTAATTCGAGGCCCCAACGTCACATCAGGCTATGAAGCCAACCCCGAGGCCAATCGCACGGCGTACACCGGCGGCTGGTTCCGCACGGGAGACGAGGGCTACTTCGATGCGGACGGCTACCTGTTCCTTACCGGACGCCTGAAGGAGATGATCAACCGCGGCGGGGAGAAGATCACGCCGCGCGAGATCGACGAGGCCCTGATGGATCATCCCGCGGTGGGGCAGGCGCTGGCCTTCGCCGTGCCTGACTCGAAACTCGGTGAGGAGGTGGCCGCGGCCGTCGTGTTGGAGCCCGGCTCGGCGGCCACGGAGAGCGAACTCCAGGACTTCCTCGCGGCCAGGCTGGCGGACTTCAAGATCCCGCGGCTCATTGTGTTCTTGCAGGAGATTCCAAAAGGTCCGACCGGCAAGATGCAGCGCGTGGGGCTGGCCTCGCGGCTGGGAATTGAGACCGTTCATCAGGCCCAGCCCGAGCCAGCCGGCGGAGAGACCGCGCTTGCCGGGGCGCTGACGGCGGTCTGGCGGGAAGTGCTGCGCCGGGACGATATCACGCCGCAGAGTCATTTCTTCGACTGCGGAGGAGATTCGATTCTTGCCGCGCAGGCTATGGGACGTGTGAATGTCTTAACGGGACGCGCGCTCAGCGTGATGCACCTGTTCCGGGCGCCCACGCCTTCGGCGCTTGGCGCCTGGCTGGATGCGCATCCCGAGGAGGTGACGGAAACATCCGGTCCCGGACCCGGGAAAGATCCGTCCAAGCTCAGCCCGGCGCAGGAGAGGCTCCTGTTCCTGCACGCCTACGAGGAAGAGCCGGCTCTGTACAACAGACCCGCGCTTCTCCAATTGAGGGGGGTGGTGGATGAGGAGGCGCTGCGCGCGGCGCTGGACGATGTGGTGGCGAGACACGAGGCTTTCCGGAGCGGCTTCCAGGCAGAGGAAGACGGCTGGTCGGTGAAGATAGCGGCTACGGCCGCCTGTCCACTCGAGCGGCACGACCTGCGATCCCACCCTGAACCGCAGAGAGCAGCACAGCAACTGGCCCATGATTTCCTCTCACGCTCGTTCGATCTATCGCGACCCCCGCTGTTGCGCGTGGCGCTGATCGATCTGAGCGGCGATGAGCACCTTCTCGCCGTCTCGATGCACCACGCGATCTCGGACGGCTGGTCATCCCGCGTCTTCTTCCGGGATCTCTCATCAGCGTACGCGGCACGGCGAGCCGGATCGGCGCCGGCGTTTCCGCCTTTGCCGGTGAGCTATGCGGACTACGTTTCCTGGCTGGAATTGAGGTTGTCCGGGGAGCGAGCCGCCGAACTGGAGTCTTATTGGAAACGGCGGCTGGAGGGCGTGCCGCCACTACTTGAACTACCCACGGACTTTCCGCGGCCGGCGCGCGAGACTTTCGCCGCCGGGGTCGAGTCGCTGACTTTGCCTGCGGAACTTGCAGGGCGGCTGCAGGACGCCGCACGCCGCTCGGATTCGACCCTGTTCATGGTCCTGCTGGCTGGCTACCAGGCGCTACTGGCACGCGTATCCGGATTGACGGATGTGGTGATCGGTACGCCCTCGGCCGGGCGTACCCGTCCCGAGTTCGAGTCCGTGGTGGGGCCGTTCAGCACGATGCTGCCGTTGCGCTGCGATCTTTCTGGCAATCCGCCGTTTCGAGCGATAGTGGCGAGTGCCCGCGACTGCTCGCTGGAAGCGCTGGCGCACCAGGACCTGCCCTTTGAACGGCTGGTGGACGTTCTGCGTTTACAGAGGAATCTGAGCCATCCTCCCCTGGTGCAAGTCACATTCCAGTTGCGCAACGTGCCTCTGGAGCGCGCCGGATTGCCGGGGTGTGAGGTTGAGGAACTGGCGTACTGTTCAGGCTTCACGCCGGTGGACTTGAACTTGGAGGTGTCCGAGACCCCTGACGGGTTGTGCTGCAGGCTCTACTACCGGCGCGATCTCTTCCGGCGGGAGACGGCGCGGGTTCTGCTGGCAGGCTACGGTTCGCTGTTGAAGTCGGCCGCCGAGGACATGGATCGGCGGCTCGGAGATCTGGCTCTCACCGGCGGTGACCAAGCGCGGACGTGCACTGTGTACAGCCGGGGTCGCACCAGGGAAATTGGCCGGCCGATCGTGGAGGACATTCTGGAGACGGCGCGGCGGAACCCGGAGCGGATCGCCTTCTGCTGCGCCGGACGTTCATTGACCTACGGCGCCTACCTGGACCTGGCCATGCGTACGGCGGGGCGGATTCAGGACGCCGGCATCGACCCGGGGTCGCGCGTAGCCTTGCTGGCCGGCCGTTGCGTTGAGACGCCTGCCTGGCTGCTCGGCGTTTGGCTGGCGGGCTGCTGCAGCGTGCCGATCGATCCCTCAGCCCCGCCCATGCGGGCGGCATTCATGCTGCGCGATTCAGGCGCCGAAGCCGTCTTCGTGCAGCGTGCGCTGGCTGAGACGCTGGCAGAGTCTGCTGTGCCCGTAGTTGTGCTGGAGAACCTGCCGGGATGGCGTGCTGCGGACGAAAGAATGGATGTCCACCCCGGCAGCGGCGCCTGCGTGGTGTATACTTCGGGATCTACGGGACAACCGAAGGGCGTGGAGATCAGGCACGGGGCGTTACGCAATGTGTTGGATTGGCTTGCACGCGAGGTGGGACTGGGACAGGACGACGTGTTTGTGAACGCTGCATCGTACGCATTCGACGCATCCTTCGCGGACTACTATCTGGCCCCTGCACTCGGGGCAACGGTGCATATTCCGGACTCTGACGAAATCCGCGACGGCCAGCGGCTGGCCGATCTCTTCGAGCGGGTGGATGCCAGTTACACCAACGCCACTCCGACCACGTTTGTGACCATGCTGGAAGGAGGCTGGCGCGGTTGTCCGCGCCTTTCCGCCCTGAGCGGCGGCGAAGCGCTGACGCCAACCGTGGCGGCGGCGCTGCTACAGCGGGTGCGCACACTGTGGAACGTGTACGGGCCGAGCGAGACCACCGACATCTCCGCCGCGTGCCGGGTGCTTTCGGCAGAGCCGCCCATTTCGATCGGCACGCCGGTTGATAACACCACGCTGCATGTTCTCGACAGATGGGGCCGGCCGGTCCTCGAGGGTTTCCCAGGCGAGTTGCACATCGGCGGGGCGGGGGTAGCTTCCGGTTACATCAACCTGCCCGAACTGACAGCCGAGAAGTTCGTGACGCTGCGGACCACGGAGGGGCCGGTCCGTGCCTACCGCACGGGCGATCTGGTCCGCAGTCTGCAGCCGGAGGGACTGGAATTCCTGGGACGCATCGACCAGCAGATCAAACTGCGCGGGCACCGCATCGAACTTGGCGAGATTGAAGAAGCGATTCGGGCCTGCCCGGGAGTTTCCGACGCCGCTGTCGTGCTGCAGCAGCATCCCGTGACACGAATCGCTGCTTTTTACTGCGGCACGGCCACGGGTGGGCCGGCGCCGCAGGGACTGCGTACAGCGCTCCGTGTGTGCTTGCCGGAATACATGGTTCCTGCCTTGATCCACAGGCTGGACGCGATGCCGCTCACCTCGAGCCGAAAGATCGACCGCAAGGCGTTGGAGACGCTGAATGTGGCCGAACGGGAACTAACCCAGCCCTGCGCGCTCAATTCGCTGGAGGCCGGCGTAGCCGGGTGTTTTGCCGAGGTTCTGGCGCGCCAGGACATCGGGCCGGATGACGATTTCTTCGACCTGGGCGGTCATTCGCTCGCCGCCGTCCGGCTGATGAACCGGCTGAAGGCGCGATATGGCTCCGCGCCAACGATCCGCGAGTTCTTCGGAGCCGCGACTGTGCGCGCGACGGCAGCCCGCATCCAGGCCGGAGAGAAGGGGGCCGCCAGGTGAGCAGCCGCGTCACGGCAAGCGGCGCAGCGGATGCCGGGATGGTGCTGAGTTTCGCACAGCAACGGTTGTGGATCGCAGAGCAACTCCAACCCGGGAGCGCGGCCTATCACATTCCCAGTGCTTGGCGCGTGTCCGGGGAACTGAACGTGGAGGCGCTGCGGCGGGCCTTTCACGCGATATGCATGAGGCACGCCGTGCTACGCACCGTGATCCGCTCGGCAGACGGCACACCCACGGCGCACGTGCTGGATGCGCCGCCGCAGATTCTCGAAGCAGATTGGACGGCGATGACGCCGGCTGAGGCGCAAGGGGAACTGGTGCGCGAATCGCGGCGGCCATTCGATCTGGCGGGCGCGGCGCCGGTGCGCTGCCTGCTGGCCCGGGTAGACGGCGGCGGGTACCTGCTGCTATTCCTGTTCCATCACATCGCGTTCGATGGATGGTCCTCATCCATCTTCAATGCCGAGATGACAACGGCCTATGCGGCGTCATGTCAGGGCGTAGAACCGCCGCTGGAGCCCCTGGGACTTCACTACTCCGACTACGCGGCAGGCCAACGCCGCACGCTGACTCCTGAGGTGATCGCGGAGATGGCGCAACCGTGGATCCAACGCCTCGACGGCACGCCGCGGCTGCGCATATCCACACGTCAGGCCATGGGCGCGGGGAAGGAGGCAGCCGATGGGGAACTGCGCTTCACCATGAGCGCGGCGGCAGCCCATGCGGTGGCTGCTTTTGCGCGCTCAAACCGCACCACGCCGTTTGCCGTGCACCTGGCGGCCGTACAGGCGCTGCTGGCGCGCTATTCAGGGCAACGGGACTTCTGCATCGGGGTTCCGTTCGCCAACCGCGAGCCGCAGGTGGAGGGGCTGATCGGCTTCTTTGTCAACACGCTGGTTTTCCGCGCCCGGCTGGAAGACGACCCCACTTTCATCCAGGCCGCCGGGCGCACGGCTTCCGATACGCTGGACGCCCTCACCGAGGGCAAGCTGCCCTTCGAACAACTGGTGGAGCGGATGCAGCCGGATCGCAGCCTGGGCGAGAATCCGCTGTTTGGCGTCTTGTTCGGCTATCAGAACTTCCCAGCCGTTCCGCTCACCTTGTCCGGTACGCGCTTGGAACCGGTGGAGGTGCTATCGTCCGCCTCCGTCACGGAACTGAGTTTCACTTTGACGCCATCATCCGAGGGCCTGCAAGGGACAATCAGATACTCCGCAGATCTATTCGACCGTCCGTGGGTCGTTCGGTTCGCCGAGCATTATGCCCGGCTGCTCGACAGCTGGCTGCGCGCGCCGGAACTGCCGTTGTCCCAGGTGGAATTCATCACCGGGGAGGAGAGACAACACCTGCTGGCGCTCGGCAGCGGCCCCAATGGCTCGTATCCGAAGCGGGCGATTCATCGCATCTTCGAGGAACAGGCGGCGCGGCGGCCCGATGCCGTTGCATTGCGATCGGGACAGATCGCCGACACATACGAAGACCTGAACGCGCGCGCCAATCAACTGGCCAGGCGGTTGATCGATGCCGGAGCCGCGCCCGGCGGCGTTGTCGGCGTGCTGATGGACCGCTGCATGGAGATGGTGGTCTGCTGGCTGGCAGTGCTGAAAACCGGCTGTGCGTATCTGCCTTTGGACCCAGCCGATCCTCCAGCGCGCCTGGCAGGGCAGCTGGCCGATTGTGGGGCAGTGACGCTGATCGCCCACCAAACAGCCCCGGCCGCCGTACGCGGAGCCGTGCCGCGTTGCGTCGACCCGGCGCGTGGCAGCGGCGGCGAAGCCACGGTGAACCTTGAGGTGGACCCATCGCTCGAGCAGGCGGCATGCGTCATGTTCTCATCGGGCTCGACGGGCAAGCCCAAGGGCGCTGCGGTCACCCACCGGGGCATCCTGAGGCTGCTGTTCGAAAACGGCTTTGCCGAGTTTTCCAAGGAAGACACCTTTCTGTTCATGGCGCCCCCAGCCTTTGATGCCAGCACTTTGGAGGTGTGGGCGTCATTGCTCCACGGAGGCACATGCGCCGTGCTCCCGCCGGGAAGACTCTCGCTTCCCGCAGTGTCGACGGCGATACGCACCTGCGGTGTCACGGCCATGTGGATCACCTCGTCGTTATTCAACGCGATTGTGGACGAGCTGCCCGAGGCGCTGCGCCCCGTGCGGTTGATCATGACCGGAGGTGAGGCCCTGTCGGTGACGCACGTCGCCAAGGCGGTACGGCTGCTTCCCAATACGCGATTGTGGAACGGATACGGTCCCACCGAGAACACGACGTTCACCACCTGCTGGCCGATTCCGGCGGACTTTGCCGACACCGCCCCAAGCGTCCCCATCGGCAAGCCCATCGGCAACACGCGCGTCTATGTCCTGGACGCCGGCAGGCAATTGGTTCCGGAGGGCGTCGACGGCGAGCTCTACGCTGCGGGCGACGGTGTGGCGCTCGGCTACCTCGGGCTGCCAGAGTTGACTGCGGAGCGGTTCCTGCCGGATCCATTCCATCCCGGCTCAACCATGTACCGCACAGGCGACATCGTGCATTGGAACGCACACGGGGAATTGACGTTCGTCGGCCGCACCGATGACCAGGTGAAGATCCGCGGCCATCGCATCGAGCCGGGAGAAGTGGAAGCCGCGCTGGAAGGCCACCTGGCAGTTTCGCAGGTTGCCGTAATCGTCCGCACCGACGGACGCGGCGAGAAGGCGCTGGTCGCCTACTACACCCTCCGCACTGACTGCAGCGTGCAGGAACTGGAGCTGCGGGAGTTCCTTCGTCAGCATCTCCCCGAGTTCATGCAACCGGCGAGCCTGGTAGCGCTGCGTAGTTTCCCGCTGCTGCCTTCCGGCAAGATCGACCGCGCCGCCCTGCCCGAACCGGAAGAAGCCAGAGCGCTGGTCGAAGACCCGCTGCCTGGCAAGGAGGCGGAAATCGCCGCCGTGTGGAAGCGCGTGCTGGGTGTGCGGAACATCGCGCGCAACGACAACTTCTTCGACCTCGGCGGGCATTCGCTGGCCGCGTTGAGGGTGGTGTCGGCGATCGAGCGGGAGTTGAAGCTCCCCATCACGCTGGCGGACCTCTTTGCCGTGCCCGTGCTGGCGGACCTGGCTGCACGGCTGGGCTCCGCCTCCACCGGCCAACGAGTCCTGGTGCCAGTGCGGGCCGAAGGCGCGCTGCCGCCGGTCCTGACGCTCTCCGCGGGGCCGCGCTTCCGGAAACTGGCGGCGAGGCTCGGCGATGAGAGGCCGGTGCACTGGCTGCCGATTGTGGACGCGGAGTTGCTCTCGCATCCGTACCGCTGTGAAGACATCGCGGCCTGGTACGTGCGCCTTTTGCTGGAGCAAATGCCGTCCGGTCCCTGGATCTTGAGTGGATGGTGCCTGGCGGGTACGCTGGCGTTTGAGATCGGCCGCCAGCTCGAACCGTATGGCCGGGGGGCGGTGGTGCTCCTCGACGCTCCCGGACCGAATCAACAGCCATATATCACTCGGTTGCAGGCCTTCCGCAGTACTCTCACCCGCCTCGCCTATCATGCGAAAACGCTGATCCGAGGCGAAGGCGGACCGTTGGTGCCGTACCTGATGGAGCGATGGAGCACCATGCGGGACCGGCGCGAACTGCTGCAGTTCGCCCGGAACTACGAGCGCACTCTTCGTTCCGGCGGATCGAAACTCGAAAGAGTGGATGAGCAACTCCTCTTCAACTACGCGGCCATGCGCTACACACCCCCTGCGCCACTGGGCTGGCCGGTCCTGCTCATTCACGCCCGGGACCGGCACGGGCTGGCGCATCCCAGACAGGACGAAGGCTGGGCGCCCCATGCTCTGAAACTGGCTGTGGAATGGGCTGACGGAGACCATGGCACCATGTTTGAGGAGCCGCACGTTTCCAGCCTCGCCGAGGTGGTTCGTAACTGGCTCGACCGGCTTCCTGATTGATCCGAGCATGTCCAGCGACTGGCAACCACGACTTCTGCCGCGCATCCGCGTCGCACTCATTGACGTGGATGAACCGGGCGCGCGCGCTTTGGACGATCCCGTGCTGATCAGCCCCGAAGAGGCCGCCCGTGCGCGCCGCTTTCGTGGAGAGAGCCTGGAGCGCCGCTACCGGCGCGCACACGCGGCGTTGCGGCTGCTGCTTGCGAGAGAAACTGGATGCTCGCCGGCACAGGTGCCCATCTCCCAGCGCGACGGCGGCAAGCCCTTTCTGCAAGGCTCGCCGGTATCCTTCAATCTTTCGCACTCCGGGCACCTTGTCGCCGTGGCGCTCTCTGCCGGCCTGGAGGTGGGTGTCGACGTTGAAGCGCAGCGGCGGCTGCACGGCGATGCGGTCAGTCTGGCGGCGCGTTTCTGCCATGCGGAGGAGTGCGGCGCGTTGACGGCGCTGCCGGAGCGGGGCAGGGAAGCGGCGTTCCTGCGGATCTGGACGGCCAGGGAGTCGCTTGTGAAGGCGCTCGGCACGGGGCTGGATCAGATCCCGGGCGACTTCAATGCCGCGCCGCTGTTGGAAGGTGCGCAGGCCGTGGAGTGGGGCGGGTGGACGGTGCGAGTGATGCCTGCGCCGGAAGGAGCGTTTGCCGCCGTTGCGGCGCCCGGCGCCGGCTGGGGCTACGAGCTGGTTTCGCCGTTCTGGCTGGACTGAGGGCGGCGGCGGAGTTCGGCGGCGAATTGGCCGGCGTTCTGAAAATCGTTCTCCAGGCTGCCGCTCCTCAGTCGCGCGCGGATCTGCTCCCACTCGCCGGCGAAGAGGTCCAGGGCGTCGAGAATCGCATCGCGGTTCGTATCGAGAATGTCCTGCCAGATCTCCCACGCGCTGCGCGCCAGCCGGGTGGAATCCACCAGGCCGGGGCCGGCGGCGGCGGCGATGGAGGACGCCTCCGGGTGCGACGCCAGTGTCGACGCCAGCGCCGTCGAGAGCAGTTGTGGCAGGTGCGAGGAGCAGGCGACGATGGCGTCGTGCTCCCGCGGTGACACTACCCGTTGCTTCGCGCCGATGGCCTGCAGCCAGCCGCAGAACTCCTTCGCCGCCGCGGTCTGCAATTCGGATGGCTCCCGCGGTGTGAGCAGGTACGGCCGGCCCTGGAACAGGTCCGC
>JACRKW010000240.1 GCA_016215215.1 Acidobacteriota bacterium
ATGGCTATTGCTGAGGAGGTCACAATCTTGGCGGCTGCGGCCGAGGCCCGCGAATTCGCGGGCCTGCTGGCACACGCCACAACTGTCTCCCGACTGAACTGGGGCATCGACTTCGCGCGCCGCGCCGCCATCAACGGCGTGCCCTGGATTCTGGCGGCCAACGGCCCCGGCCCGAACCTCGACGCCCAGACCGCCGCAGACGCCTTCAATCAGCTGCGCCCCCGCACCGTCGTCAGCACCGGCTTCTGCGGCGGGCTGGACCCGGCCTTGGCGCCCGGCGACGTGTTCGTCGCATCCAGGATCCTGGCGCCTGAGTCGGGCCGAGAGTTCTTCGCCCTGCCTGCCCCGTCGGCCCGGCCGCACGCCGGCGGCGCGCTGGTCTCGGTCGGCCACGTGGCAATCGGGTTCGCGGAACGCGACTCCCTGCGCCAGTCCGGCGGCCAGGCCGTCGAAATGGAATCGGCCGCCGTGGCCGAGGCGGCCCAGAGCTGCCAAACGCCCTTCTATTGCATCCGCGCCGTCAGTGACACCGCCGGCGAGGAGATGCCGCTCGACTTCAACCACTATCGAGACCCGGCCGGACGCTTTTCCCTCGGCCGCATCGTGGCGGCCGCGCTGCTGCGGCCCGCCGCCATCGGCGGCCTGTGGAGACTGAATGCCCGCTGCCGCAGGGCCGCGGTAAACTTGGGAGATTTCCTTGCAGACTGCCGCTTCTAACCAGACCGAGATGATGGCCGCCGTCTACACCGGGAACGGCCGCATCCGCGTCGAATCCGTGCCCGTGCCCGAGATCGGCCCCGGCGAACTTCTGGTTCGCGTGGAGGCCTGCGGCATCTGCCACACCGACCTGAAGAAAGTGGAGCACGATCTGCTCCCGCCGCCGCGAATCTACGGTCACGAAACCGCCGGCGTGGTTGTCGCCGCCGGCGCCGGCGTCACCAGGTTCAAACGCGGCGACCACGTCATCGCCTTCCACCACATCCCCTGCCGCGCGTGCTTCTACTGCTCCAGGAAGCTCTACGCTCAATGCGAGACCTACAAGAAGGTCGGCATCACGGCCGGCTTCGAGCCCGCCGGAGGGGGGTTTGCACAATACATCCGGATCATGGATTGGATCGTGAAGGACGGCGTGGAACTGGTTCCGGACGGCGTGCCGTTCGAAGTAGCCAGCTTCGTCGAGCCCGTGAACACCTGCCACAAGGCGGTGGTCCAGATGGACCCTCAACCCGATGATGTCGTCCTGATTCAGGGTCAGGGACCTATCGGCCTGCTCTTCACCATGCTGGTGAAGCGGACCGGCGCGACGATCCTGGCCACCGACACCATCCCCGAGCGGCGGGCCCTGGCAAAGCGGTTTGGGGCACAGGAGGCGTGGGACCCGAGGCAGGTGGACGTTGCCGCGCGATGTAAACAGATGACATCCGGCCGGGGGGTGGATCAGGTGATGGTGGCCGCCTCGGCCAGGGAGATCGTCGGACAGGCTATCGCTTCGTCCCGCCCAGGGGGTAAAATACTATTATTCGCACAGACGTCCGACACCGAACGCATCGAGCTCTCGGGCGCTGACATATGCAAGCTGGAGCGTACGGTGTTGGGGTGTTACAGCGCCTCGGTGGATCTTCAGGCCGAGTCCGCGCGTCTAGTATTTAGCGGGGAGATACCCGTCGGAGAACTGATATCGCACCGGTTGCCATTGAACGAGATCAGCCAGGGCATCAATCTGGCGTTGCATCCTGATGGCAAATCGTTGAAAATAATGGTTCAGCCACAGAGGTTGTCTTAAGTGAACAAGCAGATGATGGCCGCCGTGCTCTACGGGCGCGAAAGCGTCAAGGTGGAGACCGTGTCCGTGCCGCGAATTGAGAAGGGCGACGTCCTGGTCCGCGTGCGGGCCGCGCTCACCTGCGGCACAGACGTCAAGGTTTTCCGTCGTGGATATCACGCCAAGATGATTGTGCCGCCGGCCCTCTTCGGCCACGAACTGGCGGGCGACATCGTGGCGATGGGCGAGCATGTCGAAGGTTTCCAGGTAGGAGAGCGAGTGGTGGCGGCCAATTCGGCGCCGTGTCTCAATTGCTTCTACTGCCGCCGCGGCCTGGAGAATTTGTGTGAGGACCTGCTGTTCAACAACGGCGCCTACGCCGAGTACATCCGCATTCCGGCGCGCATCGTGCAGCGCAACCTGTACGAGATCCCCGCGCACCTGAGCTACCTGGACGCCGCGCTGATTGAGCCGCTGGCCTGCGTGCTCAAGGCCCTGGAAGAGACGCACGTCCGGCCGGGCGACAACGTGGTCGTCATCGGCCAAGGTCCCATCGGCCTGATGTTCGTGCGGCTGGCAAAGGTCTACGGGGCGCGCGTGATCGCGCTGGGCCGGCGCACGTCGCAACTGGACAGGGCGCTGCGCATGGGCGCGCACGACGCGCTGCTGAACACCGACGCCGACGACGTGGTGCGGCAGGTGAAAGGCCTGACGGGCGGCTACGGCGCCGATGTCGTGATCGAGGCCGTGGGCAGCCCCGAGACGTGGGAACTCGCGGTGCGCATGCTGCGCCGCGGCGGCACAGTGCAGTTCTTCGGCGGATGCCCGAGCGACACGCGGATCACGCTGGAGACGCAGACCATCCACTACAGCGAGATCAAGTGCGTCGCCAGCTTCCACCATACGCCGGCCTACATCCGCAAGGCGCTTGACATCGTCAGCCGCGGCGACATTACATCGCGCGACTTCGTCAACCGTGAAGAGCCGCTGACGAACCTGCTGGAAGTGATGCGGCACCTGATGAGCCATAACGGCCACATGAAGACCGCCATCATTCCGTAGCCGGCCTGGATACCAGCCGTCGAGCCGGAAGCATGGCGCCCCGCGAACAGCTCCAACTCGAACCAGTCGAGTTCCTGAAATCGGCCGATGCGATGAGCAGGGCCTGGACAGCCGAGCAGGCATATTCCTACACGCGCTGGCTGGCCGCACATCACTATGAGAACTTCCACGTGGTGAGCTTCCTGCTGCCCAAGAGGCTGCATCAGGACTTCCACAACGTCTACGCCTTCTGCCGCTGGTCGGACGACCTGGGCGACGAAATCGGTGACACGAGCGAAAGCCTGCGGCTGCTGGAGTGGTGGCGCGGCGAACTGCGCAAGACTTGCGGCGGCGGCAATCCCACGCACCCTGTCTTCGTCGCGCTGGCCCGTACGATCGAGGCGCACCAGCTTCCTGTTGAGCCTTTCGACGATCTGATCACGGCGTTCGTGCAGGACCAGACCACGACGCGCTACCGCGACTGGGACGGCGTGATGGGCTACTGCCGGAACTCGGCCAACCCGGTGGGCCGCCTGGTGCTGATGCTGTGCGGCTACCGGGACGAAGAGCGCTTCCGGCTGTCGGACGCGACCTGCAGCGCCCTGCAACTGGCCAACTTCTGGCAGGACGTCACCGTGGACCTAAAGAAGGACCGCGTCTACCTGCCGCTCGACTTGTTCGACAGGCATGGCTACAGCGTCGAGGAGTTGTACGCCCTGCAGTTCACGCCTGCGTTCCGCGCCGTGATGGCCGAGGCGGTGGACTACGCCCAGAGACTCTTCGAGCAAGGGCTGCCTCTGGCGGGAATGCTGGACCGCAGGCTTGCGCTGGACATCGACCTGTTCAGCCGGGGCGGAATGAGAGTGCTCGCGAAGATCCGCGCGCAGGGCTACGATGTGCTGAAAGCTCGGCCGTCGATCTCGAAACTGGAGCGCGTGGCGCTGCTGGCGGGTGGCCTGCTGCGGCTGGCCGGGCCGAGGGCGGCATGATCCGGCTGGAGGATTCCTACGCGCACTGCGAGCGCGTGGCCCGCGCCCGCGCCAAGAACTTCTACTACTCCTTTCTGGTGCTGCCGCGCGCCAAGCGCCTGGCCATGTGCGCCATCTACGCCTTCATGCGCGAGTGCGACGACCTGAGCGACGAGCAGGGCGCCTCGCGCGGGAAGATCGAAGACTGGCGCGCGCAGCTTGACCGCACGCTGGCGGGCACGCCGGCCGAACACGCCGTCTGGCCGGCATTCCTCGACGTCGCCAAAAGGTACCGAATTCCGCCGCGCTACTTCCACGAGATGATCGACGGCGTCTCCAGCGACATTTCCACGGGCGAGCCGCGCTACCTGGAGACGTTCGACGAACTGTACCGATACTGTTACCTGGTGGCGAGCGTGGTCGGGCTGACCACGGTGCACATCTTCGGCTTCGAGGACCCGCGCGCGCTGGAGCTGGCCGAACGCTGCGGCATCGCCTTTCAGTTGACCAACATCATCCGGGACGTAGGCGAGGACGCGCGGATGGGGCGCGTCTACCTGCCGGAAGAGGATCTGCGCCGGTTCGGCGTCAGCGTCGAATCTTTGAGCGGACAGGTGAGCACACCCGAGATCCGGCGTTTGCTTGAACACGAGGCAGACCGAGCGCGGCGGTACTGCGACGATTCGCTGCCCTTGATCGGCATGGTGAACAACGACAGCCGCCCGGCGCTGTGGGCGCTGATCGAGATCTACTCGCGGCTGCTCAAGCGGATCCGGCAGCGTAACTACGACGTACTGCCCGGCAAGATCCGGCTTTCGACGGCGGAAAAGACCGCCGTGCTGGCACGGGCGTGGGGCAAGCGGCTGACATCCTGAGGGGAGGTGTGGCATGCGTCGGCTGGCGGAGTGGCTGGGCGTCAACCGGGCGACGCTGGGGGTGCTGGTGGTGGTGGGCGGGCTGGGGCTCTCCGAGGAGTTGTGGCGGAACTTCCTGGCCATCCACCTGAACGTGCGCACCGGGGATGTGGCCCAGACC
>JACRKW010000186.1 GCA_016215215.1 Acidobacteriota bacterium
GACGAGCAGGCCACCGAAGTCGCGCAGTCCGCCCCAGATGAATAGAAAGATTGCGGAAACAGGGAGGGAGGCGCCGGAGGCGCGGCGGAACAGAAACAGGGCAAGGGCGGCGCCGGCCAGCGTCCAGAGCATGAGCGCGACGTTGGCGGCGGTCCAGCCGAGCAACTTGCCGAGAGCGGCGGCGGGAAGGTACCAGGCGATGTAGTAGGAGATGGGTGCGCTCTGGTAGGTGACGGGCCAGTGGCCGTCGACGAGATCAAGCAGTATGGCGTTGTGCTTGGGGGCGTCGATGGATTGGGGCCCGAAGCCGCCGATGCCGCTGAGGAGGACGGGGACGAGCGCGAGCAGAAGCGCGGCAGGAACTGCCGCGGTGAAACGAAACGGGACGCGAGTGTCAGGGACTTTGGCCAAGGTTGCGGCCAGCAACGCCGCCGCGGGGATAGCAACATACCAGCGGAGCCAGAAGAGCAGGAACAGGAAGACGGGCAGGGCGAGATAGGCGAGGGCGGCGCGGGTGAGTGTGATCATCGCGGGGCCTCGACCAATCGGAGTTCGGTGAAGAGGACGGCCAAGGGACGTGTGTCGTTGGGGAAGATGACCTGCGGATGGCGGTTCCAGAAGCTGGGGGTCAGTGTGATGCGGGAGTACCCACCTGCGAATGTCACGGGGATGGAGTCTGAAACTCCTGAGGGGGAGCCCGCCTGGCTGTAGCTGCGAAGCTCACGCCCATCGAGAGAGACGGTGAGGGCCTGGCCGGGGGCGGCCCAACGGAAAGACAGGTTGA
The DNA here is from genome assembly GCA_016215215.1 of Acidobacteriota bacterium. GTDB lineage: Bacteria > Acidobacteriota > Terriglobia > Bryobacterales > Bryobacteraceae > Paludibaculum. The sequence goes on from JACRKW010000186.1 coordinate 785, forward strand.
GCCTGAGACGGGCGCCGGGGGGCTGAAGTGCGGAAAGGATGGATTCGGGGCCGAGCGACCAGAGGACGGGGTGGCGCCACTCGTATTCGACTGGACTGAAGCCGGCGGCCGGGCGATGGATGGAGAGGACGGGCTCGAGCATGTCCACCTGGACGGGCTTGAGCGTAAGGGGTTGAACGGGTGGCGGCGCCAGAAGGCGGAAAAAGAGGGCCTGCCGGAGACCGCGGTATTGGGAATTGTAGACGTCTTCGGCCGATTGCTGGGGCAGGCGGGCGACCCAGGACTGCGGCGGGGGGCCGAGGCGGTAGCGGGAGAGAGCAGACGCAGCCCAACGGAGGGAATCGAGCGATCCGAGGGCGATGACGAGGACCAGGACCAGGCGGTGGCCGCCGGCGCCGGGGAGTCCCGTGGAGCGGAGAGCGAATGCGGCAGTGAGGAGGAGGAAAGCGAGGGCCGGCCGCGAGGCGTGGGTTTGCAGGTCGAAGTGGATGCCGATGCGGTAGAGAGGGGCGAGGGCAAGAAGGGCGGCGGCGGTCCAAAACCAGGGACGGGGGAGGAAGTGGCGGAAGGGGATGAGAAGTAGGGCGAGGAGCAGGTATTCCAGGAGGATGAACCAGGAGTAAGTGATGGCCAGGGAGGGCCAATCGTAGAAGGATGACATCCAACCGGCGGCGGTGCCCGGCTCATGGGCGTGGAAGTAGAGGGCGAGGATGAGCCCAAGGGCGGCGGCGATGGCCGTGATGGGGCTTTTCAGGACTGTGGCGCGATGCGGCCAGAGGACCAGGCCGACGAAGGGCACAAGCCCGATCGCGACAAAAGGCGACCAGAAGGCGGTGAGGACCAGCAGCACCACGGCTGCGGCGGGATGGGATTTGTCGCGGGCGATGGAAAGAAGGACGAGTGCCGAAAGCCAGCCGGCAAGGAGGTGTCCGGGTGTCCAGTGGAAGTCGGCGAGCGCGCCGGGGGCGTTCCAGAGGAGGGTCCAGTAGCGGCCCTCGTTGTCGCCGGGCCAAGGGTGTCCGAAAAGGATGAGGCGGCCGAATTCACGGAGTCCGGCCCAGCAGGCGATCAGAAGCCAGGCGGCGGGGAGGCTGATCCCGGCGAGGCGGCGGAAGAGGAGCAGAGCGAGCGCGAGGCCGATGACGGTCCAGGCGGCCAGAGCGTAATTGGCGGCAGTCCAGCCGGCCGCTTTTCCGGCCAAGGCTGCGGGCAGATACCAGCCGGAATAGTAGTCCAGTGGGACGGGATCGGTGCGTCCGGGGAGAGAGTAATAGACAGGCCAACGGCCTTCGGTCAGGTCCAAAAGGAGGCCATTGTGCTTGGGGAAGTCGTGATTTTGGCGCCCCAAGCCACCGACGCCGGAGAGGACGACGGGCACGCAGGCAAGCAGTAGCGCGGCCAGAACGGTAAGCGCCCAGTGCTTCAGGTGAGGCCGAACAGTGGATAGGGGCAGCCGGCCACAGACTGGCACGAGGGCGACCGACAAGGCGATGCAGGCCGGGAGGGCAAGGTACCAGCGCAGCCAGAAGGTGAGAAAGAGGGACAGGGGGAAGGCGAGGTAGATGAAGGCGGCGGCGACAAGCAGGGGGGTAGGGGAGGGTTCCAGTGGATCGGGCTCGTCGAAGAAGCTCCGCATGTCCTACTTATTGTGGTCCGGCGAGCGTGGATTGTCCTGCTCAAATTTGGTCCGAGCCCAGTGGAGCAGTCGCTTAAGGGGATGAAAATACTCGGAGAGGATCACGAGGCCGGGGATGAGGAATACCCACCCGGGCATGATGGGCAGGATGATGCCGATGATGCCGAGGATGACGAGGCCTACGCCGCCCAGGATTTTGAGGAACTTGGTCAAGCGGGAAGCTCCAGTCTAACAGCCGCCTACGGGGCGGGCGGGAAGAGGCCGTAGCGCGCCAGCACGGTGCGTCCGGCGGGGCTGAGGAGGAAGTTCAGGAAGGCGCGGGCGGCGGCTTCATTGGGAGTGCCTTTGACGATGCCGCCGGACTGGCGGATGGGCGCGTGCAGGGAGTCCGGGATGAGAATGCCGCCGCGGTCATGCAGGAGGGTCCAGGATGTTAGAACGGCGTCGGCGTTGCCAGTGCGGGCGTATTCGAAGGCCTGGCGCACGTTTTCAGCCAGGACGATGCGAGCCTGGAGGCGGGTCCAGAGTTTCTGGTTCTGGAGTATTTGGCGGGCGGCGACGCCGTAGGGGGCGTGATCGGGGTTGGGGATGGCGATGTGGCGGACCGAGGGCTGGAGGAGGTCTGAGAGGGAATGGATACGGCCTAAGGCTGACCAGAGGGCGATACGGCCTGTGGCGTAGGGGTGGACGGTATCCGGGAGGAGCAGGCCAGCGGCGGCCAGGTCGGTTACAAGTTGTTCATTCGCGGATAGATAGATATCATACGGAGCGCCGTTCCGGATCTGGTGAGCGAGCATTCCGGAAGAGCCGAAGGTAAAACGGAGTGTGGCGGGGGAGATGGACCGGAATGCAGCTTGGAGTGAAGCTTCCAGGGGGGAAAGGTCAGCCGCTGCTGCGATGGTAAGCGACTGAGGAGAGGCGAGTTGGGCTGCGGAGAGGATGAGAAAAGCGACGCGCTTCACCATAGACTTGACAGTAACACACTAAACTAAGATACTAGCATCAGGCGCACCTGCGGGCAAAACGACCCGCGAGCGAGCGCCGCCAGTTCCAGACTACTAGAAGGACGAGACTGAGATGAGCAAAATTATCGGCATCGACTTGGGGACGACGAATTCGGTGGTAGCGGTGATGGAAGGCGGGCAGCCGGTGGTGATCCCGAACCAGGAGGGCGGCCGGACGACGCCGTCGGTGGTGGGGTTTGCGAAATCAGGGGACCGTTTGGTGGGGCAGGTAGCCAAGCGGCAGGCGGTGACGAACCCGGAGAACACGATCTACTCGATCAAGCGGTTCATGGGGCGGCGATTTGACGAGGTCGGGGAAGAGATGAAGCGGGTGCCCTATCACGTGGTGAAGGGCGAGTCGGGCGATGCGCGGGTGGAGGGTGGCGGCAGCAAGCTGGCTCCTCCGGAAGTCTCGGCGATGATCCTGACGAAGTTGAAGGAGGCGGCCGAGGCCTACCTGGGCGAGAAGGTCACCAAGGCGGTGATCACGGTGCCGGCGTACTTCAACGATGCCCAGCGGCAGGCGACGAAGGACGCGGGGCAGATTGCGGGCCTGGAAGTGCAGCGCATCATCAACGAGCCGACGGCGGCGGCCCTGGCCTACGGGTTGGACAAGAAGAAGGAAGAGCGGATCGCGGTTTACGATTTCGGCGGGGGCACGTTCGACATCTCGATTCTGGAGGTGGGCGACGGCGTGGTGGAAGTGAAGTCGACCAACGGGGACACGCACCTGGGCGGAGACAACATCGACCAGCGGCTGGTGGACTGGCTGATTGAGGAGTTCAAGAAGGACGAGGGCGTGGACCTGTCGCGGGACCGGATGGCGCTGCAGCGGTTGAAGGAGGCGGCGGAGAAGGCCAAGATCGAGCTGTCGTCGGCGATGGAGACGGAGCTGAACCTGCCCTTCATCTACGGCGATCCGCAGACGGGGCCGAAGCATCTGGTGAAGAGCCTGACGCGGGCGCGGTTTGAGGCCATGGTGGAGGACATCCTGCAGCGGTCGGTGGGTCCGTGCAAGCAGGCGCTGAGCGATGCGGGCTTGATGGCGGCGCAGATCGACGAAGTGGTGATGGTGGGCGGCTCCACGCGCATCCCGCGCGTGACGCAGATGGTGAAGGAGCTGTTCAGCAAAGAGCCGAACAAGACGGTGAACCCGGACGAAGTCGTCGCCGTGGGTGCGGCGGTGCAGGGCGGCGTGCTGGGCGGCGAGGTGAAGGACGTCCTGTTGCTGGACGTGACGCCGTTGTCGCTGGGAATTGAGACGCTGGGCGGCGTCTTCACCAAGCTGATCGAGCGGAACACGACCATCCCGACGCGAAAGTCGGAGGTGTTCTCGACGGC
>JACRKW010000187.1 GCA_016215215.1 Acidobacteriota bacterium
GATCGTGGCGATCAGCAGTTTCTCGGCGCTCTTCGGCCTGCTTCCGTGGTTCGGACGCAGGCTGGGGCTGGGAACGAGGTCGGGGTTCCTCGCCGGTGTCGCTGGCGCGCTCATTCCGCGGCAAGGTCCGGATGAGTTCATCGGTTGGGGAGTCGCTGCTCACGCGGCCTTGGCGCTCGGCCTGTTGATCGTAGCCTTTGTGCACCGTTGGACCACGGGACGCTCTTCAACGGCCGGCTCGCTGCTGCTTGGATTGGGGTGCGGCGCGGCCTTTCATCGCTTGCCTCCGCTACTCCTCGTCGTTCTGGGATATCTGATCTTTGAGCTTTGGTGGAGACGCGACCCGCGCAAGTGGTTCACGGCCGCGTGCGTCGTCGTCGGCGCCTTCTTGGCCTGCGTCCCCTGGACCTGGCGCAATTACACAACCCTTCACGGCTTCTTCTTCATACGGAGTAACTTCGGTTTGGAGTTCCGCATTGCCAATCAACCGGGCGCGGCGGCTGATAACACGGTGACTTTCGCGCGTCTGGGGACGGTCCGCCACCCGAGTGAAAACCTCGAAGAGGCCCGCCTGGCGCGGGAACTGGGGGAAGCGGAGTACAACCGTAGGGCCAGGAATGAGGCGCTCGCGTGGATCAGAACTCATCCGGACGAGTTCCTGCGCCTGACGCTGATGCGCTTCGTTCATTTCTGGTGCGGCCCGCTGCGCCTTCCGTGGATGGCGGCGCTCGTCACCACGCTGACGGCGCTTGCGCTCCTCGGTCTGCGACGTTTGCTACCTGCGATTGAGGCTCCGAACCGGGCGGCTTTGCTCATCCCGCTGGCGACGTTTCCTCTCGTCTACTACATCGTGAGCTATGACGCGCACTACCCCGCGCCGTTGGCGTGGCTGCTCCTCTTGCTCGCCGGCTACGAAGTCCAGAGCTGGATCAGCCGTACTGCACCGTCCAAGCCGGTTCATGACGAATAACAGCTCGCCCCGCGCCGGCAGTCATGAGTCTATTCACATCAGACTGATGGCTCTTGAGACTACTCGAAAGCCGTCCTGAGGGCGGCCGGCGGGCAGACCACCAAAGTTCGAAACGCGTCCAGGGTGGGGAAGCACTCCCGGAGGTATCCGGGCGAGAGATTGCCGCCTCGTCTGTCCGGCGCGAGGATCGCCCACTTCCCGCCTTCAGGCCGGTGGGCTTTGCTCGCTTTTGCAGAATCGCCTTTGCAGAATCTTGACAATCGACGTGGTCTTCCTTGACAATCTGAGCGGCAAAATTGAGCAAGGAGATGAGCATCAGGCCACAGTAACGGACGCACTCTCGGCGTCTGTTGGGGTTATTCGTCGCCACCACACTCCTGCCCGCGGCCGGTCTGGCGTGGCTCGGATGGCGCATCACCGAGCAGGGCGGCCGACCTCGGCTCGGCCGCATTGCAGCGAGTACTAGCGCGGCTGGAACAGCGGCTGGCGGGCGCTGGGTCGTCGTCCGGCCAGGCTGACCAGGAGATTCCGGTTCTGGTCTTTCGCAAGGGCGGGAGCGTCGTGCGTGGCGGACCTCCACTTCCTTACTACCCGAAGGCAGCCGACAGCGCAGAACCGCCGGCCTCCCAATTCGCTGCCGCCGATGCGCTGGAGTTTCGCGAGAACCGGTACGCGGAAGCCATCCGGGCTTTGCGGCCGATGGCCGAATCGAAAGATCCCGCCTTGCGCGCCGCCTGCCTGATGCGCATGGCGCGGATCTTCCGCAAAGCAGGAGATGCGGCTGCGTCACTCGAGTCCTACCGGCGGCTTGCCGAACTCGGCCCTGCCGCCGTGGGTGGATTGCCGGCGGGATTGGTAGGACGGCAGGGCGCCGCGCTCCTGTCTGAGGAGACGGGTCAGGCCGGCCAGTTGCGGCAGGAGGCAGAGCTGTTGGCGCGAGACCTGGAACAAGGTCGCTGGATTCTGACGCGAGCCACATACGACCTTCAGTTGGAGCAGCTTCACCGTTGGCTGCCGGAGCGAAAGGAAGCCTCCGGCCAAGCCGCGCGCAAGGCGCTTGCCAAGGCGGCCGAGGTCGCCTGGACACGCTGGCGGGAATCACCGGAAGGCGCGCTGCCGCAGCGCATGACGCTGATGGAGGAGCAGCGACCAGTCCTCGTACTCGCCCGGGCCACTCCGGAGCAATTGACGCTCATGCTAGCCGGCGCCGGATTCCTGGAGTCTTCCTGGCTGGAGGAATCGCGCCGCGCCGGCGCCCGGTCGAGCGTGGAGTTCGCGCTCAGCGACGCGGAAGGACGCCGGGTTCTGGGAAGAACGGACGCGCCGCTCGCCAACCAGTCCGTTCGAACCGCCGCATCCACCGGCCTGCCCTGGACGGTGCACGCGATCTCCGTGGTTGACGGTTCCACCTCCTGGCTCCCTGGCCGCAGCCGTCTCCTTTTGACCGCAGTATTGATGATGGTGGTCCTGGTGCTGGGTGCGGGTTACCTCGCCCGGCGCGCGATCTCCCGGGAGTTGAGCGTCTCGCGGTTGCAGGCCGATTTCGTAGCGTCCGTATCGCACGAATTCCGTACGCCGCTCACTACCATGAGGCAACTTTCGGAGATGCTGGTCCAGGGCCGCGTATCTTCGGAGGAGCGGCGCGCGCAGTTCTTCTCCATCCTGCTGCGGGAGAGCGATCGACTGCACCGCCTGGTGGACGGCTTGCTTCAGTTCGGACAAATGGAGGCGGGGCAGATGCCGGTCCGGTTTGAGCCCGTGGATCCGGCGCGCCTGGTGGAGGAAGTCGCAGGCGAATTTCGCGACGTCGCCGGCCAGAGCGGGCATCAACTGATCGTCGAAACCGGCGGGGCGCTGCCGGCGGTTCGCGGCGACCGGGAAGCTCTCGGCCGCGTGCTGTGGAACCTGCTGGACAACGCCGTGAAATACTCGCCCGGAACGCCCACGGTCTGGGTGGAGGCCAGGGCGGAAGGGGGCGATGTCGCCATCCGCGTGCGTGACCGCGGCGTCGGGATTCCACCCGCAGAGCAAGAGAGGATCTTCAGCAAGTTTGTGCGCGGCGTGGCTTCGAAGGAGGCGGCGATTCCGGGTACCGGCGTCGGCTTGGCCATGGCCAGGCAAATCGTCGAAGCTCATGGCGGCCGCATCACCGTGGAGAGCGAATTGGGAGAAGGCAGCGTGTTTGCCGTCGTGCTGCCGGCGGGAGAATGATACCCATGAGCCGTATTCTCGTGGTGGAAGACGACCCCGGGATCGCCCTCGGACTGGAGGAAGACCTCACTCTGGAGGGATACGGGGTGGAGACCGTGTCCGACGGTGAAGCCGCGGTCGAGCGCGCTTCGCGCGGCGCGTTCGACCTGATCGTGCTCGATGTAATGCTGCCGCGCAAGGATGGCTTCCAGGTCTGCCGCGAACTGCGCCGCGGCGGCGTGACGACCCCCATCATCCTGCTGACCGCGCGCACCCAGGAGGCTGAGAAGGTCTTGGGCCTGCAACTTGGAGCGGACGACTACGTCACCAAGCCCTTCAGCCCGCTCGAATTACGCGCGCGGATTCAGGCCGTCCTGCGCCGTACCGCCGGGCCCGCGCCGGCCGAGATCGAACGCTTCGGCGATATGGAACTCGATCTCGCCCGCTGTGAATTGCGCCGCGCCGGCGAGCGTGTGGACGTGACCGCCGTGGAGTTCAAACTGCTCTGCGCCTTCGTGCGCAACCGCGGAAGAGTGCTCAGCAGGCAGAATCTGCTGGATAAGGTGTGGGAGGGCACTGAATGCGTGGACCGCGTGGTGGACACCCACGTCTCCAACCTGCGCCGCAAGATCGAGCCCGAGCCTGCGTCTCCGCGCTACCTGGTCAGCGTGCGCGGCATGGGGTACCGCTTCGACGGCTGAATCTGAGGGAGAACTTTGCAGAAGCTTGACAGCGCCTCCGAATTGGCTGAACGTTCGCCGTTCAGGATGGGACCAGGGAGCAACAACATGAAACCAACCACCATCCTCACAACAATTCTGGCGGCGCTGCTCGCGGGGCCGCTTCCAGCGCAAACGACCCCGCGCGCCGACCTGCTTTTCGAGCGCGCCCGGCAAAAGGAAAACGTCCAGGGCGATCTCAAAGGAGCCATCGACATTTACCGGCAGGTCGTCGCTCGCCACGGCAAGGACCGCGCGGTGGCCGCGCGCGCAATACTGCTCATGGCGCAGTGCTACGAAAAGCTCGGTCAGACCGAAGCCAGGAAGCTCTATGAAGACCTGACCAGGAACTACGCCGATCAGCCAGAAGCCGCTTCGCAGGCGCGCACCCGGCTGGCGGCGCTGGGCGTCTCCGCCCCGGGCGGGACCGAGACGAGGGCGCGTCTGGTCTGGGACCAGGCCATCGATTACTGGGGTTGCGTCAGCGCCGACGGCCGCCTGCTCTCTTTCATCGACTGGTCCACCGGCGATCTCGCGGTGCGCGACCTGCGCGCCGGCACGCACCGCCGCGTGACCAACATGGGCGGCTACGAAAAGTCTCAGGGTGAAGCCGAGGCCTCATGCATCTCGCCGGATGGCAAGCGCATCGTCTTCAACTGGCATCGTTGGGATCCAGCGAGCAAGTCCGAGGGCGCCTATCAACTGCGAATCATCAACACCGATGGGACCGGCGAGCGCATCCTGCGGACGTCGGGAACACAATCCTACATGGAGGCCCATAGTTGGTCGCCCGACGGCAAATGGATGGCGGTGGTCGTGGTGGAAGGCGGAAACTCCCGGATCGAGCTGATTCCGGCCGACACAGGGGAAGCGCGAGTCATTCGAACCAGGAGCACGCTCCGCAAGACCAACGTGTTCTTTTCCCCGGATGGGCAGTGGCTCGCTTACCAGGAAGTTCCGCGCCCGTCCAGCAACAGCGACGGCAGCATCATGCTGATTCCCGCCGGCGGTTCTTCGGGCGAAGAAGTGCAGGTGGCACGCGATTCGCGGTTGGCTGGTTGGACACCAGATGGCCGCGCGCTGCTGGTGGCCAGGGAGGAGGGCTTCACCTGGAAACTCTTTCTGCAACCGGTTTCCCAAGGCAAGCCTGCCGGCGAAGCCACGCCGGTGCATGCACCCGGGATTTCCAGCTTCGGCGACTTTCTCGGCATCACTGCAAAAGGGGAACTCTACTACGGCACGAACAACAACCGGATCGAAGGGTGGATGGTGCGCACGGGCGGGAATCCGGCGCGCTGGAGCGAGCCGGAATCCAGGTTCGAGATAGCCCCCATCGGCTATGCGATTGGCGCCGGCAACCTGCGGTTCTCCCCCGACGGCAAGCAACTCGCGGCGTTCGTCCCCGCGCACTCGATCATGATTCGCAACGTCGCCGGCGGCCGGCAGCGGGCGATCACGCCGCAACTCAAAGACCACAGGCGATTCGAGTGGATGCCGGACGGCCAGTCGTTCCTGGTCTCGGCCACCGGCGAGCAGGGACGCTTCGGACTTCACCGCGTGGACGTCCAGACCGGCGCCGCCACATACGTTTGTGGGCTGAAGTCCGATGCACGAGAAGGCCAGGCGTTCGCTCCCTCCGCGGATGGCCTGCGCGTGTACCACCTCACCGCGCAGGGGCTGACTTCCATCGACCTTTCCGGTTGCAGTGAGACCGCACTGCCCACCAGGGACTTCACATCACAGGGTCAACAGAACATCAAGCTGTCGCGCGATGGCAGACAACTTCTGCTGACGTCCGGCCAATACATCGGGATTTACGACATCGCTTCGGGGTCGTTGCGGGAGTTGCACCGGCGTCAGGGAGAGACGGGAAGCATCGTTTGGGGCTCCGACTGGAGCGCCGACGGCCGCTCCATCATCGCGGCGGCCCGGTCCGGCATGCAGGGAGGTCCCCGGGAGCTGTGGGTTTTTCCGGTGGAAGGCGGCGCGCCTCAAGTCACCGCTCTGCCCGGCACGTTCCGGAATCTTTCGGTGAGTGCGGACGGGGATCATCTTGCGGCAATGCACTACGACAGCCATAGCCAGGTCTGGGTGCTGGAGAACTTCCTGCCGGCGGCCAGGTAGTTGGCACTTCGACTTGCGGAGAATCAGTAGGGCCGGGACATTTCCGGCCCTGCTTTCAATTGAGGCGGCATGCCGGAGCGCCTCCACATCGTCGAATACCCATTTCTGACTTGGAGATCCGTACGATCTGCCTTTGGGAACTTCCCCTGCCCACAAGTTGCTGAATCTGCCTGAACACGGACCTGATCGCTGAAGATAGGCCGGCTGTGACAGTTCGAAACGCGTCCGCGGTGGGGAGCTATTCTTCTCCAGGTCACGCGGCTCTACGCCAAGAACGCGGGAGACCCAGGCTCTCCTGTTAATCTATGCACCCAAGACGGCCCTCACAGCGACAAGCATCCAGGAACCACCGCACCCGACGAGAAAACCCCGCCGCCATCGCCTCGGTCTTCCGGTTGGCCGTTACCAGCCGCGCCCCTGCATCCACCATCGCCCGCATCAGGCGTTCGCCCGCTCCGTCAATCCCGTTCACCCCGCTCAGGTCCACCACCACGCCGCGCCCGCGCAGTGTCGACGCCGCCGTCTTCCAGCTCTGCTCGAACTCCTTCACCCCCTCTCCTCTCAGCGCACCGGCCAATTCGAACCGCAGAGCATCAGGGTGGTCGTGGAGATAGACAGTGAGCATCACCACTGGGATGCAGCCCCCCGCAAAGCGGTTACGTTTGAACATGTAACGCCTTGCTGCAGCCTGCCCGGCCTGTCTTGTTTCGAGTCGCCGGTCCGCGCCACGCGCCGGGCCTCCTCCTTCCACTTCAGTAAGTTACCCGCGCTTCAGATTGGTCATTCACCTGCAAGAACTCTGACGGGACCTCCGTCGGGAGTGGCGGACCCAGGTCTGCAGGAGGCACGGACATGCGTCCGATATCAACCCAGGCATCAGGCCCGGCAATAAACATCGACACTCGGGCGCCACGTCAGCGCGCCGGCGCGGCTCGCGGGATTTCTCCCGAAGAGGCCGTTTCGGTCGCGCTCCGCCAGTTGGAAGCGGCCGATGCCACCCGAAGATCCTCGCCGGAGTTGTTCATCGTCCCACCAGGTCCCTTCTCTTCTTCTCCCGTCTCGGGCGCTGGCCACAGTTCCCCCCATTCCACCGAAGCCGGCATCAATCCCCATCCCAGTGAAGCCAACACCCCGTCGCAACTGGCGCCGTTCGTCGTCCTCCTCTCCATCGGATTCACGATGTTCGCCTTCGCCGCCGGCTTCTGGCTCGGCCGCTTCGTCGACTGACAACCGCCATGCCTCGTTTGTTGCGCCCGCTGTCCGGCCCCTCGCTTCGGCGCGCCCCTCACGTCATCTCTGCTAAGAGTACTGATTGGTAGGACGATAAGCTGACCGAACATGCCACTTTCCAAGCGGGTAAGCCGGTTGGCTCCCCCTGAGACGATCTAGCGTTCGTCGAGGTAAGACAACTCACCCGGCTTGGCGTGGCGGCAAGGATGTGACCGGTTTGTGGACGCCTGCGCATGTCTCAGGATGCGGCAATTCGTCTCAGAATGGCCTGCCCTCCGGGTATGCGCCCGCGCCCTGCTCTTACTTTTCAACCATTTATCCATTCACTGGAAGTCGCTCGAAATTGCCTGTCTCTGACTAGACGGGTGCCCCCGCCAACAGGCCCTCCGGCGAACTGACGCTCGGGCCGCTCAGATTGGAGTTTCCGTGAAGATACTATTCGTGTGCCTGCTCATCGTGTGCCCGGCCATCGCACAGTCCTGGGAAGCCAGACCCGCGCCCCGCGCTGACGCGCCAGTCCTCGCTGAAAACCGCATCACCGCCCCTCAGGAGATGTTCGCCGTTCGGCCCGTCCCCTACTCCATGCCGCGCGAGGTCCCCGAAACGCCCCGGGGCCGAGGCCTGTTCGCGGCCTCTGTGGCAGCTCTGGCAGCCGCCAACGTCGCTGACCTCGCCACAAGTTGGGGCCGCCGTGAAGGCAACCCCCTCATTGCCTCGCCCAACGCTCGCTTCGGGCCGCAGTCAGCCCTTCTCAAGACCGGCTTCACCGGCGTCTCCCTCGCCATTCAGTGGGTCGCTCTCCGCCGCAATCCGCGCATCTACCGCAGCCTCGCCTACACGAACTTCGCCATCGCGGGAGGCATGTCCGCTGTCGCCATCCGGAACACCTCTGTTCCTCGCTAGGCCCCTGTTTCGTACCAATCCTGGTGAATGCCCCATAACCCGCCGCTCTCTACAATGAGAGGGTGGTAGACATCCACAGTCACCTCCTCCATGGTCTCGACGATGGCGCCGCGACCCTGGACCAGAGCGTTGCCATGGCCAGAATGGCCGCTCAGAGCGGCACCACCGACCTCGTCGCCACACCCCACGCCAACTCCGAGTTCGAGTTCAATCCGCAACTCGTTCAACGGTGCTGGGAGGATCTCCAACACCTTCTCGGAAACACCATTCGCATCCATCTCGGCTGCGATCTCCACCTCGCCTACGACAACATCCGCAAAGCCATCGAAAACCCCGCCCGCTACTCCATCAACGGCCTCGGCTACCTCCTCGTTGAGTTCTCTGACATTCTCATCCTGCACTCGGCTGAAGAGGTCTTCTCCCAGTTGAGGCAGGCTGGGCTCACGCCCATCGTCACCCACCCCGAGCGCAACCCTCACCTCGCCTCCAACCTCAAGCGCCTTCAACGCTGGGTCGAGTGCGGTGTCTTCCTTCAAGTCACCGCCCAGAGCGTCACGGGCCGTTTCGGCCCGCAGGCCGCCTCTTGCGCCCGCACGCTTCTCAAACGTGGCTTGGCGCACTTCGTTGCCTCCGACGCCCACGATACACAGGACCGCCCTCCGCGGCTCGACGACGCCCGCGTCTTCATCCGCGCCGTCTACGGCGGCGAATACGCCGAACTCCTGTTCGAGATCCACCCCCGAGCCGTCATTGAAGGCCAGCCGCTCTTCACCGGTCCTCTCTCCGTTCCCCGGCCCCGCAGCAACTGGTTCGAGTTCTGGAAGTGAGCCGCCACGCTCCGTCCTCGCCGACCGGATAGACCTCCGGCGCCTCGATCCCGTCGAGCCTCGCAAACTCCTCACTCTCCTCGTCCGGGCCCC
>JACRKW010000188.1 GCA_016215215.1 Acidobacteriota bacterium
TGCCTATTCTCCGGTAGCCTGCCACCGCCGCTTTCATCCCCTCAGCCGGCTCTGCTCCGTACGTGCTGAGCACCCACACCCGTGCATCCGGATTGTTCCTTCCCGCCTCGTCGAACTTCCAGCCGACCACCTTGTATCTCTCCGGCGGCAGATACCAAAGCAGTGGGGTGTTCGCCCATCCGATCGGGTAAAACACCAGGTCCCCGGCCTGTATCTGCCGCCGCAGTTGCTCGGCAAAATCCTTGTGGCGCAGTGGATCGATCGTTCGGCGCGAATACTCCAGCACGCTCCAGGCGTGAGCCGGGATCAATAACAGCACCAGCGCCGCCGTAACCCATCGTCTGTCCCGGCTTGCCTCGATCACGCCCAAAGCCAGCAGCAGTGCCACCGCCGGATACACCGCCAGCAGCCCCCTCATCGTCATCACCGGTCGCGCGGCCATCGAGAACATCCACAACAGCGCTGGCGGTCCAAGAGCCGACGCCCACACCAATCCCATCCCACTCAGTCCATCCTCTAATGTCCCGCCCGGTCCTCTCAGATTCCGGGCCCACGCCCACACTCTCGGCGCCACCAGAAACCCGATCAGCCCCGCCAATGGAGCAGCCGCCATCACCCGGGTCAGCACCATCACCAACGGAGACTTCAGCGCCACCGTCTGCGCCGCCCGCAGGAGCATCAGATCCATCCCCGTCGCCGCCGCCGCCGCCGCCGCCACGACTCGCCACCCGGGTCCGGTGTGATGCTCCGGACCCGCGCACGCTTCTTCGCCCCGCACCCGCCGCGCCTGCCACATCAGGAAAAGTCCCAGAGCCAGCAGTGCCATCCACGCCAGAGTATAGGGCGATTGGCTTGCCTGCGCCGCCGTCCACCCCGGGGGAAAGGTGTCCAGCCGCCCCTGCTCCCGCGGCCATAGAAACCCGAATTGCAGCAGCCCTCCTCCGCACAACAACAGGTCGCGCGACAACGTCGCCGCCGGGTTCCCGCTCTGGTAGGCCGCTACCGCCAGCAACGGAGTGCCCATCGTAGCCGCCAGCCACTGCCAACGCAGTAGACCTGGTAACGCCCCCCGGCGCACCCATCCGCGCCAAGCCACCCATCCCATCTGCGCCGCCAACAAGCTCCACATGAATACGTGGGTTGCCAGCCCCATAAGCATTACGCCGCAGTAGCACGCCGGCACGGTCCAACCCCTCCGCCCGTCCCTTGCCGCCTTCACAAGCAGCAGTGTCGACAAAAGCGCCAGCATCCCGGCCAGCGTGTACATCCGCGCAGCCTGGCTCCAGAACACATGGTATCCATTCAGTGCCAGCAACGCCCCCGCCAGCATTCCGGCCCCGGGCCGCCCCAAAACAAACCCCAACCACATCAGCAATCCCACCGTCACCACGCCGCACACCACCGAGGGCATCCGCATGCTCCATTCACTCGCCCCACCCAGGCGAATCACCGGCCACATCATCGCGTAGTAGCCCGGCGGATGCGTGTCCGTCGCCACAACGTCCCGCACCATCGGCCAGAAATCCCGCCGCGGCGGCGGATCACTCAGCCCCGCCGGCAACGGCAATCCCGGTACGTACATCTCCGGATGCGACAGGCTCCGCTCGCCAATCATGCTGACCCGCAGCGCGGCCGCTAAGCCCAAGATGAGGATACCCGTCACAAGCCACCGCATCTTGGGTATTGCAGACTTCATAATCTGGTGCCAGGCATACAGTATATTTCCTGCGGCCACCCCGTGGCGTTCGGGCGCGGTTTCAGCTAGATTGATTGAGTTCAGCCAGGAGGCCTTCTCATGTTCTGCACCAACTGCGGCGCCCAGGTCACCGCCGAGACCCGCTTCTGTCCCCAGTGCGGGACCACCCTGGGAGGCGCGCAGCCGCCCCCGCCCCCGCCCGTCTTCGCTCCTGCGGCCGCCTACACGGCCCCGTCCGGCTGCCAGGCCTACCCCAGCCGCTGGATCGGAGCCGCCTGGACCCTCGTCACCGGCCAGCTCGGCATGTTCGCCCTCATCTTCATCGTGATGACCGCCGTCAGCACCATCGTGCCCCTCATCCTTCAGGGCCCCATGATCGCCGGCATGCACATCGTCTGCTGGCGCGTGGCTCTCGGCGGCCGCGCCGACTTGGGCGACCTCTTTAAGGGCTTCAACTTCTTCGTCCCCGCCCTGGCCGCCTGCATCGTCATCACCATCTTCAGCTTCCTCGGCCTCTTCGCCTGCATCGTCGGAGCGCTGGTCGTCTCCGCCATGTACCAGTTCACTTATCTGTTCATCATCGATCGCAAACTCGACTTCTGGCCCGCCATGCAGGCCTCCCACGCCATCGTCAAGCAGGACTACTTCGGCTTCACCATCTTCCTGCTCGCCCTCATCGGAGTCCAGATCCTCGGCGCGCTCGCCTGCCTGGTCGGCCTCCTGGTCACTTTGCCCATGTTTTACGCCGCCATCACGGTCGCCTACAAGGAGCTGGTCGGATTTGCCTCTCCCGAGCCGCCTCAGTAGTCCGTACGCGCTCCAGGCCCTCTTCTGCGGAGCGGCGCTCGCCTTCTTCATCACCGCCGCGCCGCCCGCCTGGCTCTTCTGCCCCTTCCGCAGTATCACCGAGCTGCCGTGCCCGCTCTGCGGCATGACGCGCGCCCTCTGCGCGCTCGGCCACGGCGAACTCTCCGCCGCCGTCCGCCTCCACGCCCTCAGCCCACTGGTCTTCGCCCTCTTCCTCTGGGGCCTTGTGTCAGGACTGGCGCACAGAAGCGCGCCGTTCTCCCAGGCACGCCTCTTCCACTCCCTGCTGTTGCTCTTCGGTCTCTACGGCGCCTGGCGGATCCTCTGCCCGGTCTTCGGGTAAGGCGTCTCCCACCCCTTCACCGCGCCCCACAGGATGCGGTTCAGCGAGTCGCTCGGGATGTCGTCCACGTCGGCCCAGTTCATCCGCGCGGACTCCTCCGCCGCCTGCCTCGCCTTGCCGCGCAACGCCTTGGCCGGCGGATTCATCTCGTCCAGCCTGATCCGCGCCGGCAGGCACTGGTACGGCCGCGCGTCCGCCTCCGGCGTGAACACGCTCTTCATCGCCCGCGACGAGCGCAGCCACGGCGTCCGCGCCGGAATCCGGAATACCTCCTGGATGGTCCGCACCATCGAGATCTGGTTGTAGTGGTTCGAATCCACAGCCCCGCGCCGCACCTTTGGCCCGATCGCCAGGGCCACCGTCCTGTGCCCGTCCACGTGGTCGATCCCGTTCTGCGCGTCGTCCTCCACCACCAGGATCAGACTGTCCTTCCAGAACCGGCTTTTCGAGATGCCCTCCACCATCCGCCCCAGCGCCAGGTCGTTGTCCGCCACCATCGCCCTCGGCGTCGGCGAATCCGGATTCGTCCCGTTGGTGTGGTCCGACGTCAGCGTGATCACGTTGATGTTCGCCATCACGCCGCTCTTCTCCCTCTCGCCCAGTTCCCGCAGGAATTCCTCGGCCCGGATCTGGTCGGTGATCACCGTATCGTCCTGCGGATAGCTGGGACTCATCAGGTGCTTCAGCGCCGGCAGCCCTGCCGCGCTGCATCCCACCTGATCCCGCCACGTCCCTTCCTTGTACAGCTTCCAGTAGTCCGTCCAGGTCCGCCCGCGGCGCTCGGTGATGTCCTCCGCCTGCTGCCTCGACGGGTCGAACTTGCCCGGCAGGCAGAACTCGCCATAGATCCGCACCGCCACGTCCGGCGGCGCGCCCTGCCAGAAGAAGCCCGCCGGCGACACCGTCAGGGCGTCGCTCATGTCCCACGCATAGCCCCGGGGCGACGCTGCGAACGCCCGCTGCGTATAGTCGCTCACAAACGCCATCATCAACCACTGGTGGCCGTCAAAGCTGATTGAGCTCGACGCGTGGAGGTTGTCCAGCAGTACGTACCGTTCCGCCAGCGCGTGGTGGTTGGGCGTCACGGCCCGCCCGAACATCGTCAGCTTCGGATCGCCGTCGCCCTTGCCGATCGCTCCGAACACCTGATCGTATGTCCTGTTCTCCTTGATGATGAAGAAGACGTGCTTGATCCCCAGTGAAGCCAGGTTTTCCACACCGCCTGAAGGCGTGAACTTCGGCGCGTTCGCCGCTCTTACCTCGCGCAATCCCGCCTTCCACTGCGCCTCGCCCGGCGCAGGGATCGACTGCAACATGCCTTCATACGCCGTCGAGCGGAAGTTGCCGCCGCGCACCACCTTTCCGTCCCGCACCACCGCCACCGCGTTCATTCCGCCGCACAGCACGTACAGCGTCCGCCCGTCCGGCGCATACGCTACGTGCGCCGGAATGCTGCCCGTCGTCCCCTCCGGCCACGCCGGGATCTTCACCGTCTTCGTCTTCAGCGTCGCCGCGTCGATCAGCGTCACGCTGTCGCTGTGGCCGTTGGCCACCGCCACGGTCTTGCCGTCCGGACTCACCGCCATCCCCGACGGCGCCAGCCCCACCGCCACCTCCTCCACCGCGCCCGTCTTCATGTCCACCACGCTCACCGTGCCGCTCACCGACGAGCCCGTCTCGGCGTGGCTGGCGATCTTTGACCCGCTGGTCGGCGCCAGCGTGTCTCCCGCCGCCGGCCTCCGCCCGCCGCGGTTGGACACAAACACCTTGCCCGCCCCCTCCGCCGCCACCACGAAGAATGGCGCGATCCCCACCTCGATCTCCTTCTTCACCTCGCGCGTCGCGGCGTCCATCACCGCCAGCGTGTTGCTCCGGCTCATGGCCACATAGGCCGTTGCTCCGTCCCGGCTGAACGCGATGCCGATCGGCAGAGGATGCGGCGCCAGCGGCTTCCGCTCCTCCTTCACCGGCGCGCCACGCTCGTCCACCGTGATCACCAGAAGGCCGTCCGGACCGTTCCTCTTCGCCTCGCTCGCCCACACCTCTCGCGTGCCGAGCCGGAACGCCACACCGGCATACGACGTCGACGCCGATTTCACCGTCCCCAGCAGCGACGATGCCGTCGCGTCATAGAACAGCACGCCCCGTGAATTCAACACCGCGAGCACTTTCTGCTCCGCGTCGAATGCGGCGTCCACCGGCCGTCCCTCGATCAGCACCGGCGCGCCCCACGGCGCCACCAATTGCGTCGTCGGAATCAGCCACGCCCCGCCCGGCTGCTTGCCCGGCTTGGCCGTGCTCGACAACATAGCGAACACGCCCGCCTGCTCGCCGATCATCACACCCGCCGCCAGCGCGGCCGCCGCGCCCATCAGCATCAATTTCGTCTTCATGCGTTATCTCTTTCTCGTCGGGTACGCCGTGCCGTAGCCCTTCGCGTCCCACCACAGTATCCGGTTCAGCGTCTCGGTTGGCACATCGTCCACATCGGCCCAGTTCATCGCCGCCGACTCCCGCGCCGCCCACAACTGCCGACCCCGCAGGGCCTTCAGCTCCGGATTCATCTCGTTCAACCTGATCTGCGCCGGCAACGCCTCAAACGCCCGACCGTCCGCCTCCGGCGTGAACACGCTCCCCATCGCCCGCGAGTTCTTCGCAAACATCGTTTGTGGCGGAATCTGGAAGATCTCCTGGATCGTCCGGATCATGGAGAGCTGCGTGTAGTAGTTGGAATCCACCGCCCCGCGCCGCACGTGCGGCCCCACCATCAGCCCCACCGTCCTGTGCCCGTCCACGTGGTCCACGCCGTTCTGTGCGTCGTCCTCGATCACCAGGATCAGGCTCTGCTTCCATATCTTGCTCTTCGAGATCCCCTCGACGATCCTTCCCACCGCCAGATCGTTGTCCGCCACCATCGCCCGCGGTGTCGGATACCCCGGCGAGGTACCTGACGTGTGGTCCGTGTTCAGCGCCAGCACGTTGATTTCGGCCACCGTGCCCGCCGCGTCACGTTCCTTGAATTCGCGCAGAAACTCATCGGCCCGGATCTGATCGGTGATCTTGTTGTCGTAGCCGGGGAAGGTCGGGCTCATCAAGTCCTTCAGTGCGGGCACGCCCTCCGCGCTGCATCCCACCTTGTC
>JACRKW010000189.1 GCA_016215215.1 Acidobacteriota bacterium
AATGGGCGTATGGCTGTAGTGCATCTCGTGGTGAATGGCGGCGAGCGATCGGCGGACGTCCACCCCGGCGCCACGCTTCTGGAGTTCCTGCACGACTACTTGGGGTTGACCGGCACGAAGGCCGGTTGCGAAGAGGGCGCATGCGGCGCCTGCACGGTGCACGTCGACGGAAAGGCGGTGAAGTCGTGCACCGTCACGGCGGCTTCGCAGCAAGGCAAGCGGATTACTACGATTGAGGGTCTGGCCAAGGGCGGGCGTCTGCACGCGGTGCAAAGGGCGTTCCTTACCACGGAGGCGTTCCAGTGCGGCTACTGCACGCCCGGCATGATCATGGAGGCGGCGGCATTGGTGAGCGAGAGCGGCACGTTGGGGGCTGACCGCGTGAAGGCGCGCATGGGCGGGCACGTCTGCCGCTGCGGGATGTATGAGGAAGTGGTCCAGGCGGTGATGCAGGCTGCATCGGAGTTGCACCGTGGCTGAGAGGCTCACACGACGGGAGGCGCTGGGCTCGCTGGGCGCCACGGTGGTACTGTTCGCCGGGGCGCCGGTGCGGATCGTGATAGCCTCTGACGGCACGGTGACCGCCTACACGGGCAAGGTGGAGTTGGGACAGGGGTCGCAGACCGAACTGGCCATGGCGGTGGCTGAGGAGATGCGCGTGCCGCTCGCCAAGGTCAGGCTGGTGATGGGCGACACGGATCTTTGTCCGGACGACGGCGGCACGTACGGCAGCCTGACGACGCCGCAGGCGCTGCCGGTGATGCGCAAAGCGGCGGCGGCGCAGCGCGGCGGCGAATTGACGCCGCCCGGCGAGTGGAAGGTGTTGGGCACGGGCGTTGCCGATCTGCGCGGGACGGCGATCGTCACCGGCAAGCAAGTGTTTCCGGGCGACGCGCGCGTGGACGGCATGCTGCACGCCCGCGTCGTGCGGCCGCGTCTCTACGGCGCCAAGCTCGTCTCGGTTGCCCAAGCCGAGGGCGTGAGGCTGGTGCGGGACGGAGGACTTGCGGCCTTCGTTTCGAGTGACCCTGTAGAGCCGAAGCGAGCGGCGGCGTCGGCGAAGGCCGAGTGGGAGGCAGTTCCCTTCCCCACGGATCCGTCGGACGCCAAGACGCTGGCGCAGTACTTCAAAGCCAACTCCACGCCGCCGGTGGAGAACATGAACACGCGCTACCCGCCGCTGATCCGCCGCGGCGACGCTCGAGTTGCTCTGGAGGCCACCGCGTTGAAGCACACGTCGAGCTACTGGCTGCCCTACCTCGCCCACACCCCGATGGAGCCGAGGGCGGCGGTGGCGGAGTGGAAAGACGGCCGGGTGACGATCCGCACAGGGACGCAGACACCGTTTCCGGTGCGGCAGGAGGTGGCCCGGGCGCTGGGCCTGGACGAGTCCAAGGTCCGCATCATTTCGCTGACGCCCGGAGGGGCGTTCGGCGGCAAACAACGGGGCGAGGTGGAGATTGAGGCGGCGCGCATCTCGCGCGCGGCGGGCGCGCCGGTGCGGGTGCAGTGGAGCCGCGAGGAGGAGTTCACCTGCTCCTACCACCGGCCCGCCGGGCTGATGGAGGTGGAGAGCGCCGTGGACACCGATGGCAAGCTGACAGCGTGGATCCATCGGAACTACAACTCAGGCGCGGCGGGATTGCAGATCGCCTACGCGATTCCCCACTACTCCTGCGAGTTCCACCGCAGCCCCTCGCCGGTACGGCAGGGCTCCTACCGATCACTGGCGGCGGCCGCCAACACATTCGCCCGCGAATGCCACGTGGACGAGTGGGCGGCGCGGCTGAAGGCAGATCCGCTGGAGTTCCGCATCAGGAACTGTGGCGACGAGCGGCTGCGGACGGTGCTGGAGCGCCTGGGCAAGGGTCCGGGAGGAATCGCCTGCACGCTGGAAAAGGACGCGCGCATCGCGCTACGCGCGGAAGTTGAAGTGCGCGGGCGGGAGATCCGGCTGAAGCGGTTCACGTTCGTGGGTGACTATGGAGCGGTGGTCAACCAGGTGAACCTCCGCAAGCAGATTCAGGGTGCGCTGGTGATGGGCATCGGTGGCGCGCTGCTGGAGCGGGTGGAATTCGACCGGAATAGTCAGAAGACACGCCGGCTGTCGATGTACCGCGTGCCGCGATTTGGCGACGTGCCGGAGATCCGGCTGGAACTGATCGACCGGCGCGAGGTGGAGCCGGCGGGCGCCGGGGAGTCCGCTATCACGCTGGTGGCGCCGGCGGTGGCCAATGCGATCTTCGCGGCCACTGGCAAGCGGTTACGGAGCCTGCCCTTCTCGCTATCGGAGCTTTGAGAGGCGCTCACGAACGTCCTGCTCGAAGCGCCGGATGTGGGCGGCGGCGAACTCCAGCGGATCGATGGAATCGTCAGCCAGCAGCGGAGTCAGGTCCATCCCAAAGTTGATCTGTTCGGCGGCGTCGACCGAGTGGGACTGGAAGTAGGTGGCGTTGGCGCGGCGGCGGCCCAAAGTAGCCAGGTCGTACCGCTTGCCGCCGGCGATCTGCGAATCGAAGACACCGAGCAGCGCCGCAGCGACGTTTTCGTGGCCTGAGCAATTGAAGACCACCTTGTCGGAGTCGCTGAGCCAATCGAGGTCGCGCCACACTTCGCAGCCATAGAGCTTGCGCGGCCGCTTCGCGGCAGGCAATTGACGCAGGGCAGCGATGGCGCGGAGGGTCACGGCGACGTGGGTGTCGTGCTTGTCGCAGAGATTGTGAAGGTAGACCACCTCCGGCGAGCAGGCCTCCAGCAAGGCGAGCAGGTCGGCGACGGGCCCTGACTGTGAGGCGTCTTTGATCTCCCGGCTGGGGTAGTTGAGAAATGCGCAGGCCGAGTATTCACCGATGATAGCGGCCTTCTTCTGCTCCTGGCGGCGGATCTTCATCATGTCGGCGTCAGAGAAATCGGCATAGATGCCGTCGCGCGCGCTACCCGCGCCGTCGGTGACAATGGCGCAGGAGAACCATCTATCCTCCCTGCCGAAGCAGGCAAGGATGCCTTCCAGCGCCATGATCTCGATGTCGTCCTGATGGGCGGCGATGCCGAGGTGGGTGGTGCGGCGGAGCGCCTCGGCCACCGGCGTGCCATCGAAGATGTAGGTTTCCGAAGTGGGTTTGAGGAATTGCATGGGATCACCTCTCAACGGGCCAATTGCGGCAGGCTGGCGGCGGCGATGGACTGGCCGACGCGCCGGCTCTTCTCATCCGGCAGCGCAATGTTTACTGTTGAGGCGAGCTCGGGGAACTCCGCTGCGAGCACCGCTCTGGCGCGGGCGAGCAGGATGTCGCCGCCCGGCCCGGTGGTGACACGGCCGAGGAGGAGCAGGTGCTTGAGCTCGTAGAAGTCGGCGTAATGGGCGACGGCGTAGCCGAAGCTATCGCCGATGGTCTCATAGACCCTGCGGGCCAACGGGTCGCCGGCGCGCATCTTGTCCTGGAGTTCGACCAACTTCTCAGGCAGGCCGAGACCAGCGGAGAACTTCATGCCCGCGCCTTCGGCCACGCGGATGGCGCCCACCTGGCAGAAGTACTGCACGCCACAACCAGCGTCGCCCGACCACTCGTCGAGCGGCGCGCTGTCGCGGTAGTCCACAGGCACAAAGGCCAGTTCGTTCAGCCAGCCGGTGATGTTGCCGTGGGAATCGGCGTAACCCGCAGCCACGCTGGAGCCCATGGCGATGCCCAGCACGGGATTCTCGCCCAACGACATGGAGCCGGCCAGCGCGGTGACCTCGCCGTCGTTGACCACCTCCATCGGCACACCGAGCTCGTCGCGGATGCGCAGAAACATGGGGGCGATGCGAGCGTCGAAATCGGCCTTGGAGACGCCGCGGAAGAGCGAGGCGACACGCGCCCGGTTGTTGATATAGACGCCCGCCGAAGACCCTCCTACGGCATCCAACCTGGGCAGCTTGGAGGCGGCGCGGCGGATGGAGTCCATCACGCCGCGATAGTGGTAGTCGGGGTCGGACTGGTTGCGCGGGTCCCAGGGAACCTCTTCGCTATAGACCACTTCGCCGTCGATCACGGCCGAGGCCTTGCGGTCGCTGGCTCCGAGGTCGAAGCCCACGCGGCAGCCGTCCAGATGGCGTCCCAACGAGATGGGAGATTCCTTCGCCTCCGGCGTTTCCGCGGCGCTGGTGATCACCACGGTGAAGGGCTGCTCGTAGATGAGGGACATGAAGGAGGCGTCGAACTCGCGGGCCCCGCCGGGGCGGTAGACAGCATGGAGGTGCTCGCCGATGGCGGCCGGCCCGCCGCAGTGAAGCCTCCAGCCTCCACGCTGCCACAAGAGAAATTTCACGATGCGCTCGACGTAGCGCAGGTTCAGGCCGAAGCGAGGCGAACCGTCCGGAAAGACGATGGTGTCGAAGCGCGAGACGGAGCCATCGGCGCGCTCCAAAGCAAGGTGGAGCGGGACGGCGCCTTCGGCTCGGGCCAGCCTGCGGAACTCGCGGTTCCAGAGGGAGGCCGGGAGGAAGGCGGAGTCGAGCTCAGGAACGAAGTGGGGTTGGATAGAAAGATGATTCGAATCGGTCATGATGAAAGTGAGCCGTACGCAATAACCATTATGCCGCAGGCACTTGCCTGCCGGGCGCTATACTGACATTTCAGACTTGACGAGGTGAGACACTATGGCATTCATCCACGACGACTTTCTACTCTCCAACTCGGCGGCGCGGAGGCTGTACCACGAGTACGCTGAAGCGGAGCCGATTCTCGACTACCACTGCCACCTGCCGCCGAAGGACGTAGCCGAGAACCGGCGCTTCGCCAACCTCTTCGAAATCTGGCTGGAAGGCGACCACTACAAGTGGCGCGCCATGCGAGCCAACGGCGTTCCGGAGGAGTTGATTACGGGCGCCGCAGATCCGAAAGAGAAGTTCGCCGCCTGGGCCCGGACAGTCCCCTACACGTTGCGCAACCCCCTTTATCACTGGACCCACCTGGAGTTGAAACGCTACTTCGGCATCGAAGAGTTGCTAGACGGCGCGAATGCCGAGACGGTGTGGGCGCGCGCCAACGAGCAATTGGCGGGCGAAGGGTTGAGAGCGTGGGGCATCCTGAAGCGTTTTGACGTCAAGGCGGTCTGCACGACGGACGATCCCGGCGACGACCTGGCCTTCCACACGCAGATCGCTGCATCAGGCTTGGCCACCAAGGTCTTCCCGACGTTCCGCCCGGACAAAGCCGTGAACGTACATCAGCCGGAACAGTTCAACGCCTGGGTGGGCCGGCTCGGCTCAGCGGCGAAGCTGGACATTACCGACTTTCGCAGTTTCCTCGCCGCGCTTAAGCAGCGGCACGACTACTTCCACAAATTGGGCTGCCGTCTGAGCGACCACGGGCTGAACGCGTGCTTCGCCTCGCCGTGCTCGGAAACTCGGGCGTCGGAGATCTTCGAGCGTTCGCGCGCCTTCCTGCCGGCGACCATGGACGAGCAGGCGGAGTTCGCCTCCCATCTCATGCTGTTCTTCGGCCGGCTGGACGCCGAAAAGGGATGGACCAAGCAGTTGCACCTCATGGCGCGCCGCAGCAACAACACCCGCATGTTGGAGAAGGCCGGTCCGGACACCGGTTTCGACTCCATCGGCGACTGGCCGCAAATCGACGCGCTGGGAACCTACCTTGACACTCTGGAGCGCGAGGGCGCGCTGCCGAAAACCATCCTGTACAACCTCAACCCGTCGTGGAACTACGCGTTTGCCACCATGGCCGGCAACTTCCAGGGCGGGCCGGTGGCCGGCAAGATTCAGTTCGGCAGCGGCTGGTGGTTCCTGGACCAGAAAGAGGCGATGGAGTGGCAGATGAACGCGCTGTCCAACTGCGGGCTGCTTTCGCGCTTCGTCGGGATGCTGACCGATTCGCGCAGTTTCATGTCCTACCCGCGCCATGAGTACTTCCGGCGCGTGCTGGCGAACATGCTGGGACAGGACATGGAACGCGGTGGCTGGGCATTTAAGCGGTAGGATAGTTCCTCGAAGGGAGCAATACACATTATGGTTGGACGACGGCCTTTTCTGGGCGCGGTGGGAAGCCTGCCGCTGGCAAGCGGCGTGAGCTTGGCGGCGAGCGCCAAGCGCGATGTTCTGAAGGAACTGGGAGTGAGGACGTTCATCAACGCCGCCGGCACCTACACTGCGCTGACGGCATCCTTGATGCCTCCAGAAGTGATGGAGGCGATGAAGAACGCCTCGCGCAAGTACGTCAACATCAACGAACTGCAGGACGCCGTGGGCAAGCGCATCGCCGAACTGCTGGAATGCGAAGCGGCCATGGTCACCTCCGGGGCCGCCGGCGCGCTGACGGTGGGCACGGCAGCCTGTATCACCGGCAAGGACCACAGCCGCATCCTGCGCATCCCGGACCTGACGGGCATGAAGAACGAGGTGATCACGCAAAAGGCTCATCGCTACGGCTACGACCACGCTGTGCGCGCCTGCGGAGTGCGCATGGTGGAGGTGGAGACGGCCGACGAGTTTGAGAAGGCGTGCTCGGACCGTACGGCGATGGCGCTGTTCTTCAACGACGCCGGCCCGCGCGGGAAGATCTCGATCGAACAGTTCATCCAACTGGGCAAGAAGCACGGGGTGGCGACCTTCAATGACGCCTCAGCCGACGTACCCCCCGTTGACAACCTGAAGAAGTACACCAAGATGGGCTTCGACCTGGTGACCTTCTCCGGCGGCAAAGGTCTGTGTGGACCGCAGAGCGCCGGCATGCTGCTGGGCCGCAAGGACCTGATCGAGGCGGCGCGCATGAACACCTCGCCGAACAGCGACACGCTCGCCCGCGGCATGAAGGTGAACAAGGAAGAGATGGTCGGCATGCTGGTGGCTTTGGAGATGTACCTGCGCCGCGACCACGCCGCCGAGGCGCGCGAGTGGGACAAGCGTGTGGAGACCATCCGCAAATCTGTCTTGCGGGTGAAGAGCGTGACCTCTGAAATCGATCTGCCCCAGATCGCCAACCACACGCCGCACCTCAAGTTCAAATGGGACCAGAACGTGGTGAAGATCACCCCGCCGGAGGTGGCCAAAGCGCTGCGCGCGGGGACGCCGTCGATCGAGGCGTGCCCGGCCACCAATCGCAACCAACTGGTGTTCACGGTGTGGATGATGCAGCAGGGCGATGCCGAGGTGGTGGCCAAGCGGGTCTTCGAAATTCTGAAGAAAGCCGCCGGATGACCGTCCGCGCTCAGTGAGAGCGCGGGAAGCCCAACTCGTGCTTGAACTGCTCCAGGGTGTTGAACACGATGGGGCACAGCCAGGCGTTGCGGCAGACCGACGACAGCCGGCTGCCTAGAGACTCGTGGTCCAGCGTCAGGTGCGGGAACTCGCGGCAGGGCCGCGGCCGCGCCTCGTAGATCATGCACAGGTTTTCGTCCAAGAAGACGCACTCGCCGGCGGCGTGGCGCAGTAAGAGCTTGTGTTCGGCGGGATCGTCCTCGATGTACTCGTGGAGGACGTCTGGCAACCGCGACTGCAGATGGCTGGCGATGTCTTCCACCTCCTCCGGCCGAACCTCCACACGCGTCTGGCGGCAGCAGTTGGCGCAGGCGGTGCAGTTGATCTCCCGCTGCACCCGGGCGCCGATGTCATGAAGCAGGTGCGGCGGGGGATGGTGCACGGACAGGTGGCGGCGGAAGGCGACGTTCTCGGCGTCATGCGCCGCTGCCAGAGCCCGGATCTGAACCAGGTCGGTGAGCAAGCCCCAGAATACTCCCGAATCCGCCTTTCGCCAGGGCTTTTTGCTGCGGCGCTTGCCGGTCACCCCTGCGGCCGCAAGTGTCAGTCCGGAAGCACTTTGGGCACACACACGAAGGGCCGCCCGTGAGGGCGGCCCTTCGATTCGCTGGCTGAGAGTTTAGAACTCGAGCCGGAGGCCCATCGTGATGATGCGGGCGCCGTTCTGCGGGCCCGTCGGCCGGCCGAAGTTGGCGTTGCCGATCGTGCCGACCACACCACCGAAGTTGGTGCGGTTGAAGACATTGAATCCGTCAGCCCGGTAAACCAGGACGACCGGGTTCTTGTCGTTGGCAAACAATGTGGTGCGCTTCACAATCGAGAGGTTCTCGGTGAAGACGGCGGGCTGCCGGAAATCGTTGTGGAAGAAGGCAGCGTTGCCGAGGGTGAACTGAGGCGCCGCGGTGAATGCCGCCGCGTTGAACCAGCGTGTGGCCGGATTGTTCGGGTCCAGCGTGGTGCGGTCGATTCCCCTCCGAATGGAACCGGAGCCGCTATTGGCCTTGGTGGCGGGCGCGAAGAGCACGCCGTTGCCCAGGGGATTGCCCGGGGTGGTGAGCCAGATGAGCGTGCCCTTGCGATAGACATCGGCGCTGGCGATGGTCCATCCGCCGACAAACGCATTCACGAGGGTGTTGGAGTTACCCATCCACTTCTTCCCCTTGCCGAACGGCAGATCGTAGGAGAGGAGCAGGTTGAACACGTGCGGAATGTCCATGTTCATGAAGCTCTTCGAATCTGCGACATTGTTGTAGTCCTGCGGGGTCGCGCCGGGGCTGCCGCCCTGACCGAACACCTGCCGGTAGTGGCCGATTCCGAGACTCTTGGACCAAGTGTAGTTGGCCATCATCTGGAAGCTACCGAAGCGCCGCTCCACCTTCGCCTGAAGGGCGTCATACCAGCTTCGTCCGAAGCCGGCGAAGAGGCTGTTCAGTGTGAGGTACTGCGGATATGCGCGGAGGGACTGAGCCACGCTCAAGTTGCCGGGGAAACTGGCATAGGGCTTGGTGAAACCAGCGGCGGCAGCAGCAGGGGAGTCGATTCTCTGCTGCAGGACCGACCCGTACCGCAAGTAGCTGGTCGGCAATTGGTTGAGGTCGAGCGTTGAATTCAACCGTGTTCCGCGGTTTCCCTGATAAGCGATGTCCACGAGCCAGTTCTTCATCTCGTGCTGGACGTTGAAGCTCCAGTTCTTGATCCGTCCAGGCTGGCCGGCGGTCGGGCCCTGGTAGGAGGCAGACTGGTAGTTCAAGTAGGACGGATCGATGATCGGCGGGGGGCGGTACCCGGGTGCGAGCGGGATGCCGCTCTCCCAATTGAGAACCGGGTTGACGCCGTCACTTTGAAGGTCGTTGGTACCGGCGAAGCCGAACCGGCAGCCGCAACCGCCGCTGGAAAGACCCTGGTAGTAGATGGACCAGCCGCCGCGAATGACCGTCTTGGAAGCGAGCTGATAAGAGAAGCCCAGACGGGGACCGATGTTGCTCCAGGAGGTCGGGTAGAACCTCTTCATGCCGTTCCTTCCTGGGCCGGCGCCGGAGAAGACCAGAGCGCCTGGGCGTCCGCCGGCTCCGGGATTGGCCACGTTGATGTCGACGTGGGAATACCCGTTGCCGCCGGGAACGTGCCAACCGATGGGAACCTCGTAGCGGACGCCGAGGTTGATGGTCAATTTCGAATTCACGCGCCAGTTATCCTGAAGGTAGCCGGCCGTGTCGTAATAGAAAGTTGTATCGAAGAGGACCGGCGGAACAACGGTGGACACGGTGTCCGCCATGCCGAGGAGCATGCTGGCGAACTCGTGGCCGGTGCTGGTCAACGCCGTCGGGAGGGCCGTGGTAGCCCGGTGGAAGACGTAACGGCCGTTGGTGCCGGCCAAGTCCTGACCAAGTGTTTCAAACCGGCGCCAGCTGAAGCCGAACTTCAATTCGTGCCGGCCGCTGACCAAGGTGTAGCCTTGGCTGATCCAGTGTTGCCGGTTGAACTGCAGGCCGTTGTCGACTTTGCCGTCCTGTACGCCGTAAGGCGACAACCCCGCCGCACCAGAGAACTGGATGCGCGGCGTCGCGTCGGAATCGCCAGAAAGGTTCTTGAAACCCAGCTTGCTGCCGCCTCCCCTCTGATTGGGGTTGTTCCAGACCTGCCGTGTGATTGAGAAGCCGTAGGTGGTGTGCATCAGCAGGTTGGGCTTGATGCTGTAATCGTGATTGATTCGGTGGCTGTACGGCTTCTGGCCGCCGAGCAGTCCATTGCCCAACAGGCCGGCGAAACCTGTCACGCTGTCGTCGCTCTGCACTTCGTTGCTGAAGAAGTACGACGCACGGTTGGTGGCAGAGAAGGCGTGGTCGAACTTGAGGCTCCAGATGTACCGGTCGTAGGCGACGGTATTGACGAAGTTGTAATTGCCCGCCAGCGCGGGCGTGTTGGGATCCGGGATGTTGGCAGCGACGTTCTTCCCGATGGAGCTGATGCGCGTCTGCGGAATGACATTCCCCGCGAACGGTTGGCGCACGTTGCCGGCCGTTGTTGCCGGGTCATAGATGACGGGCACTCCGGCCTGCGTGAAATTGCCCTGCTTCATGAGGGCCGTGGGAACCGTCATCACGGGGAAGCTGGCCGTGATCGGGCGCATGTCCTTGGCGTAGGTAAAGTACCAGAAGGTCTTGTCGCGGCCATCGTAGACTTTCGGAGCCCAGACCGGACCTCCAATCGCGCCACCGAGTTCATTGAAGCGCTCTTTGGCACGGAAGCTGGTGGCCGGGTTGGTGCTGGCGTTTCGTGCCCAGGCATTGGCGTTCCAGATGTCGCGGCGGAGATTCAGAAACGCCGCGCCATGGATCCAATTGGTGCCGCTCTTGGGAACGTAGATTTCGATGCCGCCGCCCACGCGGCCATACTCCGCCGAGTAATTGCTCGACAGCATCTTGAACTCGGAGAACATCTCCGAGGAGGGGAAGTTGAAGACAGCGCTCGATTCGACGTTGAGAGCGCTGGCGCCATCGATGATGACCTCCTGCGCGCGGCCGCCGGATCCGGACACGCTCTGCTCGCCGCTGTTGGTGACGCCGGGCATGTAATTGACGAAGGCGCGCGGGTTGCGGATGCCGCCCGCAAACAGCGGGAGGTTGTCCATCATCTTCACAGAGATGTTGTTGCCTCGCTCGGAGGATGATGTCTCAAGAAGCGGAACTTCGGATGTGACCGTCACCGTTTGCTGCACATCTCCCAACTCCATCTGGATGTTCATGTCGATGCGTTGGGCGATGCGGATTTCGATACCAGCCCGGTTCAACTTCTTGAATCCGGCCTTTTCCGCCGTGACCGTATAGACGGCGGGTGGCATCGCGGCGAAAACGTACAGCCCGGCATCGGAGCTGCTGGTTTCGATCCTTGCTCCCGATGCGACATTGGTCGCGACGATCTTGACCGCAGGTACGCCGGCGCCGCTAGGGTCGACCACCGTTCCGGCAAGTGAACCGGTCGCCACCTGTCCCCAGGCAGTCATACCGAAGGCTGCGGTCAACAACACAAATGACAATGGTTGTCTCATAGACTCCTTGGCAATCGAGCAGGTTCGGACACTCGAAGCATCTGAAGTAATTCTATGCGGTCGGCCGTGCTCCGTCAAGATAATAAAATCAAAGGAGTTAGCCGCCCGTTGCTGTCAGGGTGGAAAACGTGCGGTCCTTGAAGAAAGCTCGACAGAGGTACCCGATTCGATAGGCGCCTTCCCGTTGGGAGCGCCCAGGGAGCAGATTCCGGCAGGGTGAGCGGCAGGGCAAGCCCGGGGTGGCTTCTTGGCTGGTGTTTAGAAGACCCGGCCGAGACGGAAGAAGAGGCGGTGGTCGCCCTGGTCGCCGATTCCCGCTCCGAAGTAGACCAGCCCGAAGTGAGATTCGCCGATGAGACCGAGCGCTCCGGAATAACGCGGCAGCGGAGGCTCGCCGGCGCGCCAGGCTTCTCCTGATTCCAGGGCAGCGGTGAAATAGAAGCGTCCGAAGGTCGCGAGCGAATCGCTGTTGAGCGAACGCAGGATCCTGGCGCCGCCGTAATAGTAGCGGTTGCCGAGCAGCCGGCCACGGCCAAGGGCGTCGAGCCGCCCCACCCCGCCCAGCACGTAGCGGGAACTCATCGCCTGTTCGCTCGAGGCCCTCCCGGCGGCAGTATCGATCAGAAGGGAGTACTTCGGGCGAAGCGGCCGAGCATACAAAAGCGAAGCTTCGACGGCCGGCGCTTGTTTGTCCACGCCGGGGTGGCTAAGAATCCACTCCAGGCGGGTACTGGCTCTGATACCGTGCCGGGGGAGGAGTGGGCTGTCGGTCCTGTCGAGAGACCACTGTAAATGGAGATCGTTGTAGCGTCCGGACAGTGGACTGAAGGAATCGACTCCCTTCACGACGGCGTACTTGTTCTGGCTGAGCGTGTATCCGGCGCGAAGTTCCTGGAATCGGCCAAAAGCGTAGCCGAGGTCCGCCGCACCGCCGCTCTGGCGCGTTTTGAAGTCGGAAACGCGCTTGTCGCCCCGGTAAACCGGCAGGTTGTCTTCGTGATAGTAGAGCCTGGGCGCGAAGAACCACTTGCCGCCCTTGAGGCGGTAGTAGTACTCGGCGCCAATGCGATTGATCTGGCCGATGCTCACATCGGCTCGAATCTCGGAGGCGGGCCCGCCGAAATCGAGGAACGTAAACCGCCCGCCGATGCCGAAGCGGAAGCCCTCTTGAGGAGAGGCGTCCAGAACGATGGCCACTTTGAGGAATGGCGGTCCGTTTTCCCGTTCGTGGGCCAGGATCTTCAACCCCTCCCGGCCGCCGCGCTGGATGAAGGAGTAGGTCGCCGTGTCGTACCGCCCCATACCTGTGAGCTTGTTCAACTCGTCCTCGATCTTGCCGCGGTCAAGCGGCGTGGAGGGATCGGCGGCCAGAGCGGCGGTGAGGGCGGCCTTCTTTCGCGGCGCCATGATCCCCTCAATCTCCACCACCTGCGGGCGGACCGTGCCGGGACGGACTCGTGCCTGTCGCCCGGCCTGGTAAGCCGCGTATTCCGCTTCGCTTAGAGAGAATTGCTCCAGCATCTTGGCCTTGGCGGCGACGGCGTGGTAGCCGCGGTCCTCGAACTGGCGCCACTTGTTGTAGTCGATGGAATCCATGCCGTCCAGGTTCGGCATCACGACGAGATCGGCCCGGCCGAGGCTGCGGCGCTCGTTGGCTTCGATCATGACGGTGATGGTGCGAGCGGCCACACTGAGCAGCGAGTTGAGCCTTGTAGGATCCGTCGGCTTCTGTAGCGCCACGGCGATCACAATGTCGGCGCCCATGTTCTTGACCACATCCACGGGGATGTTGTTCACAGCGCCGCCGTCTACCAGCACCATCTTGCCGCGCTTCACCGGCGCAAACAGCGCCGGCAGAGACATGCTCGCCCGCAGAGCGTCAAAGAGGGGTCCGTCGCGGAAGATGACCTCCTCGCCGCTGACCAGGTCGGTGGCAACCGCCCGGAAGGGCGTTGGCAGATTGTCGAAATCGCCGATTTCGCCGTACGGCGCCGCGAAGCGGCTGAGGACCAGCCCCACGCCCTGACCCGCTGAGAGCCCGGAGGGCAGGGAGATGCCCTTTTTGAGGCCAAACTCGAAGGCCGATGGGTACTCGCGAGCATCTTCCTTCTTGCGAAACGCCAGGTCGGCATAGGGAGCGCTGGGGGCCAGCGCCTGGTCCCAATCGATGCCGGCCACAAACTCCTCCAGTTCCGCTGCGTTCCTTCCTGTGGCATAGAGGCCGCCCACCAGGCTGCCCATGCTGGTGCCGGCGATATAGTCGATGGGGATGCGGTGTTCTTCAAACCAGCGGATGACCCCGATGTGGGACAAGCCCAGCGCCGAGCCGCCCGAGAGCGCCAAACCGATCTTCGGCCGCTTGCCGCTCTGCGCCGGAATCGCCTGCTCGGCGCCGGCAAGTGCGTGGAGCACTGGCAGAGTCATGGCCAACCGCATGAGAGAAGTCATAGGTTGTGATACCCCATGCTAACCTGAGTATCCATGGCAATTGACTGGTTTCCGGGCTCGTGGAAGCGCTTTCCTGCCCTGCAACAGCCAGAGTATCCGGACGCTGCGGCGCTGGAAAGCGTCCTGGCGGAGCTTTCTCTACTGCCGCCGCTGGTGACCAGTTGGGAGGTGGCTGCGCTCAAGGAACAGCTTGCCCAAGCCTCGGCCGGCAAGTGCTTTGTCCTGCAAGGGGGCGACTGCGCGGAGCGTTTCGCCGATTGCACCTCCCAGCGCATCGCCAACCAGATCAAGATCCTGATCCAGATGAGCCTGGTGCTGGTTCAAGGATCCGGCAAGCCCGTGGTGCGGCTGGGGCGTTTCGCCGGCCAGTATGCCAAGCCGCGTTCGGCCGACTTCGAAGAGGTGGATGGCAGGACACTGCCTTCCTACCGCGGAGACCTGATCAATCGCCCCGAAACCACGCTCGAGGCCCGTACGCCGAACCCGCAACTGCTGCTGCGCGGTTACGAACGTGCGGCCCTGACGCTGAACTTCATCCGCGCGTTGGTCAAAGGAGGCTTCGCCGACCTGCACCACCCCGAATACTGGGACCTGGACTGGACCAGACACTCGCCTCAAGCCGCGGAGTATCACCGCCTGCTGCTCTCCATCACCGAGAGCCTCAAGTTCATGGAAAACATCCTCGGTCAGCCGGCGGGCGGCAGCGATCGAATCGACTTCTACACGTCGCACGAAGCGCTGCACCTCGGCTACGAGCAGGCCCAGACCCGCCGTGTGCCGCACCGCCCCGGCTGGTTCAACCTTTCTACTCACTTCCCGTGGGTGGGCATCCGCACCGCGTCACCTGAGGGCGCGCACGTCGAGTACCTGCGCGGAATCGCCAACCCGGTAGGCGTGAAGGTGGGCACGGCTACGGCGCCGGAACAGGTCCTGCGCATCATCGATGCTTTGGACCCGGCCAACCAACCCGGACGCGTGACCCTGATCCATCGGTTCGGCGTGGAACGGATCGCGGAGGGCCTACCGCCGCTGGTCGAAGCCGTGCGCCGCGAGGGCCGTACAGTGCTTTGGATGTGCGATCCGATGCACGGCAACACGCGCTCCACCTCGGCCGGATTGAAGACGCGCAGCTTCGAGGAGATCGAAAGCGAACTCAACCAGGCCTTCGACATCCATGCCGCCTGCGGGTCGATCCTCGGCGGGGTGCACATCGAACTGACCGGCGAGAACGTCACCGAGTGCACCGGCGGAGCCCGCGGGTTGGAGGACCACGACCTTCACGAGGCCTACGAGACCGAAGTGGACCCGCGCCTGAACTACGAGCAGGCGCTGGAGCTGGCCCTGCTGGTCGCCCACCGGATGAATAAACTGGGGGCATGATCCTCGTCGCGGTGCTGCTTGCGTTCCTGCCCGCCGGACAGCGTCCGGATTGCGATACTCTGCGCAACGAGATGCGCCACGCCGAGGTGCGCCGCGGCCGGGAAGGAGAGATCCGCGTCACGCCCACCACACGTGGGCAGTGGGATCTTGCCCTATTCAACAACCTGGATCGCGTCACTTCCATCGATGTCGTCTGGAAGGAGTTGCCCATGCGATTGAAGCGCGGCTCGTCGCCTCAAGTCCGGAACCTGTTCACAGGGGAGGATCGCGGCAAGGTCCACGGCGGGTTTGCCGAGAGGTTGGAACCGCGCGGCTGCGTGCTGTTGAGGGTGAAACCATGAGAGTCCTGCTGCTTCTCGCGTTGGCCTTGGGCTGCTTCGCCCAGGAGCCGTTCTTCCCCGTCTCGGTCTGGTACGGCGGCGGGAAGGCGCGTGCACCGATGTTGGAATCGAATCCCCGCGCGAAGAAAGAGGCGTGGCGCGCGGACCTGCGGAAGATCAAGTCGCTGGGCTTCAACACCGTGCGCTGCTGGATCGATTGGGCGTCGGGCGAGCCGGCCGAAGGCAAGTACAACTTTGAAACGCTCGACGTCATTCTCGAACTGGCCGAGGCCGAAGGTTTGCACGTCTTCGTGCAGGTCTATATGGACTCCGCACCGGAGTGGGTGGGCCGCAAGTATCCCGACTCCCTGTTTGTCTCCTCAAACGGCCAGGCCATCCGGCCCGAATCCTCGCCGGGCTACTGCCGCGACCACCCCGGCGTGCGAGGCGCTGACGTGGCTTTCTACAGGAACCTGGCCACGCGTGCCGGCAGGAGCAAGGCCTTTCTCGGTTGGGACCTCTGGAGCGAGCCGCACGTGATCAACTGGGCGACGCCCACCTACATCTCCAACCCCGAGTTCTGTTTTTGCAACCACACCATGGCCCGTTTCCGCACCTGGCTACGCGCCAGGTACGGGACATTGGACGCCCTGAATCAGGCCTGGTACCGGCGCTTCCAGAGCTGGGAAGAGATCGAACCGAACCGTCTTTCCACCATCCTCTCTTTCACCGACTACATCGACTGGAAGGCGTTTATCGTGGACAAGCTGGGAGAGGACTTACGCGAACGGTACGTGTCGGTGAAAACCGGAGCGCCGCACGCAATCGCCACCAGTCACGCCGCCGGCGTCGGCCTCTTCGCCTCGCCGCATTACTGGGAGGGCCAATCGGACGACTGGACCATGGCCGCTCAGGTGGACCTGTACGGCACGTCCTTCTACCCCAAGCACTCGGCTTTTGTCGACCGCGATCCGATGTGGCGCGCGGCACTGCTCGACTTCACGCGCAGCTTCGGTTTCGCCTCGGGACGCAACGGTTTCGTCGTCGGCGAGCTGCAGGCGGGCTTCGGCACCATTGCCGTGAACGTGAGCCCCGAGGTGACGCCGAAGGACCTGCGCATCTGGACGTGGTCGGCGCTGTCGCGAGGGGCAAAGGGCATCCACTACTACGCGTTCTATCCGATGAGCACGGGCTATGAGTCCGGCGGATTCGGAATGATCCACCTGGACGGCACCCTCACCGAACGCTCGCGGGAGGCCGGTCGTACCGCCTCGCTGGTAGACCGCAACCAAGGATTGTTCCTGGCCGCCAGGCCCCCACGCGCCGAGGTGGCCGTCATCTACAACCCGCTCTCGCACTTCGTCGGCGGACGGCAGCGCCAGGCCGCCTACGGCGGACCCCAGGGTGAGGTGGCCGGAATCGAGAGGGACTCCTTGCTGGGCATCTACAAGGCGTTCTTCCCCAAGAACCTGCCGGTGGATTTCGTTCACCTTGAACACGTCACGCTCGATGGACTGCGCCAGTACAAGCTTGTGTACCTGCCCTATCCGCTCATGCTGCCGTCGCGCGCCGGAGGGCTGCTGCGTGCCTACGTGGAGCAGGGCGGCAGGCTGGTGGCCGAGGCGCGGCCCGGCTGGAACGACGAACGCGGCCGCGCCGCTGCCATCATTCCCGGGCAAGCCCTGCATGAATTGTTCGGCGCGAGAGAGTCGGCCATCGAGACGGCACCGCAGGGCCGCACCAGGATTGTCTTCGATGCCGGCTTCACCGTCCCGGCTCGCTGGTTCAAAGAGACGCTGGAGCCGTTGGATGCGCGGGCGCGCGTGGTGGGGCGTTTTGAGGACGGCTCAGCGGCGGCTGTGGAATCCTCCTTCGGCAGAGGCCGCTCTTTGCTGGTGGGTTCTTACCTCAGCGCGGCCTATCAGAGCACGCCCACGCCAGACGCCGCCAGATGGTTCTTGTCGCTGCTGGACTGGGCAGGCGTGAAACCGCCGTTGTCGGTGGAAGGAGAAGTGGAGGCGCGCTGGCTGGACTCCGGCGCCGAGCGGCTCCTGTTCGTGTTCAACCACGGCCGTGAGTCGCAGCAGGTGCGCCTGAAATGGAACGACGGGACCAGGTGGAGCGCGACGGATCTGGAATCTGGCGCCACGGCAGGCATGGACTTCGCACTGACGGGCCGTGAGGTGCGTATCCTTCGAATGCGCGGCGCACCCAAGTAGCACTTCGCAAGGGCAGGCCGCTCGGCGGTAAACTAGAACTCGTGCCACGCCAGACCATCCTTGATGCAAACACGGCGTACCTGACCGACATTTTCTCCAACGGGCGCCTCTACCGCGTTCCGGCGTATCAGCGTGACTATTCCTGGGGGGAAGAGCACTGGGAAGACCTTTGGAGTGACATCGAGGCGTTGGAGGAATCTGACCTGCAGCATTACATGGGCGCGATTGTGCTGCAGGAGTCCGACGCCGAGCTCATAGTCATCGATGGTCAGCAACGACTCGCAACTCTAAGTCTGCTTGCTTTGGCAGTGCTGAAGCGGCTCAAAGACCTGGTCGATTCCGGTGAGGAGAGCAATGAGAACCAGGAGCGCTTTGACCTACTGCAGCGGCAGTATATCGGTTCCAAGGATCCTGCCTCGCTTCGGTACGCGAGCCGGATTTCTCTCAACGAACACGATGATGACTTCTACCAGCAGTTCCTGATCCAGTTCCGGCAGCCTCTCAACGAACGGAAACTTGCGGAGTCTCAACGTCTCCTTTGGCAGGCCTACAAGTACTTCACCGCACGCTTGGCTGCGCGATTTCCGAATCATACCGGCGGCTCCCAATTCGCCGAGTTTCTGAACAACATTGTGGCACGCCGGTTGGCCTTCATTGAGATTCGGGTTCAGGACGACGTCAGCGCCTACACGGTTTTCGAAACCCTGAACGCGCGCGGCCTGGAACTTACCGAGTCCGACCTGCTCAAGAACTACCTGTTTTCGAAAGTGGCGGCTAGTAGCCTCGACCTGCTTCAGGCCCGCAGCCAGTGGAACCGCATCTCGGATCTTTGCGGCGCAAAAGATCTGCCCGTCTTTCTGCGCCACTTTCTCAATTCGCGCCAAGCCTACGTCCGCAAGGAACGGCTCTTCAAGACGATCAAAACCGGCATCACGTCGCGGGAACACGTCTTCCCCCTTCTCGACGACATTGAGAAGGCCGTCTACCTATACAAGGCGCTCGACGATCCTCACGACGAGTACTGGCAAGATTTCCAGGATTGCCGGGATCACGTTCGTGCGCTGAACATCTTTCAAGTTAGTCAGTACAAGCCGCTCATATTGGCTTGCGCCGAGAGCAGCGTGCCGGCGGCGGATCTTTGCCGAGTCTTGCGCGCATGTGTCGTGATTTCGTTCCGCTTCAACCTCGTGGGCAGGCGTAACACGAACGAACTGGAAAAGGCGTACAACGAGGTCGCTGTTGGAATCCACACCGGTGACTTGCCTCGTGCGCCAGCCATCATCCGTGCCCTCAAGCACGTCTATATTCCCGATGCGGAGTTCGCTGCTGACTTCGAGACGCTAACCTGGCCTTTGTCCCGGAAGCGGAAACTAGTGCGCTACGTTCTGCTCACACTGGAAAGACTCCGCGGCGGGTTGGAACTCGATTTCGAAACCGACGCGGCTACCGTCGAGCATATTCTGCCCGAGAATCCCGATTCGGGCTGGGAGTACTTCGAGGAGCCGGAGCGGGAACGGATGACTTTCCGGCTCGGCAACCTAACCCTGCTGGAAAGAAACCTGAACAAGGCGGCTGCAAACGCGGCTTACGACCAGAAGCGGGATCTCTATGCATCCAGCCAGTTCAAGATCACCCGCGAACTGGGAGCGCTGGAGTGGA
>JACRKW010000190.1 GCA_016215215.1 Acidobacteriota bacterium
CATCGGCTGCCGGTACTGCATGGCCGCCTGCCCATACGGGGCGCGGCATTTCAACTGGGCCGAGCCGGTGATCCCAAAGGATGTTGTGAATGGCGACATGCACGTGCTGGGCAACCGGCCGCGGCCGAAGGGCGTAGTGGAAAAGTGCACGTTCTGCATCCAGCGGACGCGCCAGGGGCGGTATCCGGCGTGCGTCGAGGTGTGTCCGGTGGGGGCGCGCAAGTTCGGCAACCTGCTGGACAAGGACAGCGAGATCCGCTACATCATCGAGCACAAACGCGTGCTCGTGCTTAAGGAAGAGCTGCACACGGTGCCCAGGTTTTTCTACTTCTACGCCACATAGAGGTTGCAATTGAACACCATCCGTCTTTTCACGCGGTTCACACGCGGCAGTTTGAACTTGATTGGGCAGGGACCGAAGAGCTACTGGGCATGGCTCGTCTTCCTGCTGCTGCTGATCGTCTCCGGAGCGCTTGCCTACTCCCACCAGGTGGCCGCTGGCCTGACGGTGACAGCGATGCGGGACCAGGTGAGCTGGGGTTTCTACATAGGGAATTTCACCTTCCTGGTGGGCGTGGCCGCCGCAGCGGTGATCCTGGTCATCCCGGCCTACGTCTACGACTGGAAGCCGATCCGGGAGATCGTGATCTATGGCGAACTGCTGGCGATCAGCGCAATTGTGATGTGTCTGCTGTTCGTGCTGGTGGATATCGGCAGGCCGGACCGCTTCTGGCACCTGCTGCCGCCGTTCGGCCATCTGAACTTTCCGGAGTCGATCCTGGCGTGGGACGTGCTGGTGCTGAATATTTATTTCCTGATCAACTTCACGGTGGCGACACACATCCTGTACCGGGCGTTCAACGGCAAGCACTACGTGAAGAAGCTGGTGGTTCCGATGGTGCTGCTCTCGATACCGATGGCGGTGGGGATCCACACGGTGACGGCATTTCTGTACAACGGGCTGGCTGCAAGGCCGTACTGGAACTCGTCGATCCTGGCGCCGCAGTTCCTGGCGTCGGCATTCTGCTCGGGACCGGCGATTCTTCTAGTGGTGCTCCAGCTTCTACGCAAGTTCACGCAGTTTGAGATCCGGGACGAGGCCATCCACAAGATCGCCGAACTGATGGCCTATGCAATGTTCCTGAACCTGTTCCTGCACGGGGCCGAGGCGTTCAAGGAATACTACTCGAATACCGAGCACCTGCTCTTTACTCGCTACTGGTATTCGGGACTGGGAGAGCACAAGACGTTGGTGCCGTTCGCTTGGTCAGCGGTGGCGCTGAACGTGATCGCGTTCGCGCTGTTTATCGTGCCGAAGACGCGGCGGAACCTCATCACGCTGAATGTGGGGTGTCTGGCCACCTACGCGGGTGTCTATATCGAGAAGGGAATGGGGCTGATCATCCCGGGGTTGACGCCTGATGCGCTGGGAGAGATTTACGAGTACTATCCAACGCTGACCGAGCTCAGGGTCGCGGCGGGGATCTTCGCGCTCGGTTTCCTGATCTTCACGCTGATGCTGAAGGTGGCGGTACCAATCTCGCTGGGCGAGTTCTCAGGTGTTGGCCGCAATACGGGCGGGGAACAGTCTGAGGCGGATGCAAGGGATCCAGCGTACGCCAGCCCAGCGCATTGAGTCTTGTTCGCCGCTGTTCGGCTGATTCCCGGTTCGGTGGAAGTCCGGTAGACTAGGATCAATGCGGATACAACGCGCGTGGTGGCGCCTGCTGGGAATATTTGTCATTGCACTTGTTCCAGCGGCGGCTCAAACCCGGCTGGTGAAGGTCTCCGGAGACGGGCAACTGGCGCAGCTGAACTACGGCTTCATGCAGCCACTGGTGGTGAAGGCGGTGGACGGAGCGGGAAACCCCGTGGCGGGGAAGACCGTCACGTGGAACGACACCGGGGCGGGCATCAGCTACATCTCGCCGCGGACGGTGACAACGGGCGCCGACGGGCTGGCAACGCTGCAATTTGTAACGAGCGGGAGCTTCGGCCCCGGGGTGCCCTACCTGAACTACACGATCACTGCCACCAGCGATGTTGGAAGCGTCAGCTTCCTGTCGGTCTCATACCCCACAAACGCCGGGCCCATCAACCCGCAGCCGACAATCCAACTCCTGGCGCCGGCACAAGGATCGCCGCCGCTGGTGATCAGGTCCGGCGGGAAGCTGGCTGACGCGGTACGAGTGATTGTCGTGACCAGCGGAGGCCTTGGGGTGTCGCCGGGGCTGCCGATACCGAACGTCGGACTCACGGTGCGAACGGCGAATCAGGACCCGCGAATGGGGCCGGTTGTGGCCTGCACCGGCGGGACGCCGCTGACGGGACAGGACGGCGTGGTGGCGTGCGAACTGAACGCCTCGGGCCTGCCTGGCACGGTAGAGGCAACGATTGACGTGGGCTCGTTGGTCAACTACACCACGCAGGTCACGGTGACGGCGGGTGATCCGGCGCCGGTGGTCGTGCAGGGGAACAATCAGACGGGGGCGCCGGGGCAGGTCCTGCCGCTGTCGCTGGTGGCGCGAGTGGACGACTGGCAAGGAGCCCCGATGGCCGGAGCGACGGTGGCGTGGTCGGCCGTGCCGCCGGGCAGCGTGAACCTGCTGAACACGGTTTCGACATCGAATGCGGCGGGACTGGTCTCGACCAACGTCCAACTGGGACCGACGCCGGGGCAATTCCAGGTGCGGGTCGCAGCGGGGGCAAACCAGGCGCTGTTCAACGTGACCATCCAGGGCGTGGCGCCGGCGCTGACCATCACCAGCGCGACGCTGCCGGCGGGCGTCGTGAATGCAGCCTATTCGCAGGCGCTTGGCGCAACTGGCGGCACTCAACCCTACACATGGGCCCTGACCGTGGGCTCAGCGCCGCCGGGGCTGACTCTAGGGAGCAACGGGACAATAGCCGGAACACCCTCCACTCCGGGCACTTTCACCTTCACGGTGCGGGTGAGCGACGCCGTGGGCGCGCAGGCGACGCGGCAGCTTTCGCTGTCGATCAGCGGCGGCCTGGGAATTACGACCCCGGCGCTGCCGAACGGTTCTGTGGGTTCGGCGTACTCGCAGGCGCTGGCCGCATCAGGCGGAACACCGCCTTACACCTGGACCATAGCGTCGGGAGGACTGGTGGCGGGACAGCCGCCGCCCGGGCTGACGCTGTCGGCGGCCGGGGTGTTGTCGGGGATCCCGACGGCGACGGGAACATACTCATTCAACGTCCGGGTGGTGGACTCAGCGGCGCGGGAGAGTTCCCGCAATTTCACGGTAACGATCGGCGCTGGACTGCTGATCACCACCAGCCCTCTGCTGCCGAACGGGGCAGTGGGAACGGCGTACAGCCAGGCGCTGTCAGCGAGCGGCGGGGTGGCTCCATACAGTTGGGCGGTGACGGGCGGGGCGCTGCCGCTGGGACTCACGCTCTCGGCGCCAGGGCTTGTGTCGGGCGTGCCGGCAGTGGCCGGTTCATACTCTTTCACGGCGAGGGCGGCTGACCTGGCAGGCGCGACGGGCACGGCGAGTTTTTCGATCAGCATCACCGACACTCTCCGTATCACGACGGCGGCGCCGCTGCCGGATGGGGCCGTTGGAAGTGCCTACTCGCTGACCTTTGCGGCGGCGGGCGGACGGGCTCCATACCTGTGGAGCATCACTGGCGGCTCGCTGCCAGCGGGGCTGTCACTTTCGGTGCAGGGCGTGCTTTCCGGCACGCCGTCGGCCGCCGGTTCGGCGGCTGTCTCG
Organism: Acidobacteriota bacterium; assembly: GCA_016215215.1. Classification (GTDB taxonomy): domain Bacteria; phylum Acidobacteriota; class Terriglobia; order Bryobacterales; family Bryobacteraceae; genus Paludibaculum. The sequence continues at coordinate 3,741 of JACRKW010000190.1, forward strand.
ATTCGGGTAAGCGACGCGGCGGGGGGCAGTGCGGCCGGCTCGTATCTGCTCACCATCGCGCCCCCCGCGGCAACGCCGCGCGCCGGGGTGTTTGCCCAGGTGGCGTCGGGCGGCGGGTGGAAGACGACGCTGAGCCTGTTGAACGTCGGCGCGGGTCCGGCAACCGTCAGGCTTTCGCTGGCGGCCGATGACGGCTCAGCTTTGGATCTACCCTTGGTGGTGACGCAACAGGGCGCGTCGGTGACGCTGGTGGCCAGCAGCCTGGAGCGGACCTTGGCGCCGAACGCCGGTTTGCTGGTGGAGACCGAGGCGGCGATCTCGGCAACGCTGGCGGGCTGGGCGGAACTCCGGACATCGGGGCAGGTTTCCGGCTACGCCATCTTCCGTCAACGGGGCGGAGAGGGAAGGGAGTCCGAAGGCACGTCGCCGCTCGAAAGCCGGACGGCGGCCACGGTGCTGGTTCCCTACGACAACCAGGCCGGTTTTTCGACGGGGGTAGCCTTGGTGAACCTGGCAGCGGTTCAGGCGACCGTGACCGCTATCATGCGGGACGACACGGGCGCCGAACTCGGACGCGACACCTTCCCGCTGCCGGCGTCCGGGCACGTTGCATTTTCCATTCCGGAGAAGTACCCGGCTTTGTTGGGCCGCCGGGGCATGGTGGAATTCCAGTCCAACCAGGCCGCGGGGCTTTCGGCGCTGGGGCTGAGGTTCAACCCATCGCTGAGCTTCACATCGATCCCCGTGGCCGCGCGGCCTCAGTGACTCTCGGCCAGACACTCCCGAGAGCCCGTCTGGTCGGCTAGGATGGTAAGTTGCGCAGGCTGATACTCAGTTTGATGTTGTTTGGGCGGCTGCTTTCGGCGCAAACGCCGGCCAATGAACCCGGCTACGCCGACCCGCCGCACAAGGGCACCAACTTCGACCCGCCGCCGAAAACGGCAAAGCGGAAAGTGGACCCGCCTCCGCGGGTGGCTCAGCCAGAACCGCCACTGTTCGACATGGAGCCGATCGACTGGGGCGCCAAGGAGACGTGGGTGAAGCTGGCGCTGCTGATCGGTTCACTGGTACTGGCGCGCCGTGCGTTCCATCAGATGAGGGGTGATTACTAGCCTCTCGTTCGCTCGCTCACGCGCGCGGCTTGCATGGAACACTAGAACGGGTAAAGAGAGATCGGCGCGCCGTCATTCGCACTCGAGCCGGCGCCGACGATGGCCACTTCGCCTTCCCCGCCGATCTGGCGGCAGAAGATGCCGGTCTCGCCCAGGAACACCTCATAGTCGGCCGGCCGTTGGAGCGAGCCCTGGATGAGGGCCTCCGAAAGCGGATCCTCGATGTACTTCTGCAGGGCGCGGCGCAGAGGCCGCGCGCCATAGCTGCGGTCGGTACAGGTTTTTTCCAGGATGTACTTGGAGGCGTCGGCGTGGAGCTTGATGGTAATCTGCTTGGCGGCGAGATTGACGTTGATCTGGCCCACGAGCAGGTCGATGATCTTGACAAGGTCGTCCTCGGCCAGCGAGGTGAACAGGATCACCTCATCGAGCCGATTGAGGAACTCCGGATTGAAGGCACGCTTCACCTCGGCGTTCACCATCTCTTCGACTTTCTGCGGCATACCCGCCTGCTGGGACGAGAAGCCAAGCTGCCCCTTCTTGTCCAGGAAGCGCGCGCCGAGGTTGGAGGTCATGATGATGATGGTGTTCTTGAAGTCCACCGTGTTGCCGAGCCCGTCGGTGAGCTGGCCATCCTCAAAGACCTGGAGCAGGATGTTGTAGATGTCCGGGTGCGCCTTCTCGATTTCGTCCAGCAGGATGACGGAGTAGGGATTGCGCTTGACGCGCTCGGTCAACTGGCCGCCCTCCTCGTAGCCGACGTAGCCGGGGGGCGAGCCGATGAGCTTGGAGACGGCGTGCTTCTCCATGAACTCCGACATGTCGAAGCGGATGAGGGATTTCTCGCTGCCGAACAGGAACTCAGAGAGCGCCCGCGCGGCCTCGGTCTTGCCGACGCCGGTGGGCCCGAGGAAGAGGAATGAGCCGGAGGGCCGCTTGGGCGACTTGAGGCCGGCGCGGGAGCGGCGGATGGCGCGAGCCAGAGCGCCGATGGCCTTCTCCTGGCTGATGACGCGCTTGTGGAGCTCCTCCTCGATGCGGAGCAGCTTGGCCACCTCTTCTTCCTTGATGGCGGTCATGGGCACGCCGGTCCAGCGGGCGACCACGTCCTCGATGTCTTCCTTGGTGACGATGCCGGTGGAGGTGTCGTCGAGGTTGTACTTTTCGCGCAGCAGGCGGAGGTTCTCTCGCTCACGGCGCTCCTCGTCGCTGTAGAAACGCGCCTTCTCGAACTCGTGGTTGGCGATGGCGGTCTCCATGCGGTGGGAGATGAACTTGACGCGCTTCTGGATGTCACTGATCTCCGGCGGTAGCGTGGTCTGGCGGAGTTTGACGCGTGCGCCGGCCTCGTCGATGAGGTCGATGGCCTTGTCGGGCAGGAAGCGGTCCGGAATGAAGCGGGAGGAGGAGAAGACGGAAGTCTCGATGGCCTCGTCGGTGTATGCCACAGCGTGGAACTTCTCGTAACGCTCCTTGATGCCGAAGAGGATGCGGCAGGCGTCCTGCTCGGTGGGCGGCGGGACCTTGACGGCCTGGAAGCGGCGTTCGAGCGAGCGGTCCTTCTCGATGGACTTGCGGAACTCGCCGGGGGTGGTTGCGCCGATGCACCGGATTTCGCCGCGCGACAGGGCGGGCTTGAGAATGTTGGCC
>JACRKW010000191.1 GCA_016215215.1 Acidobacteriota bacterium
CGAAGATCACGACTTTCTTGCCCGTCAGGTTCATGCAACCAGTTTAGCGGCTGATAGGGCGAGAGGCAGGCCCGCCGGGACCGCATTGCGAGTTCCGCTCAAAGCGCACAGTCGTTAGGTCCGCGGGAAGCAGCCGAGAGGATGTGGTTGGGATTGTCAGGGTCAGTCGTGATCGCAAGCTTCGGTGATGGGTTGCCGCCCGGTACACAATGCACCCCACCGCGGCAGGATACTATGCCGACGCTCCACGGAATGGCGGAATGGGCCAGTCAGCTAGCCGGCGGCGCGTGCCAGCTTGGCGCGTAGAAAGGCAGCGCAGCCCGGCACCTGCGCCCGGCTCAGCCCGTGGAGCAGGAGCGGTCCGTTGAAGCGGTTGGCGCGCAACAGGCGCAGGTACAGATCGTAGTCAAGTAGCCCCTCGCCCGCGGCCTTGTGCCCGGCGTCGCCGTCGTGGTCGAGATCCTTCGCATGCGCCAGCACAATGTCCTTGCCCACGAGCGCAAACGCCTCTTCGAGCATCTCCTTCATGCGGGGCAGTTCCCCCGCGTGAAAGATATTGGCGGGATCGAACGTGACTTTCAGGTGAGGAGAGCCGATCTCATCCAGAAGCTGCCGCGCCTTCCGGGCTGAATCCACGACGTTGTTCACCTCCGGCTCGAAGGCGAGGACGACCTGGGCTTGCCGGGCGGTATCGGCCGCCTCGCGAACGCAGGCGGCCATGTCCCGCCATGCCTGCGGGGAGTTGTTCTCCGGATGGCGCCGCCACATGCTGCTCGGGTTGCGCGTACCGGTGCAAATGTGGATCGCCGTCCGCGGGAACGCTTCGGCCAGGACCCGGAGACGCCGCAGACCCATCCGGCGGTGCTCCTCATCCGGATGACACATGTTGAACGTGCCCTGCAGGCTTGCGATCCTGATGCCGCGAGCCGCCGTTTCACGGCGGAATCTCTCCGGCAGATCCGCGGGCATTTCATCGGGCATGTCGGGTAGGCCGGCGCAAGCCATGCTGAGTTGCGCGCAAGCGAGCCCGTGGGCCTTCGCTTCGTCCAGCCGCTCCTCGAGCGTCCCCGTGGTGTATGTGGTGGCGAGCAGGATGCCGATCTGAGGCGACGCGGGATCCAGCGCCTCCGATGGACGTTGCGCGCGGGCAGTCCCGATGGCCGTGAGGCCGGCCAGCGCCAGGAGATCCCGCCGGCTGCGGCTGTTGCGGTCAGGTGTTGGGTAGCAAGAACGAACCGAAGCTTTCAGCCCGTCCTCCATGCGGCGCTCAGGCATTCGCGCGCCGCCATCGTTTGATCCCGCGAGCCGCATGCTTTCCTCCGGGAGCCGTCCGCGCGTCCGAAATCCGGACGGTCTATAACGCCTAGAACATTATCACAGCAGCCGCCCCACGCCTGGCGCCGGTGGACGCGCCATACGGATGTTGAGTCCGCAGGTCGTTCGTGGAATCACGATGGTTTCGCCGTACGAACTGGAAGGGGCGCTACAGGGGCGCAACCATGTGGACTCGTCCGAGAACATCGGCAGTGGAGTGGACAACTTCCGGGTGGCTGACGATCCAGGAGAACCCGGCCGCGGCGCTCCGGTGGCTTTGGCGTTCTGCGTCCCGGTGGATTGTTTCCGAGTCGCGTGATCAGCACCAACCTAATTCGTTGCAGCCGTTTCCTGGGGGTAACGAGCCGGTTGCGGCGGCGGAACTCCGTCCGCTGCAGCCGGCTGTCAGACCGGAGCCAAGCTAGCGAACCAGGGCATCGAGTTTGCGCACATCAAGACCGGTCTCTCGGTAGTACTTCAGGCAAAATTCCAAGGCGGTGAAGCCGTCCTCATAAGCGGCGAAACCTCCGTCGACCTGTTTGTCCAGGTAAATGAGGCCACCCTCGACGGCGAAGAAAATCAGCGCCGGCTCCGGAGAGTCGGCAGTGATGATCAGCGTGTGGGCCTCGCCGGCGGGCTCATAGATGAACGTGCCGGGTTTCGCAACCCAATCATGTTCGAGGTACCGCCAGTGACCACGCATCGTAAAACCTCGAACGGTCCCGATGTGGTAGTGAGTGCCGAGCGCGGCGCCGGGGAAACCTTTCAGGACAACACTGAACCCGCCGGAGGTGACATTGAAGTGGCAGGGTTGGATCCAGACCCCGTCGGCATACGGAACCCAGTGTGGGCCGTCTTCGAGATCTATACTGGCGATGAAATGCTCCCGGCTTCTTTGATTCGGGGCGAGTCCGTCGTTGAAGCTGTTGAATGTGGTGATGGGCATCTGTGTCTCGATCAGTGGATGATAGCAGAGAAGACGGAGTTGGTCGGGACGACAAGAAACTCTGGGCCGAGGCGAATGGCAGCAGCACTGGCCAAGCGGTGTACCCGAAGTCGCGGCCGAGTGACGCCGCATCCGGAAGTTGGCCGAAGGCGGTGGGGCAGCGACAGTCAGTTTGCCCGGCGAGACGGAAGCGGCCCTGCGGCGACGTTACGATGCTTAGGGGTAATCCGCTACGCTCATCGAGACGATGAAAAGGGGGGCGCGGAGTCTTGGCTTTCGCGCTCTTCCAAGAACCAGATGGATCAGTAGGCCCCAATGCCTTGAAAGTCACCGTCCGAGGGGCGGCATACTCACCATCGGAATGCACCCCCTCTCTCTTCCAGGATGAACCTGCATACGGACTCCGGGCGAGTAAGAATAGTGGGATGCGCACGGTACTGGTTGGACTCATCGGGTTGTGGCTGGCGGCGGCGGCGGAGAAGTGGACGGTGGACGATCTGCTGTTGCAGGAGTCGGCGTCGTCACTGAACTGGAGCAGGGACGGGAAGACGGTGGTGTACGTGAAGTCGCGGATGGACAAGGAGAAGGGCGAGAGCATCTCGCACCTGTACCTGAAGCGGCTGGGAGAGAGCGAAGAGATCCAACTGACGCGGGGTCAGGACAGCGAGAGCGGACCGAAGTTTTCGCCGTCGGGCAAGAAGATCGCGTTCCTGACATCGAGGAAAGCCCCGGGGGCGGGGGGGGCGCCGGCTGGCGCGGCGGAAGCGCAGGGCGGCGGGGCGCAGGTGTGGCTGTTGAACTCCGGGGGCGGAGAGCCGTGGGCGGCGACGAAGTTCGAGAGGGGCGTGCGGGCGTTCGAGTGGCTGGACGAGGAGACATTATTGGTGGC
>JACRKW010000192.1 GCA_016215215.1 Acidobacteriota bacterium
TTCAGGGCTCTGGTCGAAGGTGTTGTGAATCACCTGGACCGTGTCGATCAGGCCGGTGCGGCATGCCTCCAGGGCGCTGTCGGGCTGGTGGTCGTTGATCGATATGCCCCAGTGGCGGACCTTGCCCGCCTGTTTCAGGTCCTGGATGGCGCGCCGCCACTCCTCGCGCGCGAGCCACTCGTGGTTCCAGACGTGGAACTGTTGCAGGTCCAGCGTCTCCGCGCCCAGGTTCCTCAGCGACGTTTCCGTGCACTCGACAATGTAGTCGTACGGGAACACGTCGTCCAGCCCGATGCCTTCGCGGGCGGGCCAAAGCCGGTTCTTCGGCGGAACCTTGGTGGCGACGTAACTCGTGGCGCCGGTCTCCTTCAGAGTGCGGGCGATCAGTTGCTCGCTGTGCCCTTCGTTGTAGGCCAGCGCGGTGTCGATGAAGTTCAGCCCAAGCTCCAGCGCTCGCCGCAGGGCAGCCAGGGCATCGTCCTCCTTGTGGCCGCGCCACTGGTTGCCGCCGAGGCCCCAGGCGCCATATCCGATCTCCGTCACCTGCCAGCCCGTTCGTCCTAGAGTGCGTTTGTTAATCACCGTCCCATAATAGAAGAGGAGCTACATGCGCGTCCTGATCGCAGTCCTGCTGCTGGCCGTCCTCGCCTGGGCGGAGAACTTCCGCCTGTACTTGAAGGACGGCACGCATCACGTGGTCCGCGAGTACCAGGTGCGTCAGGACCGTGTGCGGTACTACTCGGTGGAGCGCAGCGACTGGGAGGATCTGCCGCTGGAACTGGTGGACCTGAAGAAGACCGAAGGCGAGCGCAGGAACCGCGTCGAGGAGGAAAAGAAACAGGCCGCGGTGGAGGATGCCGAGGAGAAGTTCGACCGTGAGATGGCGCGCGAGGTTTCCAGTATCCCCGAGTCGCCTGGCGTGTACTTCGTGCGTGAAGGGAAAGTGGTGGAGATCAAGCTGGCCGAGGTGAAGGCGCAGACGAACAAGAAGCGCTCCATCCTCAAGGCCATGTCGCCCATCCCGATCGTGGCGGGTAAGGCGGTGTTGGAAGTGTCGGGCGAACACGCCGCCCTGGCCGTACCGTCCAACAAGCCCGAGCTGTATTTCCGCATCGACAATCTGGCGCGGTTCAGCATCGTCCGGATGAAACCGCGCAAGGCGGCGCGGCAGGTGGCCATCTGGAACCTGGAGCCGGTCAGCAAGCAGGTCTTCTTCGACATGGAGCAGGTGGAGGTCTTTCGTCAGCAGGTACGCGACAACCTGTACAAGGTTTGGCCGGCCAAGACACTGGCGCCGGGAGAATATGCGCTGGTGCAGTACGTGGAAGGGGACGGGCAGATCCAAGCGTGGGATTTCCGCGTGGAGGACGGCAGCTAAGCCTTGCGCGCGTAGGCGTCCAGAACTTCGCCGAGCGGGCCGTCGTGCACCAGGCGGCCGTGGTCCAGCCAGATGGCGCGATCGCACAACTCCCTGAGCAGTTCCGTGGCGTGCGATACGAAGACCAGGGTCTTGCCCGCTTGCCGGAAAGCGTGGATCCTCTCGAAGCACCTCTTCTGAAACTGCTGGTCGCCGACGGCCAGCACCTCGTCGATCAGCAGAATATCCGGATCGACGTGTACGGCAACGGCAAAAGCCAGGCGCATCACCATCCCCGTGGAGTACGTCCGCAGGGGTTCGCGGATGAACTCGCCGAGCCCGGCAAATTCGACAATGCCCGGAATGGCAGCCTTGGCCTCCTGCCGGGTGAGGCCGAGCAGGGACGAATTGAGAAGAGCGTTTTCCTCGCCGGTCAGATCGTAGTGGAAGCCGGAGCCGAGTTCCAGCATGGCCGCGACGCGGCCGTTCACCTCGACGCGGCCCTCGTCGGGCGGCGAGAGGCCGGCGATGAGGCTGAGAATCGTGCTTTTGCCCGCGCCGTTGGGGCCGACGAGGGCGACGCACTCGCCGTGGCCGATTTCAAAGTTGAGGTCCTGCAGCTGACCAGCAGAGCACTGCCTTTGTGCATGCTGAAGCCTTTGGTCACGCGTTCGAAGATCAGTGCGGGCTGGGTCACGGTCAACTTCCAAGTATACCGGCGGTCTGGTTGAAGAACGCCAGGCTGCGCTGGGCGACGATGGGCCAACGGTACTGCGCTAGCGCGTGCCGGCGGCCCAAGTCCCCCAGCCGCGCGCGCTCATCTGGGTCTTCCAGCAGAGCGGCGAGAGCGCCGCGGATTTCCAGCACGCTCAGCGGATCCACCAGCCGAGCCGAGCCGGCGGCGACTTCAGGCAGGGAGCTGACGTTCGAGGTGACGGAGGCGACTCCGGCCGCCATGGCCTGCGCCAGCGGGAGGCCGAAGCCTTCATAGAGGGACGGGTAGGCGAGCAGCGTCGCGCCTCGTGTGAGCGCAGGCAGGTCCTTCTCTGCCACGTAACCCAGCCAGCGGATGCCGGACGGCGCCGTTTGCAGGCGGGCGATCGTGGACTCCGCGGCCCAGCCCTGCGGGCCGGCGATAACCAGGTCGAAAGCCTCCCGGATAGCCGGCGGCAGGCCGAGCCAGGCGTCCAGCAGCCGGTCGATGTTCTTCCGCGGCTCAATGGTGCCGACCGATAGAACGTACGGCCGCCGGGCCTCTGCGGGCACCGCCGTGAAATACTCCTCGGAGACGCCGTTCGGAATCACGGCGATGCGATCCGGCGCGATGCCGAGCTGCTCCACCGCGTCGCGGCGGGTGTTTTCGCTCACGGCGATGAGGCGGTCAGCCCGCAGCAGCACGTTCTCGGCGTATCTTGCGTCGGCGGCGACATTGCCGGCCGTATGCAACTCCGGCATCTTCCAGCAGGTCAGGTCGTGGACGGTGGCCGTCAGCCGGCAGTTTCGCGGCGGGATGCGAACCTGGTTGGAGCAGTGGAAGATGTCCACGCCACGCGCGTGCCATCGCGGGAAGGGCACGCCCAGCCGCTGATTGGCGATGGTCATGGCGAGTCCCTTCCAGGTGGCCCAGGCGGAGGCGACGCTGCGCTGATGGTCCAGCGCCCCGATGGAGCGCATGGGCGGATAGGTGAGAACTTCATGACCGCCGGGCAGCTCGCGCATGGCCTGGATCCAGTGATAGAGCACACCCTTGACCCCGGCGCTGCGCAGCAGCAGCGCGGTGGCATCCACCATAATCCTCATGGCCTCACCCCGGCCGTCCATGGATGGTTCACGAATAGCGACTTGCCGCCCGCGGCCCGCACAAGGTGCAGCCACTCACGGCCGAGGAGTTGTTCGAGCGCGGCGATCGTCGGCCCCTCAACCACCAGATAGGCGCGGCGCGGCTCGCGCCACAGCGCCAGCAGGCGGGCGTCGTCAATGAATACGTCCGGCGCGCCTGGCGCGTAGGAGCCATATTCCAGGTTGTTGTATCGCCCGTTGAGAAGTAGCGCTTGCTTGAGGTCCGCATAGAAGAACACTGAACTGAAGGTGTAGTACTGGTCGGCGAAGATCACCTGCCCCGGTGGCGCGGCCCTTAGGGCGCCGGCCAGCGGATACGAGCTGAGGTAGGGGTCGAAGGCGATCATGGCGATGCGCGCGGCGTTGAGGAACAGCACCATCATGATTGCCAGCGCGATCTGCGTGGCACGGGCGCGGTAGCGCCACGCGGCGGCGGCCCCAAGCAGGAACGCCGCGCCGGCCAGCGCCAGCGGCGCCTTCAGGTAGGCGAAGGAGTTGAGCGTCAGGTCGCCCATGTGTCCCAGCGAAAGCGTGTAGAGATCCGGGTTGCTTGCCAGTGCGGCGGAGATGTCGCCCGGAGCGGGCACGTTCCACACCTGCACCAGGATGAAGACCACGGCGGCGCAGGCTAACGTGCAGACGCCAGCCACGGCGTAGGCGCCGCGGCGGAGCCACGCAGAGCCCTCGGCCATGGCGCACCCGAGCAGCAGCGCAAAGGCTGGATACGCGGGCATCGAATAGTACTCTTGCGTCGTGGAGAAGGTGAAAAAGACCAGGATGAACCCCAGCCAGCACAGGCATAGCAGGCGCACGCGCGCCGGACGGTCCGCGCCGCGGTAGGTGAGCCGGGCCAGGCGCGGCAGGTAGGCGCTCCAGGGGAAGAACCACAGCAGGTGGAAAAGCCAGAAGAGGTGGCGAGGGACCGTGTTGTAGTCGCGCGGCCAGCGCCGGTTGAGGAACTGGTCATGGATGCATCGAAGTACGGCGGGTTGCGCAAGGTGGCCAGGATGTGCCACGGCGCGGCCACCAGCAGAATCAGCAGAGTGGAAGAGACCGGCCGCAGCCGCTGCCAGGTGCGCCGCTGCACCAACTGGCCGGAAAAGAGCAGGAACAGAAAGCCAGCCGCGCCGGGAAAGACGAGCGCGATGAGGCCCTTCAGCAGGAGTCCCGCGCCCATCGATACGGCCATCACCGCCGCCCACAGCCGCGGCCGCCGTTCCTCTTCATCCAGAGCGCGCAGCATGGCCCACAGCGCCAGCGCGATGGTGCAAGTAAGGGTGATGTCCGGGATCAGAATGCGCGTGAACAGGAACACGCCGACGGAGGTGGCCACGACAAGCCCGGCGTAGAAGCCCGCTTCCCGCGAAAAGGCCCAGCGGCCCATGAAGACCACAAGCGCGCACAGTGCGAGGATCGACAACACCACCGGCAGGCGTCCGGCCCAATCTGTAACGCCAAAGAGCGCATAGGAGCCGGCCATCAGCCAGTAAGGCAGTGGCGCCTTTTCCAGGTAAAGGACACCGTCCAGGCGCGCCGAGACCCAGTCGCCTGAGTTGAGCATGTTGCGCGCAATTTGCGCCTGTACCGCGTCCACGTCGTCCATCAGGTGCGGCGGGGCCGTCAGCGTCGGCACATAGATGAGCGCGGCCAGCGCGAGGACGATCAGGAGCCGGTATTGGTTTGCACGTTCCATCGTTTCATCCATAGGAACAGTGTCAGCAGACCCCACAACTGGTAGCCGTTGTTCGCCCGGCGCTGGTAGTGATCGTGCTTGACCTTCTCCACCGCGCGCGCGTCGAACAACCCCGTGGCGGTTACGGCAGCCGGCGACACCGTCTCCTCGAGCAGTGGTTTCAGGACGCCGCGGAACCACTTGTGGGCCGGAATGTCGAAGCCCTCCTTCTTGCGCGTCAGCACGCTGGCCGGCAGCTTGTCCCGCATCAACTCCCGCAGTACGAACTTCAGCGTCTTGACGTTGATCTTGAGCCCTTCCGGCAGGCGCGCGGCAAACTCCACGATGCGGTGGTCCAGGAACGGCGGCCGCACCTCCAGCGAGTGCGCCATCGACATGCGGTCGCACTTGTAGAGAATGTCGTCGGCGAGGTAGTAGCGCTGGTCCAGCCACAGGAAGCGATTGAGATCGCCGCAGGCGAACGCCTCGGTGGGCAGCGTGTTCATCAGCTCGCCGGGATTGGGGTAGCGCGGCGCGCGGTAGAGCGACCGGCGAGTGGAGTTGTCGAAGGAACCGTTCCAGAACAGGTGCGCCTCGGCCGGGGGCAGCAGCGATCCGGCGAGGAAGCGTTTCACCTTGTACTCCAGTCCGATCTTGGCGTCTGAAACCGGCAGCGCCCGGGCCAGCAGCAGCGCCAGCCTGCGTGCAGAGGCCGGAGTCCGGCGTGCGGTGACGGCATAGCGGTCAGCCAGGTAGGTGAGGTAGCCGCCGAACAGTTCGTCGGCGCCCTCGCCGCTGAGGGCGACCTTCACGCGCCGCCGCGTCATCTCGGAAAGAAACCAGACGGGCAGCGCGCCGGCGTCGGCGGAGGGCTCGTCCGAGTGGTAGCCCATCTTCTCAATGGCGCCGGTGAGGTCCTCTTCCGGATTCAGATCGAAGACCTCGTGATTGGTGCCGTAGTGCGCCGCCACTTCGTTGAAGTAGGCGCTTTCGTCATGGCCGTGGCCGCGGAACGAAACCGAAAACGTGTTCAGCCGCGGCACAGCCTCGGCCGCATAGTGCAGGACCGCCGAGGAGTCCAGCCCGCCCGACGCCCAGACGCCCAACGGCACGTCAGAGATCAGGTGCTCCCTCACCGAGGCGCGCATCAGGCGGTCGAGCTCGTCGCGTGCGTCCGTGAGCGAGATACGGTCGTCGGGCTGGAAGCGCAGGCTCCAATAGGGTGCGCGGTAGATCTGGCCGTCACGCCATTCGATGTACTCTCCCGGCAGGACCTTCTCCAACCCGTCGATCAGCGTGTGCGGCGCGGGAACGTAATTCAGCGCCAGATAGTAGCCGAGCCCGGTCAGGTCGATCCGGCGCGGGATCTCGGGGTGGGTGAACAGGGTCTTGAGTTCGGAGCCGAAGTAGAGGTCGCGGCCGCGGTGGTAGATGTAGAGCGGCTTGATGCCCATGCGGTCCCGCGCCAGCACCAGCCGGCGTTTCGATTCGCTCCACAGCGCGATGGCGAACATGCCGCGGAGGCGCTCGAAACTGCGCGTATCCCATTGGAGGAACGCTTTGAGCACCACCTCGGTATCGCTGCGGGTTTCAAAGCGGTGGCCCAGCGACTCCAGTTCCGTCCGTACCTCGGCATGGTTGTAGACCTCGCCGTTGTAGACAATCACCGTGTCGCCGTCAGGCGAGAAAATGGGCTGATCGCCCTGCGCCAGGTCGATGATGGACAAACGCGCGTTGCCCAGTGAGACGAACGGCGATTCGTGCGTTCCCTGGTGGTCCGGGCCGCGGTGCCGGATCGTCTCGATGACGGCTCCGATGCGCCCGGGCTCAACCGCGTGGTCGAGCTTGGTGAATCCTGCTATGCCACACACAAGCTTCAGGATAGCGGATGGGTGGTTCCATCCGTTATCCTTCACTTCATGCGAGTTGCAATCGTCGCAGCCTTGTTGCTGCCATTCGTCGTGCCGGCCGCCGAACCTCGAAGGCCAGCCGGAGAGGCAGGCAAGTTCGACTACTACATGCTCGCTCTCTCCTGGTCGCCCGCCTATTGCGCCGGCCGGCCGGACAACGCTCGCGACCCGCAGTGCGCGCCGGGCCGCCGTTTCTCGTTTGTCCTGCATGGCCTCTGGCCGCAGTACGCGCGGCCGGTTCGAGGCGCAGGTTGGCCGCAGTTCTGCTCCCCAACAGCGGATTGGGGGCGTCGTCCGTGGTGGTCACGTGCAGTTCGAACTACTTGAGCGAGGTTCGGGTGTGCATGGACAGGAACCTCAAGCCCGTCCCCTGCGTCGGCCAGCGCGAATGCCGCGTCTCCAGCGTCCGTATGCCCCCCGTACGCTAGCGGCGGCGCTTCCAGACGGCAAGCAGCACCAGGCCCGCGCCCGTCGCCACGTAGGGAGCCGGTTCCGGAACGGACGCAGGCGGGAAGCCCCCGATGATGAAGCCCTGCACCAGCGGGGCGCCGGGCAGGGAATTCACCACCCTGTACGTGCTCAGATCGATGCCCGGAAAACCCGCCAGCCGCGCGGCAGTAGCGGCGGAAAGCCACGCCGTCGCGCCGGCAGACGGTGCGCTGGGCGTAAACAGCAGCCAGGCGGCGTGCTGGATTCCCACACGGGCTGTTGCGCTGTTCGCGGTCAGCAACTGGGAGTAGAGCCACATCTCCTCGGCGTACTTCTCCTGGTAGCCGGGCACGCCGGTGAAGTAGGCCAGTGACAGATCGGTCAGTGTGAGCAGATTCGCTTGCCAGGTCTGGCCGCCGCTCACCGAGTGTTGAAAGTCGTAGCACATGGCCTGGAATTCCACGCCATCCACCTGAATCCGGTATGGACCGATATTGTAGGTCCCGTCGGTTACGCCGCTCACTGCTTCGAAACGGATGCTGGCGGCCCGGGCTGGGCTCAGCATGCCAACGGCCAGAATGAACGGCGCCAACGTAAATAGGTACTTGCGCATGGGTCGGGGTTGCACCCTTTCTTGTCAGGTTCGTCGCGGACAGCGCGGGCGGCAGTCCGCCGGCGGCCGGCACCGGAATGGCACAGCGTGCCGAAATGGAACCGGCTGGTGATCCGTATCGGGATTCAGAGGGCCGCCAAAGCGCCAGGCGAGGCGCCTTGCCCGGTCATGAGCAAGAATGGGGCCGAACTACTCCCCCGCGGCTTCCCGGTCGCGCACTCCAATGAGGTAAAGAATGCCGTCCAGCCCCAGGGCGGAGATGGACTGCTTCGCCCCGGCGCGAACCACCGGCTTGGCCCGGAAAGCGATGCCCAGGCCGGCCAGCCGCAGCATCGGCAGATCGTTGGCGCCGTCGCCCACGGCGATCGCCTGCTCCAGGCTCAACCCTTCGCGCACCGCCAATGTCTGGAGCAGTTCCGCCTTCATCGCGCCGTCGACGATGGGCGGGATCACCTCCCCGGTGACCGCGCCGTCCCGCACATCCAGCGTGTTGGCGTGCAGATGGTCGATTCCCAGCCGCTCCTGGAGAGCCTTGCCGAAAAAGGTGAAGCCGCCAGAGAGGATCGCCGTCTTGTACCCCAGCCGCTTGAGCGTCGAAACCAGCCGTTCGGCTCCATCGGTGAGCGGGATGCGTTCCACCACGCGCGCCAGCGCCGCCTCCGGCAGCCCCCTCAGCAGTCCCACGCGGCGGCGGAAGCTCTGTTGGAAGTCCAGTTCACCCCGCATGGCCGCTTCGGTGATCGCCTGCACCTGCTCGCCCACCCCCGCCTCACGCGCCAGTTCGTCGATCACCTCGCCCTGGATCAGTGTCGAGTCCATGTCGAACGCCACCAGGCGGCGGTTGCGCCGCCACACCGAATCGTGTTGAAACGCGATGTCGATCTCGCCCATCGCGGTGAGCGCGGCCAGGCGTGTCCGTACGGCATCCTCGTCGACCCCTTCCGGCGACGAGCCCCCGCTGGCGCTCAATTCAAAGCAGAATCGTGGCGGTCCCTCGCTCCCGCTCAACCGTGTGCGCGCCGAAAGCCGGTCGATGCGGTCGATGTTCAGCCCCTGCCCGGCCAGCACTCCGCTCACCGCCGCGATGTGCGACGCCTCGATGGTCGGTCCCAGCACGGTCACGATGAACCGGCGCTTGCCTTGCATCGACACCCACGCCTCATACTCATCCGCCGTGGACGCCGAGAACTTCACCTGCACGCCCAGCTCGTGAGCCGCCAGCAGCAGCTCGGTGAGCAGCGCCGAGGAGCGCATCGCCTCCGTCATCTCCACCAGGATCCCCAGCGCCAGCGCGTCATGGATCACCGCCTGCCCGATGTCGAGCACGCGCACTTTGTAGCGCGCCAAGATTGAGGTCAGCGAATGCGTCAGGCCCGGCTTGTCGTGGCCGGTGATGTGGATCAGCAGGGCGCCGGGTTCGGGCATCTCCACCAGTTTAGCGGGCCCGCCCGCGCAGCCCCTCAGCTTCGGCCAGTTCGGACCCTACCGGCATCCATCCAAGAAGGCCGAATGAAAGAAGCCCGAATGAAATCCCACCCCGTCGCAATTTGGTGCATACTGGGCGAAAGGAGGGCGAGATGTTCGACCGTTTCACGGAAAAGGCGCGCCGTGTCATCTTTTTCGCCCGCTACGAGGCTGGCCTTGTCGCTTCGCAGACCATCGGGACCGAACACCTGCTGCTGGGACTGATGCGTGAAAATGCGGAGTTGAAGCTACGTCTGTCCCAGGAGGCGTGTGAATCCATCCGCCGGCAGATCAAGGACAGCCGCACCTCAGCCGGGAAAGCAACCGCCAATTCCGTCGATCTTCCCTTGTCGCCGGAGTGTGTATGCGCCCTCAAGTACGCCGCCGAGGAAAGCGGCCGGCTGAAGCACAAGTGGATCACGGAAGACCACATCGTGCTTGGGCTCCTGCGCCAGGAGGAGTGCTTTGCAGCCAGGCTGCTCACCGAACACGGGATTGATCTTGCGAGTTACCGCGAGACAGTCGAACAATGCACCGGCCCGGAAGCGGACCTTGCGCCTCCTCCCCCCCAGCCCAGCCCCACCAGCGCCAAGGCCGCCAGGCTCACGCCGCTCGTGAACCGGCTGGCGCTCATCGTGGACCGCTGCGCCGTTTGTTTTGACACTTGGGGCGAAGTGGAGGCCGTGCACCGCCTCAAGCGCCTGCCCTGGACGCGCCAGCAGGCCCTGGGGCACCTGGTCGACTGGTCCGCCACGCACCAGCGCTGGCTCGCCCGCGCGTTGTCGGGGCCCAATCTCATCGCGAGCTTCCCTCCCCAGGACGAATGGGTGGACGTTCAGTGCTACGCGACGTTTGAGTGGCAGCAGCTTGTCGACCTGTGGGTCTGCCAGAACCGTTTGCTGGCTCACGTGCTCTCGAATATCCCCGAAGCCAAGCTCGAAACGCCCTGCAAAGTCGGCCTCGCCGAGCCCGTGCCCCTGAAAGTGCTGATCGAGCGCTACGTGGAACACTGCGAGGATGTCGCGGGGCAGATCCTCACGCACGGATAGGCGTCAGACCTTCAGGAACCAGCCCTTCCGGTGCAGCCACCATGCCGCGCCGTACATCAGCAGCGTGAAGGCCAGCGCCCATAGCAGCGACGCCATATGCGGTTGCGCCAGCGGCGCGAAACAGACCCGGTAGATCCACTGTTGGAGAGACACCAGCGCCGTCCCTTCACGCCAGTGGATCGAGTTCATCGTCTCCGACAGCAGCTCCGACAGCATGTACACCGCGATGGCATTCATGCCCATCACCACCAGCGGCTGCACGGCTTTCCGGCGCCCCATTCCATCGATCCACCAGGCGAACATGGCGAACACCAGGAAGTCGAGCCCCGCCATGAAGAGCGCGAATGAACTGGTCCACAGCTTCTTGTTGATGGGGAGCCACTGGTCGCACACCAGGCCGGCGGCCAGCAGTAGGCAGCCGGCGAAGAACAGCCACGTCGTGCGCTCCGGCAGCGCGCGCTTCAGCCGCAGGATGTGGCCGGCCATCACGCCCAACAGCGCCGTGGCCAGCGCCGGCAGAGTGCTGACGATTCCTTCCGGGTCCCATGTCTTGGTCTGCAG
>JACRKW010000381.1 GCA_016215215.1 Acidobacteriota bacterium
AGAAACGGCAGGTTGAACTGCTCGTGGAGGATGCGCGCCGGCCGGTTGACCGCCCACACGGGGAGTTGAACGGAGCGCGGACCAAGGCTGCCGGTCTCGCGGTTGGTGAAGACGACGATCTCGTGGCCGGAGCCGATCGACTCCATGGCTTCCAGCAGCCGCCGCAGGTAGATCTCGGTGCCGCCGACGCCGCCGGGGATGAGGTACAGCGCGTTGACGCCGATGCGCACGGCGGATCCTATTTCGCCACAGCGCCGGCCTGGAGGGCGGCGGTTCTGCCCTGCAGGGCCATCTGATTGGACGGGTTCATCGCGAGGACGAGGTCGAAATCGGCCAGCGCCGCGGAGGGCTGCCCCTGCATGACACGGACGTTGCCGCGATAGACCAGGGCTGTCTCGTTTCGAGGATCAATTGCCAGCGCCTGGTTCAGGGCCTCCATTGCATTGTCGAGTTGGTGGCGCTTGCCGTAGATCATGCCGATTTGCGACCAGGCGTGGGGGTTGCGCTCCAGTTTGGTGGCCTGCTGGAGTTTCTCAAGGGCCATCTCGGCGTTGCCGGCGCACTCCAGAGCGAGGGACCAGTCCACCAACATGCGGTAATCCGGCTTGCGCAGTTGGGCGGCGGCGCCGTAGTGGTCTGAAGCCTCTGTGCAGCGTCCTTGTTCGTAGTAAGAGTAGGCCAACTGGAACTGCGCTCTATAATTGGCGGGGTTGGCGTCGACGGCGCTTTTCCACATGGCGGTGGTGCTGGCGTAGACGTTATTGCGGCTCATGGTGAGCCCGGCCAGCGCGAGGACGATCACCGATAGCCAGGCAAATTGCCCGCGGGCCGGCTTGAGACGGATGACGATTTCGGCAAGCACGAGGGCGAGTCCCAACGATGGCAGATAGACGCGGCGCTCGACCAGCATGTCGGCGATGGCGATGATGGAAGACGTAGGGGTCAGCAGCACAAGAAACGCGAAGATGCCCAGCGCGGCCAGCGGGTACTTCCTCCGGCCCACCCAAGCGCCGGCGAGCAACAACACGATGCCCGCCAGACCAGCCCAGGAAAGCGCGGTGCCGGGAGCTTTCACAACTGGGAAGGCGTGATCCAGGTTCTGACCCCACGGCAAGATGAAGAGCCGCAGGTAGACCCAGATAGTCTGGAACTGTGTGCAGAGATAGTCGGTGGGGCTGACGCCGATGCCGATGCCGGCAGTGCCCTCGCGCGAGGCGATGCGGTAAATGAAGGCGCCGCCAGCCACGGCGGCAACGGCGAGCGGTGCGTACAGGCGCCAGTTGGCGCGGATGCGGCGCAGCGAACCGTCCGGGTCAAGGAGGTAATCGGTGAACAGGAAGACGGCCACCATGGCGACGGCAGGCTCCTTGCTCAGGACGCCGAGTCCCAGCGCGCCGAGGACGGCCGCGGCGCGCCCCCAGCCCATGGCCTGCGTGCCGGTGCCTAGGAAGAGCCAGTAAGCCAGCAGCGCGAAGAACACCTGCATCACTTCGCTACGGCTGGCGATGTAGGAGACGGCTTCCGTCTGGAGGGGGTGCAGCAGGAATACCGCGGCAGCGAAGGCGGCGGCAACCGGGGCGCGCTCCCGCACGAGCCGCTCGACTAGGCTTCGAACCACCAGGAACAGCAGCAGTGTGCTGGCCAAGTGGAGCAGCAGGTTCTGAAGATGGTAGGGGAAAGTGTTCAATTCCCAGAGCGAGCGGTCAGCCAGCAGGCTGATATTGGAGAGAGCGCGCACGCCGCGCGTGAGATAACCGGAGACGGTCAGGGCGTTCGCTGGGTTCAGCATGGGCAGGCTGAGGTCGTCGAACAGGAAGGGGCCGTTCAGCGCGGGCAGATAGGCGATGAGTGCCGCGAGGGCCAGCGCCGGCGCCAGCCACCACGGCAGGCCGGCGGACTGGACGGGTTGCGGATCAGGACTTGTCTTGTGTTTCTTCATGCTGTCGTTGCAATTTGTGCTCGAGGATCGCCAGCCGCTGGGTGAGGGTGATGTTCATGTCCTTCAAGCCGGAGACGATTCGAGAGTAGCGGTAGAAGACCCCAAGGAACACGACCAGGATGATGGCGATCAGCGCCTCCGAAGCGTCGTGCAGACCCAGCCACGCGGAGAGTCTCTCCAGCAGGGCGCGGCTTCGCGAAAGGGCCAGCAACGCCACTGAGGCAGCCAGCCAACTGACGGAGTGCTCCACCCGAATGTGCTCGCGCCGCAGTGACCGCAGCACGATGATGAACAGAGCAAGGCTGAGAATGGCGAGGGCGTCGAGTAGCCGTTCCATGGGAGTCTATGCCTGGCCCCTTCTGGGCCGGCCGTCAAAGCGGAGGATGTTGATAAACACGCCCAGCAGGACGTGGATGACGTAGTAGACGGACTTCAGAGCGGTGATGGAACTGCGCCCGGCCATGCGGCGGCGCATGCGGCAGGGGACCTCCTCAAAGCGGAACCGGCGGCGCTGCAGCACGACCAGCGTTTCAATCTCTGGGTATTCCAGCGGGAAACTGCGGCCAAAGACCTGCAGCGCGCGTCTGCTGACGGCGACGAATCCCGACGTA
The DNA here is from genome assembly GCA_016215215.1 of Acidobacteriota bacterium. GTDB lineage: Bacteria > Acidobacteriota > Terriglobia > Bryobacterales > Bryobacteraceae > Paludibaculum. Next base: position 2,551 of record JACRKW010000381.1, read on the forward strand.
GGGTCGCCCGGTGAACGGCCCAGGATGGGCCGCAGGATCAACCGGAAGAAGTGGATGCCGAGTCTGCGGATGAGGTGGGTCTGCAGTCCGCCGGATTCCTTGGATCGGATGCCGATCACCATTTCGCAGCCCGTGCGCGTCAGAGTTTCGAGCAACCGCGGAATATCGCGCGGATCGTGCTGGCCGTCGCCGTCGATTCGCACCACCTGGTCGTAACCCAACTCGTATGCCAGTCTGTAGCCGGCCTGCACGCAGCCTCCGAGACCGAGATGATAGGGAACTTGGAGAACGCTCGCTCCGGCCATGCGGGCCTGGTCGACGGTGGAGTCCGCGGAGCAGTCGTCGATGACCAGGATGGGCAGTTCGGCAAGTGTCTCCTTCACCTCACGAACCACGCTGGCGATGGCGCCCTCCTCGTTGTAGGCGGGGATGATCAGCAGAGTGCGGCCGGGGGTCACAGTTGAGCCACCTGCCGCAATGAGATGGAGTGCCTGCTTAACACGGCGGCGAACTCGGCGCTGGTTAAGCGCGCTCCACGCCGGATAGCCGCGCGTTGCCGCAGAAGTCCCGGCAGCGCCGCCGGCAAAGACAGATGGGCTTTCACGACCAGCCACGGCAGCTTGAGGCCGCCGCCGCCAGCTTGGCGAAATTCGGCTGCCTTGCCCTGTCCCCGGAACATCATCACGATATGCCAAAGGTACCGCATGACGGACGCGAATGGGCTTGCCAGCAGCCACGATAGAGGCAGGCACCGGACGGCGAGCCTCAGCCTGTTGCGCTCCACGTACCATGCCTTGCGCTCCGAGGCCGTGCCGGCGGAGCGCGAGTAGTGGTGCTCCACCCGGGCGCCCGGCACGTATAGGCACCGCCAGCCGGCCCAGCGGGCACGCAGGCCCAGGTCGGTGTCCTCACAGTAAAGAAAGAAGTCCTCATCGAAAAGGCCGATTTCGTCGAGCATCGTCCGGCGGTACAGGGCCGCGCACCCGCTCGGTAGCAGCGCATCGCCGGGCTCATCGTGGCGGGCGACGGGTTCCATGTGGCCGCGCTGCTTGGAACTGCCGTCGCGGGAGATGAGCATGCCGGCGGAATCCAGAAGGCCGGTTCCGGCCAGCGTGATGCACGGCGCAGCCATGCCGGAGGTGGGGTCTAGCTCCAAGGCGTCTGCGAGCCGTGAGAAGCACTCCGGATGCGCTACGGCGTCGTCGTTCAATACAGCCATGTATGGGGAGGGGAACTGGCGGAATCCTTGGTTCACGGCGGCGCCGAAGCCGAGGTTCGCGCGGTTCTCGATGAGCCGAAACCTGTATTTCGCCGCACCCAGCCTGTGAATGGCGCCGCAGCCGCTGTTGTCCACCACCACCACCTGCACGGCCGGTTCGGTCTGCGCCTCCAGAGAGGCCAGGCAGTCGAGCAGACGGGGGTCGGCTGCGAGCGTGGGCACGACGACGGTGACGCGAGCGGGCGGCAACCCTTGATTCTAAGCGATGGCAGGGGGCTGGCTCCACGCTACAATCTCTAGATGCCCATTCTGACCACGGTAGTTGGAAGTTACCCTATCCCCCACTGGCTCCATGGAGACAGTTCGCGCACCACGCTGCGCGACGCCATCCTGGTGGTCTTGAAGACGCAGGAATTGGCCGGGCTCGATGTCATCGCCGATGGGGAGTTGAACCGGTTCGACCCCTCCCATCCGGAAACAAATGGGATGATCGACTACTTCGTGAGCCGCATGGACGGCATCCGGACGCGCTTCTCGCTCACCGACATCGAGGAGTTCCGTCGTGACGCGGGGCTTACGTACCGGTCTGACCCGGCAGGCATCGTTACCGGGCCGGTCAGCGGCGGCGTCCTGAACCTGCCGCGCGACTACGAATTCACGCGGGGGCTCACCGGGCGGCCCCTGAAGTTCACCTGCACCGGGCCGCACATGCTGACCAAGGTATTGACGGACCGCCACTACAAGTCGCGGCCGGAGCTGTGCATGGCTATTGCCGATGTGCTCCGCACTCAGCTCGCATCGATCGACGCGGCCGTGGTGCAGCTTGACGAGGCCAACATCAGCGGCCACCCGGAAGACGCCGAATGGGCGCTACCGGCGCTCAATCACGTGCTGGACGGCATGAAGAGCGTGCGGGCTCTCCACATCTGCTTCGGCAACTACGGCGGCCAGTCCGTGCAAAAGGGCTTCTGGAAGAGCCTGCTGCCGTTCCTGAACGGATTGCACGTGAACCACCTAGTGCTCGAATTCGCGCGCCGCGGCTACGGGGAGCTGGAGCACTTCAAGGATCTGGCCCCGAACATCGGTCTCGGGCTCGGCGTGGTGGATATCAAGGATAATGGAGTGGAAAGCGCCGATCTGATCGCGCAGCGGATTGAGCAGGCTGCTTCCGTCCTTGGGGCGGAACGCGTCCACTATATCCACCCTGACTGCGGCTTCTGGATGCTGCAGCGCAACGTTGCTGACCGCAAGATGCGCGCCCTGGTCGACGGGCGCAACCTGTTTGAAGGTAGAACCAAGTGAAAACTCTGACCATACTCTTTTCGCTCACCTGCGCCGTGCTGGCTCAGACGCCGCCGGAGGGTAAGCACCTCGCCAACCTGAAGAAACTGACCGACGGCGGACAGAACGCCGAGGCCTACTGGTCGCCGGACGGCAAGCGGCTGGTGTTCCAGACGACACGCCCTCCCTACGAATGCGACCAGATCTTCGTCATGAACGCCGACGGCACAGACCAGCACTTGGTCTCCACCGGCAAGGGCCGCACCACCTGCGCCTACTTCCTGAAGGACAACCGGCACATCGTCTACGGCTCCACGCACGAGGACAACCCGGCCTGCCCGACGCCGCCGGACCGCAGCAAGGGCTACCTGTGGGGTGTCTTCTCCGGCTACGACATCTACCTCGCCACCGACGACGGCAAGGTTGAGAAGAAGCTCACCAGCACGACGGGCTACGACGCCGAGGCGACCATCAACTTCAAGACCAACCGCGTGGTCTACACCTCGCTGGCTTCCGGTGACCTGGAGCTGTGGCAGATGAAGTCCGACGGCTCGGGCAAGACGCAGATCACCAGGCGCGAGGGCTATGACGGCGGCGCCGTCTTCTCGCACGACGGCAAGCAGATGGTATGGCGGGCTACCGCGCCCGGCAACAAGGCCGTGATGGCGCGCTACAAGGAGCTTCTCAAGGAAAACCTTACCGAGCCCATGCGCATGGAGCTGTTCATCTCCGACGCCGTTGGGCGCAACGTGCGCCAGTTGACCGACTTCGGCTGCGCCGCCTTCGCGCCTACCTTCACGCCGGACAACAAGCGCATCATCTTCTCCTCGAACAAGCACAACTGCGACGGCCGCAAGTTCGAGCTGTACTCCATCAACACAGATGGCACGGGATTGGAGCAGATCACCAACTTTGGCGGGTTCGCTTCGTTCCCCGAGTTCTCGCCCGATGGCAGGAAACTGGTGTTCTGCTCCGATCACCAGGCTAAGGGCCGGTACGAATTCAACGTCTGGACGGCCGACTGGAAAGAATAGTTGTTGTAGTCCAGCGATAATGTCCCACTAACGGTCCAGCGACTTTGTCACCCCCGGCCGCCGGGGACGCTGTCCCCGGACCCCTGGGATTTATCGCTCTGACGCCAGGATTGCCCATGTGGAATGCGGAGAGCCATGAGGG
>JACRKW010000026.1:0-4576 GCA_016215215.1 Acidobacteriota bacterium
CCGTAGTAGCCGCGGAGCAGTTCGATGTCGATATTACAGATGCCGCCGCATAGCAGCCGGATCAGGGCCTGCCCGAGCCTGCGGCGCGGGCGGCCCATGCGGCGGACACTCGCCGAACCGTTCTCAATCCAGGCTGCGATCACCGCTGCCGCGCTTTCCGGACGCGGCTCCAGTACCACCAGTTGCGCTGCTCAATCGGCAGGTTGGGGTCTTTCGCCTGTGCCACGGCGCAGACCATGGTGTCCTCGACGCACGGGTCTTGCCGGGTTCCGGTGATCTCGCACAGCCGCGCATAGAGCTTGCGCCCGTCCTGTTTCTTTAACTGGTCGACGTTGGCCACGCCGAGCAACTCGAAGTCCTTCAGAAAGGCCGGACCGACTCCAGCCAAATCGCGAAGTTTACGTGTGTCCGCCATGCCACACGCTATCATGCCAGACATGGAACGAGTCTGCTTCATCCTGCACGTCAAGAAGGACCGCCTGGAGGAGTACAAGAGCCGTCACAAAGAGGTCTGGCCCGAGATGCTCGAAGCCCTCCACGAGACGGGCTGGCACAATAACTCGCTCTTTCTGCGAGACGACGGCATGCTGGTGGGCTACGTCGAGACCCCGGACTTTCAGCAGGCCCGGGCCGCCATGGCCGCCCGCGGGGTGAACGCCCGGTGGCAGGCTGAGATGCGCGACTTTTTCGAGGATCCGGGCAACCGCAATCCCGATGAACAGATGCGCGGGCTGGAACAGGTGTTCTACCTGCCATGAAAATGTTCAATCTGGTATTGGAACAACCGGCAGGCTGGCTGCGTATGATGAAGGTAGCGTCGTGAAAGGCAGTTCCTCACTTTGGGAGGCCGTCAATGTGGCCATCGGCAGCCTGCGCGCCAGCAAGCTGCGGAGCTTCCTCACCCTTCTGGGCATCATTCTGGCTACCACCACCCTGATTGCCGTAATGAGCGTGATCGAGGGCATGAACCAGTACATCGCCAAGGAGGTCTCCGACATGGGCGCGGAGGGCTTCCGCATCCGGCGCATCGTCATGCTCGGCGAGTTCGACGCCAAGCGCTACCTGGAACTCGAGCGGCGCAACCCGCAGATGAACCGCGACGAATACGACTTCGTCCGCGAACGCACCAAGCTGGTCCGCGAAATCGGCATGGAAGCCTTCCGGAGCGTCAAGGTGGATAAGGGCAGCGAGACGATGGAGCAGGTGCAGATGAGCGGCGTGACGCCGAACATGGCGGCCATCTCCAGCATCAAGACCGTGGTGGGGCGGTTTGTTACAGAAAGCGACGAAGCGCGCAGGCTGAGCGTGGCCTTCATCGGCAACGATATCAAGGATAAGTTCTTCGCCAACGTCGACCCGGTGGGCAAGACGATCAACGTCGACGGGCGGCCCTTTGAGATCATCGGCGTCGCCAAGCCGCTGGGCAACGTCTTCGGACAGTCCCGGGACAAGTTCGTGATGATCCCGGCCGAAACTTATTTCAAGATGTACTCGTCGCGCCGCGGGCTGGGCTACAACGCGCTGGCCATCGACCAGGCTCACCTGGAACAGGCCAAGGACGAGGTGCGGTCCCTGCTACGGGCCTACCGCCACCTGCGCCCGGGCCAGGAAGACACGTTCGGCATCGTGGCCTCGGACTCGCTGGTGGGCATGTGGGACAAACTCACAGGCACAATCGCCGCCACCGCCCTCGGAGTGGTGAGCGTCTTCATGGTGGTGGGCGGCGTGGTGATCATGAACATCATGCTGGCCGCCGTGACTGAGCGGACGCACGAAATCGGGATCAGGAAGTCGGTGGGCGCCAAGCGGTCCGACATCCTCAAGCAGTTCCTGGTGGAGGCGTCGTTGATGGCCGGCGCAGGCGGGCTGGCTGGGGTGATCTTCGCCTGGATTGTGGCGGTCCTGGTCAGGAGCTTTACTCCAGTACCGATGCAGGTGCCGATGTCCTCCATCGTGGTCGGTGTGGGGCTTTCCTCGGCTGTGGGATTGTTCTTCGGCATCTTCCCGGCGCAGCGAGCCGCCAAGCTCGACCCAATTGAAGCGCTGAGGTATGAGAAATGACCTGGAACGCATTCGGCTCCGGTTTCGGCATGGCCTGGGACAGCATCCGCCAGGGCAAGATGCGCGCCTTTCTCACCGTGCTGGGCGTGGTGATCGGCACCAGCTGCATCATCGGCGTCGGCTCCATCCTGGCCGGGCTCGACGGCGCCATCGCCGATATCTTCAAGAGCTTCGGACCGGACACGATCATAGTGCTCAAGTTCAATGGCGGCTTCCGCACCGGTGATCTCACGCCGGAGGAGAGGCGGCGCCAGCCGCTGACCCTGGAACAGGCCCGTGCTATCCGCGAACGCTGTCCCAACGTGGAAGCCGTCAGCCCGTATCTGTTCGCCGACTTCCGCCGCATTGTGAAGGCGAGGTACAAGACCAAGGAGGTCTACCAGCTCGAGATGGGCGGTACGGAGTCCGGTTATGCCGCCGGCGGCACCGAGATGCTCTCCGGGCGCTTCCTGTCCGACTCAGAGAACTTCCGCCGCGCCCCGGTCGTCGTGCTGGGCGAAGACATCGCCAAGGCGCTGATGCCCTACATGGACCCGGTGGGCAAGGTCATCGAAGTGGACGGACGCAGCCTGGAGGTGATCGGCGTAATGAAGCGCCCGGCCGCTTCGTTTCCCGGACAGGATGACCGCCGCGTCCTGCTGCCCTATTTCACGATGAAGAAGATCTTTCCGGCGCTGAAAGAGAATATGTTCATTGTCATCGCGTCCAAAGGGCGGATTCCGCAGGCGATGGACGAGGTGCGCATGGTGTTGCGGCAGGAGCGGCGCGTGAAGGGCAACGATCCCGACAACTTCTGGATGACCACCGCCGAGCAGATGATCGAGCAGTTCCGCAAGATCACCGCCATGACGTTCCTGGTGATGATCGTGCTGAGCTCCATCGGTCTGCTGGTAGGTGGCATCGGGGTGATGAACATCATGCTGGTCTCGGTCACGGAGCGGACCAAGGAGATCGGCGTGCGCAAGGCCATCGGCGCCCGCCGAGCCGACATCGTCATCCAGTTCCTCAGCGAAGCGGCCACTCTGACCCTCGCTGGCGGCGTGTTGGGTCTATTGTTCGGTTACCTCATCTCGCTGGCCGCGCGCCTAGCCTTCCCCACCATGCCCACCGCGGTGCCGCTGTGGGCGGCCATCAGCGGCGTGCTGATGTCGCTGGGCGTTGGCCTCTTTTTCGGCATCTGGCCGGCCAACAAGGCCGCCCGGCTGGACCCCGTGGAGGGAGGCTCACCAACTCGTCGCAGTGGATGCTGCAATCACTCTTTAGGCCTTCGTTGGCGCCAACCGGAACCTGGGTGCTGATCCCGTCGCGCGCCGTGTAGACCGGAGCACAGATGACTGATGAAAAGCGCGATTCGATGAGCGTGGCGCGGCTGACAACCACGAAAACACGCTGCTTCTTCGGGTCCCGGGCGCCCGGCTTCTTCACCAGATAGAATTCGCCACGTTTCATGGCAGGGTCTGATATCCGAGCACATCCGCGGCTTCGCGGTTGAGTCGAGCTGCATGACGGTTGATGATCTCCATGTCCTTGGCTGCACGGCGTTCGCGCTCAAGCCGGTCGACAAACTCGCGGGTGGCACGTTCAATCAGCGCCGAGCGATTAGCGTCCAGCCGGTCCAGCCGTGTGAGCAGATCTTTGGGAAGTGTGATAGACGTCTTGACTCGCACAAGACAATCATACCCCCAAACATACCCCATGAATACCCGCAGCGTGATCGCCCAATGCTACACGACGATTCTCCACGGCTTCCGGGCTTCGCGCGAGAAGTACTTGCGGGCCTCCGGCTGCAGGATCTTCTCTGTGGCCGCGTCCCAGTCCACACGGAGTTTCGACCGCAGCGAGATGTTGCCCAGCAGGCACGTCGACGTGGACCTGAAGCAGTTTTCGATATCGCTGTTAGGCTTCTGCCGGGACTTCACGCACTCCATGAAGTTGGCCCAATGCTGGTTGTTGCCGTTGCCGGTGACGCGCACCTCCATGGGCTCAATAGGATTGGGACCGCGCTCGGGAATGATGCGGAAGCCGCCGCGATCGCACAACAGAGTTCCCTTGGTCCCGTGGAACGCCGTGTTGCCGTAGGGCGCCAGGGCGTTGCCGTTGAACGACCGGTTTTCGTAGGTGGCGATGAACCTCGGGTAGTCGTAGGTCACCTGGAGCGTGTCGGGCGTTTCGCGGTTGTCCTTCAGGTAGTTTTTCTGTCCAATGGCGGTGATGGCGCGCGGCATCTCCTCGTTGAAGGCCATCTGGACAATGTCGAGAACGTGAACTCCCCAGTCGGTCATCATGCCGCCGGCGTAGTCCCAGAACCAGCGGAAGTGCGAAAAGGCCTTGGGGTCGATGCCGAAGCGGTTTTTGTTGTACGGGCGGCTCGGCGCGGGCCCCAGCCACATGTCCCAATCGAGTTCCGCCGGCGGGGCGGAGTCCGGCGGATTGCCGATGCCCTCCGGGTCCATGTTGCCGTAGGTGAAGGTGCGCACGAAGCTGACGCCGCCGATGGCGCCTTCGGCCAGCAGCT
>JACRKW010000026.1:4603-5733 GCA_016215215.1 Acidobacteriota bacterium
AAGCTGACGTCGCCGATGGCTCCATCGGCTAGAAGCTTGGCCAGTTGCTGGTAGTGAGGTTGCGAGCGCTGCCAGGTGCCGGCCTGCACCACGCGGTTGTACTTGCGCGCCGCCTTCACCATGAACTGGCCTTCCTCGATGGTGACGCTGATCGGCTTCTCCACGTAGACGTCCTTGCCGGCCTTGCACGCCTCCACGGTCATGTAGGCGTGCCAATGGTCAGGCGTGGAGATGCAGACGATGTCGATGGACTTGTCGGCCAGAATCTCGCGGAAGTCCTTGATGGCCTTCGCGCCCTTGGCGGCCGCAGCGGCCTTCTCCAGGTTGGGTTGATAGACGTCGCACACGGCGGCGACCTCGAGGTTCTCCTGGCGCATGGCGGCGCCCATGTTGCCCATCCCCATGCGGCCCATGCCGATGAAGCCGGCGCGGACTTTGTCGTTTGCTCCGCGGGCGAGCGCCGGGAAGATGTTCGTGGTCAAGCCGCCGGTGGCGGCGCTCAGGAATACTCTGCGGTCTGGCATGGTGCCAGATAGTCTATCGAGATACCGGCTGCGCAGGAAAGTCGACCTTCGATACCCACGGCTCCAGCGACCTGCCGTAAGTAAGCGTGATGCGATAGAGCGGCACGTCGCTGCCTTCGGCGCGTTTGGTCTCAGCCAGGGCACGGAAGCCGTCGCTGTATGGCTTGGGGACGTTCACGGCCGCCGGGAATTGTGTGACGCGGCCGGCGATGCGGGGGGGGAGTCCGGCGTTCGGACCCTGCCTCGCAGGTGGGTCGAAGATCAGCGCCACCGCGGCGGGGACCACGGCCACCTTCCCGCGGTCGGGATAGCGCGCGCGCAAAGCGGCAGCGTCGCCGAGCGCGTCGATCACCCTGAGCCGCGCCGGTTCGCCTTGCAGGCCGATGGCGAGGAACGCCGGGCGCGGGCGCTGCCGGCGGTAGAACCGCCAGGCATCCTTGTCGCCGGGCGATTTGGAGACATCGAAGCCCAAGGCGGCGAGCTGTTCCACGGTAATGGGCGCTGGCTCACGCCAGGTTCGTACACCCTCGACGTTCATCATGAGCGTGACGCCGCTGTCCTCGGCGTTGCGGTTGTAGGTGAAATCGAGGTCGGTCAGGGTAAGCT
>JACRKW010000026.1:5784-6935 GCA_016215215.1 Acidobacteriota bacterium
CTTCATGCCGGCGCGGATGCGCCGGAACAGCAGCACCAGTCCGATGGCCACCACTCCCACCGAGGCGAAGAAGAGGTACTTGGGCATCCAGTCCCACCACCAGCGGTGCAACCGCAGAAAGAGGAAGGCGACAAAGGCCACAGCACCTGTGTTTACCGAGGCGGTCCACACGCGCCGGATTCCCAGCCAGATCAAGGCGAGAGATGCGGCGAGACCGCCGAGTTCGTAGATCAGCTCGATGGTCTTGCTGTCCAACCGCAGGTAACTCGGCTCGCCGGCCGCCGCGAGAACGAACACCGGGATGAAGAACAGCCACGCGCCCAGGAAACGGTACACGGCGGGGAAATCCGTGTGGCGGCGATGCTGGACCCACAACGAGATGGCGAACAGAATGAGCCCCGAGCAGGCGATCACTTCGGTCTCCTCCAGGAACTCCTCCCAGTGCAGGCCGGTCCCTACGCGGAAAGCGGCAGCGATCCAGCCGCAGACCAAGCCCAGGCCGATCACCAGCATCGGCCGCAGGCCGTAGCGGTAAGCCAGGGCGAGGCAGAAGAGTCCCCAGGGGAGCATCGCGCCGGGCGAAGGCGGCATGTTGTAGACCGAGCCGAGGATGTTGAGATTGGCGATGAATGCGCCCAGCGAGGCCAGCGCCAGCAGTCCGGCGAAGTACAGAGTCTTCTCGCGGCGTGCGGCGAATTCGGTCGCCGCCAGGCCCAGCAGCGGCAGCGCGGCGGCGGCGGCGACCTGCGCCGGAGGTGTCAGGTATCCCCAAAACCGCAGCGCAAAGAGCACGGCGGCAGCGCAAAAGGCAAGGCCGCCGAATGTGGAGGCGATCTTCATGCCCCACGACATCTGCTTTTCGCCAGCCGAAATGTCGACGTCGAAGCGGCTGTTCAGCTCCCGCAGGGTGGACTCGGCCCACTGGTCGAAACCCCGCCTTTGCTCGGGCAGTAGTTGGAGGATTCCTTCGCGCTCAAGCGTTGCCAACTCGTCGCGCAACACGCGAATGCGGTCGGCGCGGCTTTGGGCCTGGGTACGGTCGATGATTGGCTCACTCATCGGGGCTGATTCTATCGCCGCCCGCTCCGCAGTGGAAGCACAGAACTGATGAGTGGCGTCGGCCGGGCGATGAGCGGCGGCGGGCTACTGGC
>JACRKW010000174.1 GCA_016215215.1 Acidobacteriota bacterium
CCCATCAGGAGGATCAGGCCGATCATGGACATCATATTCAGGGTGTCTTTCGCCACGTAGAGCATGCCTGCAACCCCGATAAGGGAAAGCGGCAGCGCCAGCATGATGGCGAAGGGCTGAGCAAAGCTGCGGAACTGGCTGGCGAGGATGGCGTAGATGAGCACGATGGCCAGGACGAGCGATTGCGATACGTAGCCGAAACTCTCCACCATGTCCTCGGACTCGCCGGTGTAGTCGATGCGATAGCCGGGAGGCAGGTCGAGTTGGGTGGCGCCTTGCTTCACGTCGTTCACCACCTCACCCAGCGACCTGCCTTCCGTGCCGGCGCTGACGCGGATCTCGCGCATCAGGTCGCGGCGGCGAATCTTCGACGGGGCGATGCCGCTCTCAAGGCTGGCCACCTGCGTGGCGGGCACAAGCGCGCGGCCGCCTTGCGCCGGAAGATCCAGGCCGAGCAAATCGACTTGACGGGTTCGGTCGGTTGGAGCCAGGCGGAGACGCACGTCGTAGCTGTCACCGTCGGGATCCTCGAATCTTGAGACCACGTTTCCGGCAATCAGGCCCCGGACTGTGGAGGCGATGGTGCCAAGATCCAGGCCCAGGTCGGAGGCGGCCTTTCTGTTGACGGCAATGCGGACTTCCGCTTGGGGCTGCTCCTCGCTGGTGTCCACATCGGCGGCGCCCGGGACCTGGCGGGCGATCCGCAAGACCTGGCTGCTGAGTGGAACCAGGCGGGCCAGTTCTGCCCCGCGCACGCTGATCTGGATCGGCCTCACGTCGCCGCCGCCCTGGTCCGCCTCCACGATGGATGTCTGGACGCCGGGGAATCGAGCCAGCGACGCGCGCACCTCTGACTTGATGAACGAATAGTGCTTGCGCGTCTTGCGCTCTTTCAGCTTGATGTAGATCGCCCCTTCATTGATCGGCATGGAGGCGTTGCCGCCGATGGTCGTGTACGTGTAGTCCACGCCGGGGTTGCGGCGAATCGTGGATTCGATCTCTCCGGCTATTTCCACGGACCGGTCGAGGCTGATGCCGGGAGTTGCTTTGAAGGAGGCCTGGAACTGTCCCGGATCGGCGTTCGGCATAAAGGCGGAACCAAGCTTGTCGAAGATGAAGAAGCTCGACAATACGGCCACACAGGCCAGCAGGACGACCGCCCAGCGGTGATTCAGCGACCAGCCGAGCGCGCCGGCGATGGCGTCCTGGAGCCGGTCCACCTGATCGTTGAAGCGTCCGAGGATGCGGCCGAACCACGAACGGGGCGCCTTGGGATCGGCCGCTGGGTCGTACCAACGGGACGATAGCATCGGGTCCAGCGTGAAGCTGACGTAGAGCGACACCAGGACGGCGAAGCCCACCGTGATGCCGAACTGGAAGAAGAAGCGCCCGATGATGCCGCCCATGAAGGCCACTGGAACGAATACCGCAATGATGGTGAAGGTGGTGGCCATCACCGCCAGCCCGATCTCGGAGGTGGCTTCGCGGGCGGCGGTGAAATGGTCGGCGCCTCGCTGGAGATGGCGCACGATGTTCTCGCGCACCACGATGGCGTCATCGATCAGCAGGCCGATCGCCAGCGAAAGACCCATCAGCGTCAAGATGTTCAAAGTGAAGTTCAGGCCTCGCATGACCATGAACGTGCTGATCACCGAAACCGGCAAGGCCAGTCCAGTGATGACCGTGCTTCGCCAGCTGTTGAGAAAGACGAACACAATGAGCACTGTCAGCAGGCCGCCGATGACGAGGGTGACCTGCACGTCCTCGACGGACTCGCGGATGAAGACCGATCGGTCGACCACTTTGCGCAGCCGGATGTGGGGCGGCAGCTCGTTGTTGATCTCCTCCATCGCTTTCGTAACCGCGTCCACCACCTCCACCGTGTTGGCCCCGGACTGCTTGACCACATCGAGCGATAGCCCCGGCTTGCCGTCGATGAGCGAGGCGCTACGCCGCTCTTCGACTCCGTCTACTATGCGGGCGACCATCGGTAGGTAGATCGGCACGCCGTTGCGCGTAGCCACGATGATGCGATTGAAAGAATCCACCGAGCGAATCTTGCCGGTAACGCGGACCAGTGACTCCCGCCGGCCCTGCTCCAGTTTGCCCGCGGGCAAATCAAGGTTCTCCCGCTCGAGCGCGGAGGCCACCTCGGCGTAGGTGAGACCGTACGACTTGAGGCTTTTGCGGTCGAGTAGGATCTGGATCTCGCGCCGCGCTTGGCCCACAAGCGTCACTTGACCTACCCCGGCCACCGTCTCGATGCGCTTGCGAATCACCTTTTCGGCAATGGAGGTGAGCGTCTTGATATCGGTCGTGGAACTCTCCACCGCTAGCGATACGACAGCCATCGCGTTAAAGTCGATGCGCTGGATGACCGGCTCCTTCATGTCGGCGGGAAAGTCGGCCCGGATGGCGTTGATCTTGGCCTGGGCGTCCTGCTGCGCGTTGGCGATCTTGGTTCCGAGACGGAACTCAACCATGATGGTCGAGAGCCCTTCGGTGGTCGTGGAGGAGATGTGGCGCACGCCCGAAATCGTATTGAGCGCCTCTTCGATGCGCTTGGTCACCTCCCGCTCGACGCTCTCAGGCGAGGCGCCGGGATAGAGAGTCTGCACGGTGAGAACGGGAATCTCGACGTCCGGAAACTGGTCGATGCTGAGCTGGCGATAGGAAAAGACGCCGAGGGTCACAAGACTGACTGTGACCATGGTGGCCAGCACCGGCTGCCTGATGGAAAGGTCGCTGATCAGCATGCATCACTTCCTGTCCTGGACGCGCACGCCCTCGGCGATCTGGATGCTCTGCTCGGCGATGACACGGTCGCCCGGTCTTAGCCCCGCGCCGATTTCAAGCCGCGTTCCGCGCTCTCGACCGGCCCGGATTTCGCGTTTGGCCGCTTTGCCCTTCTCGATGACGAACACGTAGGGATGTTCACCGGAGCGGTCGTCCCTGTGGACTGCGTCGGCTGGAATGACGACGGCGTCCGGGATCACGCCGGTGAGGATTTCACCCTCTGCGAACATGCCCGCTTTGAGCTTGCCCGCTGGATTAGGGACTCTCACCCGGACCTTGGCGGAACGTGTTTCGGCATCGACCGAGGGATTCACCTCGATCACGGCCCCTTCGAAGACCAGACCAGTGTAGCTGTTCACCGAAAAGCTCACCCTCTGGCCCGGCCGTATCGGGGCGAGGTCGGCGGTAGCGACCGCGCTCTCCAGCTCCAACCGGCCATTGTCAACGACCGTGAAGACTGCGGTGGGCGGCTCCACATAGGCGCCCTTGTTCAGGAACTTCTTTTGCAGCACGCCAGCGACTGGAGACTTGATCTCTGCGTCCCGGACGTGTTTGCCGGCGACGGCCAGTACCGCGTGCGCCTGGTCGAGCTGCGCGGTTGCGACCGAGACTTGGGCGCGTGCGTCATGCTCGGCAAGTTCGGCGGCCTTGAGGTCTCTTTCCGTGATTCCGCCTGACTTCACAAGGTTTTGGGCGCGCTCCAGTTCCGAGCGGTTGTGCCGCTCGATGAGGCGGGCCCGGTTCAGAGCCGCCTCCGCGACTTTCACGCCGGTCTCGGCTTGGCGGAGCGCAAGCTGGTAGCCCTCGTCGCTGGCCCACGCCACCGTCTCGCCAGCCGCCACCGGTGCGCCCTCCTCTTTGTCGAAACGGACAATGCGGCCCGTGGTCTCGGCTTTGACGTCGACGCGGACGCTCGACACGAGCGTGCCCGTGATGGGCGTGCTGACAGTGAAGGGCTCCTTCTGCACCTCGATGACGCGCGCAGTCACCGGCGGCGGCTCCGCGGGCCCTCCCGTGCTGGCCTTCTCGCTGGCGCAGCCCGCCGACACAAGAGCCGCGGATAGGGCGAGGGCGAGGCCGTATTCGCGCACCGTATTCACTCCCATGGTGTCCTCCCGGCGGCCCAGCGCAGGTTGGCGCGAGCCACTGAATAGTCGTAGAGTCCGCGCAGCAGATTGGTGCGCGCCACCGAGACGGCGGTTTGGGCGTCGGTCACGTCCAGGGTCGTGGCGGCGCCGGCCTCATAGTTCTTCTGCGTCATAGACAAGACCGTTTCGGCCTCCTGGACGTTGGCCCGCGCCGCGGCCACCGTTTCCCAGGCGGCGTGTAGTTCGTCCATCCCCTGCTGGATGGCCAGGCGCACCTGCTGCTCACTCTTCTCGCGTTCCAGCCTGGCGGCGCGCATGGCCGCCGACGCCTGCCAGACCAGGCCATCGCGCTTGAACCCGTCAAACACGGGGAACGTGAAATTCAACGCCGTGTTCCAGCGCACGAACTTGCCGTTGACGAGGTTCTCGGGCAGGCGGGCGGCGATCCCATAACTGGAGGCCAGATCCAACCGCATGCGGCTCTCGGCTTTGGCCAGTTCCAGTTGAACGGCCGCACTGCGCTCCGCCAGGCGCAGCCGCTGGATCTCGGGGCGGCGCTCCAGAGCCTCCGTCTCGATTTCGGCGAGACTTTGTTGCCGCCAGACCTCCTCCTGGAAGCCGCCGGCGAGTTTGGTGGCGAAGTCAAGCGGCCGGCCGAGAAAAAAGTTCATCTGGGCCCGCGACTGCCGGATGAGACTCTCGGCACGGAGAAGGTCCGGTGCGCCGTTGGCTACGGCCACCTCTGACCGCATCACGTCGACTTTGGTCGCCACGCCATTCCGGAAGCGGGTGCGGGCCATCTCAGCGTGAAGCTGCTTCTGGCGCTGCGTTTCGGCAATGAGATTGCGGTTGTGCTCTGACCAGAGCAGACCGTAGAAGGCCTTCACCGTGGCGATGGCGACGTCCTGCCTGGCGCGCTCAACCTCGGTGGCCGTTCCCTCGGCTTCCACCTTGGCAATCTTCAGGGCCGTGCCGATTTTGCCCTGCGTGTAGAGCGGTTGCTTCACCGTAATGCTGTAGTCGAAGAGATTGACGGCAAATGGGGTGAGCGCCTGCAGAAGCTCGGGCGGGAACTTGTCCAGGCCGGCGGCGTTCAGGAAGCTGGGGTCGCGATAGCGCTGGGCGTTCGAGACGATATTCACCTCCGGCATCGCCATCGCGCGCACCTCCCGGATGCGTCCGCGCAGGGCGTCGGCGTTCGCAAGCGCTTTGCCCACGTCCTGGTGCCGGTCCATCGCGATACGGACCGCCTCCTCGAGAGTGATGGCGGCGGCGTCCTGAGCAGGCAGCGCGCGGAGAAAGAAGATAAGCAGGACGAGTGAGTGAATGATACGCGGCATGGTGCTATTCCCGGGTCATCTGGTAGAGCCTTTCGATAATCTTGCGGTAGTTCTCCGGTCCGGGACCCGGAATGCCGAGCAACTCGGCCATCCATAGGCCGTCGGCCGCGAGATGGATGATGCTGGCCCGCACCGGGTCGATCCCGTCCTCAAGGAGACGTGCGTTCACGTCCTTGTGCGCCTCGTAAACCGGTTCCAGCAGGGCAGGGTTGGTGAGGATCGCGGCCAGCATGGCGGCGGCAACTCGATTGTGGTGCTCGACCTCCGTCTCCGGTTCCGGGAAGTGAATGGACAGGATGGCCCGCGTGACCCGCCCCTTGGGTTCGGAGTCAGCCTCAATCGCGCGCTTCATCGCGGTCTCAGACACTGCAATCAGGTGGTCGACCATGCCCCGGACAAGGGAGTCTTTGGATGGGAAGTGATAAAGAACCCCACCCTTGCTCAGGCCCGCTTCCGCGGCGACGGCGTCCAGTGTCAGCCGCGCCACGCCGTCGCGGATCACTACCCGCTCAGCGGCATCCAAGATTCTCATTTGAGAGTTCATGGTCCTAATATCATCTATACCGTCCAGACGGTACAGTGATCAATGAAAAACTGCTCAGTTCCGGAAAAGTTACGAATGTGACGGAGCTTGGACGCCCTGCCGGCGCCTCACCGAGCACTGCCTATGAATCGACCTCATCCTCCGAGCCTCCAGGAGGAGCCCCGCCCTGTCGTCCGCCGCCCAAGTCACGGCCAGTCGGTCCTTTAGCGGTTCTCCTCCGCCCCCCACCACTCTCCGCTAACCTGGATGGGTGAAGGCATTCCTGCTGCTCCTCCTGGTTCTGGTCGTCGTTGGCGCTCCGGCGGCTCTCTACCTGCTCTCCGCGCATCCCACGTTGGAGTTGACGCCCGTCCCAAGAGCAATCGGCGCCGAGTTCCTCCTGGTCGTCAGGACAAATGCCCCCTTCGGCCTGCGCCACCTCTCCGCCACCGTGCGCCAGGGTCCGGCCGTCTCCTCTGCCTCCTACTCCGAGCCTGCCAACCGCTTCCTCTTCTGGAAGAAGCGACTCGGCCCTGCCACACACGCGCTCAATCTCACCATCTCGCCTGCACGGGGCTTCCGCAGCGGTCCCGCGAAGCTCTCGCTGGATGCCGTCTCCAACGACCTCCGCGCTGCCGCCACATCGCTCAGCCTGGACGTTGTCCTCAACCTCGAACCGCCCCGCCTCACGGTCGATCCCGGCCAGCATTACATCACCCAGGGCGGAGCCGGTCTGGTGACGTTCACAGTCGCAGGCTTTTCTACGGAGTCCGGCGTCAAGATCGGCCCCTACACCTTCCGCAGCTTCCCCATGCCCGGCGCCAAGTCCGCGGGCGAACGCTTCTGCCTCTTTGTCTTCCCTTGGGACGTTCCCGCCACCGCGCGCCCAGTCGTCTATGCCGCCAACCCCGCCGGCCAGCAGGTCACCGCAACCTTTCACGCCTCAGTGAAGCCTGGCCGATTCCGGAAACGGGACCTCGAACTCACCGGCGAGTTCCTCGACAAGGCCATCGCCGCACTCGACCTCGCCGGAACGGGCGACCCGTTGGACCGCTTCCTGCGCATCAACGGCGAGCTCCGCCGCCAGAACAACTCGACGCTGGCCGCCCTCCGCGACCAGACCGAGCAGCGGTTCCTCTGGACGCCTCCCTTCCAGCAGCTCTCCAACTCCAAGGTGGAGGCCTTTTTCGCCGATGTACGCTCTTACAAGTACCAAGGCAAGAAGGTAGATCAGCAGGTCCACCTCGGCTTCGACCTCTCCAAGGTGCAGCAGGCCCCAGTCGTTGCCTCCGCCGCTGGCAAGGTCCTGCACGCCTCCGCCCTGGGCATCTACGGCAACTGCATCGTCATCGACCACGGCTACGGCCTGCAGTCCATCTACGGCCATCTCAGCTCCATCGCTGTCAAGCCCGGCCAGGCGGTGCAGCGGGGCGAGGAGATCGGTCGCTCCGGAGCCACGGGTCTGGCCGGAGGAGACCATTTGCACTTCTCCATCCAGATTGACGGCGTGCAGGCCAATCCGCTGGAGTGGTGGGACCCCCATTGGATCAACGACCGCATCCTCTCCCAGCTCCCGGCCTCCGCCATCTCGGGTGGGCAACGCTAGGCACCCCGCTCCGCTTCTGCTATTCTGACCCTTTGGGGCTGGAGAGCGCCCCGTACCGCCATTTTTCCAGTCTGAGGTATTCCCATGTCCGGACATTCCAAGTGGGCGACGATCAAGCACAAGAAGGCCGCCCTTGATGCCAAGCGCGGCAAGGTCTTCACCCGTCTGATCAAGGAAATCGTCATCGCCGCGCGATCCGGCGGGGACCCCGACGCCAACGCCCGTCTCCGCACGGCCGTCGCCGCCGCAAAAGCCGTCTCCATGCCCGCCGAGAACATCAAGCGCGCCATCATGCGCGGCACCGGCGAGTTGGAAGGCGGCCAGATCGACGAAATTACCTATGAAGGCTACGGTCCCGGCGGCGCCGCGATCATGGTCATGGTGGCCACCGACAACCGCAACCGTACCGTCTCTGAAATCCGCCATCTCTTCTCTAAGCAGGGCGGCAATATGGGTGAGTCCGGCTCGGTCGCCTGGATGTTCGACCGCAAGAGCCAGATCCTCATCGAGAAGGACAAGGCCACCGAGGACCAGTTGATGGAGTTCGCGCTCGAAGCCGGCGCCGACGACGTCCGCGACGAGGGCGACAATTGGGAGATCCTCTCCGAACCCGCAGCCCATCACGGCGTAGTCGAGGCGCTCGCCAAGGCCGGCATCCCCACCGTATCGGCCGACGTCGCCTGGATCCCCAAGAATCTCGTGGCCGTGGACCAGAAGCACGCCGGCGGCATGATGCGCATCATGGAACTGATGGAAGAGCACGAAGACGTGCAAAACGTCTACACCAACGCCGATTTCGGCGACGTCGAGGCCGAGTAACGGCCCGGCGCCTGATTGAGGGGCTCGTGCGCATCCTGGGCATCGACTGCGGCAGCCAGAACACGGGCTACGGGGTGATCGACACCGACGGCACGCGCCATCGCCTGGTTGAGGCGGGCTTCATCCACACCGATCCCAAGCACAGCTTCCCGGAGCGCCTGCGCGTCATCGGCGCGCGGCTGCGCGAGGTGATCGCCCAGTTCCAGCCTGATTCGGCCGCCGTCGAGGACACCTTCACCGCCGCCAACGTCCGCAGCGCCCTCAAGCTCACCCACGTCCGCGGCGTCGCCCTGTTCCTGCTGGCCGAAGCTGGGATCCCTGTGGGGGAATACCCCCCGGCGCAGGTAAAGCTCGCCCTGGTGGGCAATGGCCGCGCTGAAAAGCAACAGGTCCAGTGGATGACGGGCGTGCTCCTCGGCCTCAGTGAACCGATCGAATCGCTCGACGCATCAGATGCGGTGGCGGTGGCCATTTGCCACGCCACCCGCAGCGCCCTGGGAGGGCCCCGATGAAGCTCACAGCCATATTGCTGGCCGGCATCACTTCCTTCGCCGGAGCCGTGGCCGCCGGGCCGCCTCAGGACGCCGCACGGCTGTTTTTCTCCCGCTCCTTCCCCGGCAGCAAACCCGCCTACATGGAGATCCGTCTCACGCGTGACGGCAAGACGCAGTACCGGGAGGCGCCCGACGAGGCAGACCCCATCCTCTTCAAACTCTCCGCCGAAGAGACCGAGACTGTCTTCACGCTCGCCGATAAGCTCGACCACTTCAAGCGCAACCTCGAATCCGGCCTGAAAGTTGCCCGCATGGGCGACAAGACTTTTGGCTGGGAATCCGGCGCCGAGAAGCACCAGACTACCTTCAATTACTCCCTCGACACGGACGCCCAGGCGCTGCACGACTGGTTTGAAAGAATGTGCGAGTCGGCCTACTACTATATTGAATTGGAGCGCGCGGCCAAGTACGACAAGCTCGGTGTCAATGCCGCCATCCTGCGGCTGGAGGCCGCCTGGGACCGCAAGCGGCTGGTCGGCCTCGATCAGTATCTGCCCCTGCTCGACCGCGTGGCCAGGAACGAGTCCTACCTCAACATGGCCCGCGAGCGCGCGCAGAAGCTCGCCGAGGCGTTCCGCGCCGCCGCCGCCGCGCCCAAGCCGGAAGGCGAGACCAAAGCTCAATGAGATTCACCCTGTTGTTCGCCCTCTGCGCCGCGCTGCTCGCCGGCCAGTCGAAGCCTCCGGCCAAGCCGGCTCCGGCGGCCACGTCCTCCGAGGACCAGGACCTGGAGCGGGCTCTCTCCGAATCCGGCTCAAGCCCGGTGGAATATGCCCGGGCGCTCGAACGCCACCTGCTCAAGTACCCCAACTCCGAACGCCGCGCCGAGATGGAGCGGGTGCTGGCCCAGGCATCCATCGAGATGCGCGACAAGCGCCGCATCCTGCTCTACGGCGTGCCGGCAATCGAGGGCGGCAGCCGTAATCCACAGGTCCTCGATTTCACCACACGAACACTGCTCGATCAGACCGACAAGCCCAGCCACGAGCGCGCCTTGAAATACTCCCGGCTTCTGGCGGAGGCGATGGACGCCCAGCGCCAGTCGCAGATCGCAGCCAAGGAGTTCACCTCCTCCCGCGGCCGCCGTCTCGACGAGACCGAGTTTGCCATCGCCCGCGCCCGGACGTTCGAAGCACGCGCCCTCGGCGAACTCGGCCTCTTCGATGAAGCGCTCCAGGCCGCAACTCAGGGCTGGACACTCTACCCTACTCGGGAGAACGCCCGTGAGCGCGCCCGGCTGCTGGAGCGCGCCCGTAAGCCTTCCGCCGCCTTGGCTGCCTTCGCCGAAGCTCTCGCCCTCGCGGATGAGCGGGCCGAGCCGGGCGATCCGGCAAAGGAGCGGGCCCGGCTTGCCGACCTCTCCACCAAAGCCACGGGTTCGGACTCCGGCTTCGGCCCCGCACTGCTGGCCGCCTACGACCGCGTGGCCGCCCTGCGCGCTGCGCGCGAGAAGCGGCTGCGAGAGTTCGACCCCAATCTCAGCGCCCGCGCTCCGCTCGACTTCACACTCTCCGGCGTCGAGGGCGGCGCCCTGGACATGGCCTCGCTCAAAGGCAAGGTGGTCATCATCGACTTCTGGGCGACCTGGTGCGGCCCCTGCCGCGCCCAGCATCCGCTCTACGAACAGGCCAAGAAGCGCTTCAAGGACCGCTCCGATGTCGTCTTCCTGGCTGTTTCCACCGACGAGGACCGCTCAGCCGTGGTGCCGTTCCTGGAGGCAAACAAGTGGAGCAAACAGGTGTGGTTCGAGGATGGGCTGGCCACACTCCTGCGGGTTTCCTCCATCCCTACCACCGTCATCCTCGACCGGCAGGGAGCCATCACCTCACGCCTCAACGGCTTCATTGCGGACCGCTTCGTCGACATGCTCTCCGATCGCATCAACGAGGCGCTGGGGGATTCAAAATGAGCCCGCTCCGCCTGCTGCCGGCAGTTCTTTTCTCCGCCGCGCTGTTGAGCCCGGCGGCAGCGCAGCGCCGCCTCGTGCTGATCGACCAGGACGGCTCCGGCCCCGGCGGCTCCAACCAGATGGCCATGCTGGCCCTGCTCCAGTCGCCGCGGACGGAGGTGCTCGGCATCACCATCGTCACCGGCAACGCCTGGCGCGATGAGCAGGTCGGGCACACGCTGCGCATGCTGGAACTGACCGGCCACAGCCGCGTCCCGGTGGTCCCCGGCGCTGTCTTCCCCCTGGTCCGCACGCAGGAAGAGACGAGGCTGGCGACGCCACTTGTGGGTCAGGTGGTCTGGCTGGGCGCCTGGGGCCGGCGGGCGGCCGCCACCGGATTGCCGCCCGGCGCCGTCGTGACTGATGAGGACCCGCACGGTCCCTGGGAGGTGCCCCAGCCGGCCGAAGGCGCACCGAAAACGAAACCGCTGGCCGAGGACGCGGCGCACTTCCTCATCCGCCAGGTGCGCGCCCATCCCGGCGAGGTGACTATCTATGCCGGCGGGCCGTTGACCAACATCGCCTTGGCCATCGCCATCGACCCACGATTCGCGGAGCTGACCAGGGGGATCGTCCTGATGGGCGGAAGCCTGAACCCGCAGACCGAGGATCCGGAGTTCGCCACCAGCCCGCGCCACGAGTTCAACTTCTGGTTCGATCCCGAGGCCGCCCGCATCGTCCTGCGCGCCCCCTGGCCGCGCATCGACGTCACCACCACCGACGTCTCCATCAAGGCCATGTTTACCCAACAGATGCTCGACCAGATCGCCAGGTCTCCGCATCCGGCGGCCCGATACATTGCCGCCTGGTCGCAGGAGCGCTACTACTTGTGGGATGAGCTCGCGGCCTGCGCCTGGCTGGATCCGGCCATCATCACCAAAGAGCGGCTGCTCTACATGGACGTCGACGTGAGCCACGGGCCTGCCTACGGCCACACGCTGACCTGGCCCGAAAAACTAAAACCGGCCACGGGAGTCCGCCTCGTCCATGCGCAGGTGGACCTCGATCTGCCGCGCTTCACCAAGCTATTCGTCGAGCTGATGTCGGCGCCCGCCCCGTCCGCCAGGGTTCTACCATAGAGGATCTCCATGCCCTTCTCCCGGGTCATCTGGATTGTGCTCGATTCGGTGGGCATCGGCCCCATGCCGGACTGGCAGGCCTTCCACGACGACATGCCCTCCGACACGCTGGGCAACTGCGCCCGGCTCAGACCCTTGAAACTACCCAACCTGGAAGCGCTGGGGCTGGCCAGCATCCGGCCCTTTGAGCACCTGCGGCCCGCCGCTGCGCCGCGCGCTTCTTTCGGCCGCTGCGCGCTCGCATCGCCGGGCAAGGACACCACCACCGGCCATTGGGAGATGGCCGGCATCATCCTGAACCAGCCTTTCCCTTTGTACCCGGACGGCTTTCCGGCTCCCCTGATGGCCGAGTTCGAACGGCGCATCGGCCGCGCGACTCTCGGCAACTGCGCCGCCTCCGGCACCGAGATCATCCGCGGACTCGGCGCCGAGCACGTCGCCACCGGCAAGCCGATCGTCTACACCTCGGCCGACAGCGTCTTTCAGATCGCCGCCCACGAAGGCGTGATCCCGCTGGAGGAGCAGTACCGCATCTGCGAAATCGCCCGGAACCTGCTCCGCGGCGAGCACGAGGTGGGCCGCGTGATCGCCCGCCCGTTTACCGGCGAGCCCGGCGCGTTCACACGCACCGCCAACCGCCACGACTACGCCGTCGCGCCGCCCGATGGGATGCTGCTCGACCGGCTGGCCGCGCAGCGTGTTCCCGTCTCAAGCGTCGGCAAAATCGCCGACATCTTCCTCTCCCGCGGCATCACGGCGTCGCGCAAGACCAAGACCAACGCCGAAGGCATGGCGAGTACGCTGGCGGCCCTGGATGGCCTCCACCGGGGATTGGTCTTCGCGAACCTGGTGGACTTCGACATGCTCTTCGGCCACCGCAACGACCCGGAAGGCTACTCGCAGGCACTGGAAGCGGTGGATGAGTGGCTCCCACGGCTCGACGCCGCGCTGCGCCCGGGTGATCTGGTGATCCTCACCGCCGACCACGGCTGCGACCCCACCACGCCGTCCACCGACCACAGCCGCGAATACGTCCCTCTGCTGGTCTATGGACCGCAGGCCCGGGCCGGGGTGAATCTCGGCACGCGCGCCTCGCTGGCCGACATCGGTGCGACAGTTGCGGAGAACTTCGGTTCGGCGCTTCCAGCCGGCCGGAGCTTTCTTGGGGAGATCAGCGCGGCGGCGATTTCCTGATTCGCACGCCGGCCATGCGGCCGGGCTTGAATCTCAGCTCCAGGATGCCGCCCGAGTCGGTCTTGGCTTCGGCCATCTCCTCGTCGTCCACCTCGACGTCGTAACGCACGCCTGGCTCCAGTCCGACGACAAAGGCAACCTCTTCCACCTCGCGCGCCCCCTCCTCCGGCGGTGGCTGCCAGCCGGTCTCCAGCTTCAGCCCCGACGCGGCGAAGAAGATCTTCACCGGGCCCAGTGTCACCGGCGCCGGCCGGGCGTCCATCTTCACGGCCACCCGTTGCCCTTTGATGAACGCCTGGGCTTGACCGGCCCAGTAGCCGAACCAGGAAGCATCCTCATCCCAGCCGCTGCGCGCCAGCAGTTGCCCGCGGCCGTGGAACAGGTCCGGCATGTAACTGAAGCTCAATCCTGGCTGATAGGGATTCGCCCACAGGAACTCGTAGGTGATGCCGAAGGAACTGCGCATCAGGAAACGGTCCTGCATCAACCAGCCCTGAAGGAACTGGTGCGGGACGGCGTTGGCGTCCAGCGCCACCAACGCCAGTTCGGCGGCGCGGGAGTAGACAGCTTCACGCAGATCAGGATCCCCGCGCCCGACATAGGCCGGAATCCGGTACTCGTTTTCCGCCGCTGGCCACGGCTGGGGGTAGTAGCTGAGCATTTGCAGCGGTGCTGCCTCCTCGAACCACTTGGCGGCGCCCTCCCGCAGATCCACCCTCAGGTTGTCCCGGATGGCGTGGATAAACTCCGTCATGGCGTAAAGCTCCCCGCGCCGCGCAAAGGGATTGTCCCCGGCCTTCAACTGCGGCAGGATCCGCCCTTTCCACCATGTCTCCACGGCCCACTTGAGGTACTCCTGGGAGGCCTGCGCCTCGATATCAGCCAAGGCAATGGCAGTGAAGACCCCGCTCCGGACCTGGCCCATGCCGGGCGGGTGGTCTTTGAGAGCTGCCGCCAACCTGCGGGCCAGCATCGCCGGCTGCGTCTCGCCGCCCGCCGTCTGACACCAATCGTAGACCAGAGCAGCCTGTCGTAACTCATTCGGATTCTGCAGGTTGGCGGACTTCAAGGCCCACTCAGCGGCTTCCCGGCAGGGCCCTGCCTGCCCCAGGACGACGCCCCAGAGCGCCAGGGCGAAGCCGGGCTCAGCCATCCTCGCCCGTCCTGCCATGAGCGACTCAAACTGTTGCCAGCGCAGGGATTCCCGTTCGCGTTCCCTCTTGAGCAACCGCACCACCTTGCCCCCAACTGTGTCAGGCCGCCACAGCCAGTGGGTCCAGCGACCCGGCCAGGACGGCAGATCCCGGTGATCCGCCTTGATAACAAAAGACTTTTTTCTCCAGCAACCATGGCACTCAGTTTGCTACACTCAATAACGAATTGATGGACTCTCTTTGAACCTGCCCTCTGCTGAAACAGGCTGGCGGGAGAGCGAATCGGAGTTAGAAACGTCGTGCTTGCGGGAGCCGGTGTTAGAGTTCTCTTCCATTCGTTCTACCGTCTGCATGGGACAGCAGAGGGTCATTTTTTTGCCGCGCAACATGGCCAAAGAAATCGGGTTTGGTTTAAGGGGTGGTTTTGAGTCCGTCGACAAAGTTTCTTCTCCCCCAGGGGTGGCGGGTATCGATGGCAGCCGGATTCGCTGGTTGTTGGGTAGCTGAACGCGGCGACCTCTTCCAGGAGAACTTGGGAACACAGGCTTAACGGATCCGGCGGCATCGTGGCCGCACCTCGTGCCCTACAGGGCAGGCCGCATTGGATTGGCTCACTCCGAGTGACTCCTCCCTCCGAGGCGATCCAATGCGGCTTTTTTCTTCTCTTCCCCGCCCACACTAGTAACAGAGCGTGCCGCTGCGCGGCGTCTCCTGCTGGTTGGGCAGGTAGACGGACTTGCATTTTTCACACCTATACAGCTCGGCTTCCGGGCCGAACTTGGACTTCAGCTCCTCGCCGAAGAAGTACCACCGCTTCAGGTGGCCGGCGCACATCTTTCCCTTTTCGTCCTTCAGACCGCAAGCTCGCTGCCTGGGCGCGCGCCGCATCAACTTCGTTCCGTCACCGAGCGACCCCACCTCCACCGGCTGCGGGATCTCGCGCGTCGCTTCTGCATACTTTGGATTCGCCATGAAGACCTCGAAACCGCTATTATGTCACGCTGGCTGGCCTGGTCCGCCGGACCCGGCTGCGGGGAGTGAAAAAAGTAGTGCCGGCAGGGTACACTTTTCTCCCGGCCGAGCCGATAGAAGTGACGTGAGTCCGAGTACGCTGCACCGCGTGTCTTACCGCGACCTGGCGCTGAGGAGCCTCGACCAGCTGCCTCCTTTCTCGCCTATCCTGAACCACTTGATGGCGAGCCTGGCCGACGAGGACGTCTCTTTCGCGCGCCTGGCGGCGGTGATTGAGCGGGATTCCGTCTTGTCCGGGAACGTGCTGCGGCTGGTCAACTCGGCCTTGTACGGGCGGAGGGGTACGGTGAGCAGTGTGCGTGCCGCCGTTGCCGTCCTAGGGATGGTGCGGCTGCGCAACTACCTGCTGGGCTTTTCGGTGGCGCGGCTATGGGATAAGGCGCGGACGCCGGCCGGATGGTCGATGGAGCGGTTCAATAACCACTCAGTGGCTGTGGCGGTGCTGTCCGACATTCTGGTGCAGAAGACAACCGCCGACTACGCGGAAGGCGCCTTCGTCGCCGGGCTGCTGCACGATCTCGGGCGGCTGATGATCGCCATCGCGCTGCCGGAGGAGTTCGCCCAGATCTCGGTAGCGCAGCGCGTCTCGGGAATGCCCCTGGAGAAGTGCGAGCAGGAGCATCTAGAGGTGACGCACTCCGAGTTATCCGCCGCCGCTCTGGCACGCTGGAGCCTGCCTGAGCCGATCCGGCGGGCTGTCCTGTACCATCACAGATCGGACATGAACGCGGCGGCCCCGGTCCGCTCCGGCGCACACCCGCTGAGCCGGGTGGTCGAGTGCGCCGATGAGGTCGCCAAGAGCTTGGGCTATTCGATCCTCGACGCGGACAACCAACGGGCCAAGCCTGTTCCGGAAGTGCTGGCGAGGCTCGGGCTCGAGCAACGGAGCAGCGAGATTTCGGAAGCCTTCGCATCCGAGCTTGGCACGGTGCTGGCCAGCTTCTGAACGCCGGCGGCGCTACCTGGACCCGAAGGCGCGCGGCAACATCAGGCGCAGGCGCTCAGTCGCAATTTCTAAGCGCGCGGGTGCATAGCCGGCATGTTCGCCATCAATCTGGATGTCGATGGGATCATCGCCGGCGGACCGAAACTCCACTGAGCGGGCGCGAGCGACGGTGCCGCCCTTCATGCCCTCCAGCCGGTTGACAAGCACGCCGGCAAAGTACTTCAGGTAGCGGAGGGAACTGGGGCCTTCAAACAGGACCACGGCGAAGTCGTCTGCCAGCAGATCGGCGTGGCGGGCGATTTCCAGGTCGCCGCCGTAGTTCTTCACCCTGCTCAGGAGGGCGAAACTGGCGCGCAGCGTAACGCCGTCGAAGGTCACATCAAACTCGGGTAGCGCCTTGCCCACCTGCGCGAATCCGCCCTGCCAATAACTCAGCTTGCCCCAGCGGCGCTTGAACGCCGGATCCACGAGCCGCACGATGCGGGCATCGAGTCCGACGCCGGCCATGAGGAGCAGGAAGCGGGGATCGACGCCGGGCACGAACAGCCGGCCGAGGGCTATGTCCTGCGGATGCAACTCCTCGAAGCGGCCGGCGGCACGGAGGAGATCCGAGCCAATGCCCGTCTCGGTAGCCAGAACGTTGGCGGTCCCGGCGGGCAGGACCGCCAGTGGGACCCCGGAGCCGGCCATGCCGTTGACCACCTCGTTGATCGTCCCGTCGCCTCCGGCGGCGATGATCAGCCGGCTGCCCGTGGCGATGGCCTGCTTCGCCAGGGGACCGGCGGTAGCAGGCCCGGTGGTGGGCTGGAGGACGAGATTCCCCAGCCGGGACCGGAGCAGATCGGCAGCCTGGGGGATGAGCTGAGGCTTGCGGACCAGCTTTCCGGCGACAGGGTTGTAGATGATTGTTGCTGCAGGAGGATCGGGCACGTAGCTACGATTATAAAGGTGACTGTACCGTTACAGGTTCGCGAGGAGATGGAACGCCTGCGGGCGGAATTGCGCCGGCACGAGCACCTCTACTACGTGCTGGACGCTCCCGAGATCAGCGACGCCGCCTACGACGGCCTGATGCGCCGCTTGCAGGAGCTGGAGCGGCTGCACCCCGGCCTGCCCGTGCCGCCCGATTCGCCGACGCGCCGGGTGGGCGGAGCGCCGCGGGAAGGTTTCGTGAAGGTCCGTCACAGCGCGCCGATGCTGAGCCTGGACAACGCGTTGAACGAGGGCGAGCTGGCCGACTTCGACCGGCGCGTGCGCGAGTTGCTGGGCGGGGAGGAGTTCATCTACACGGCGGAGCTGAAGCTCGACGGCCTGTCGATGGCGGTGCACTACGAGGACGGGCTGCTGGCGCGGGCAATCACGCGCGGCGACGGCGAGGTGGGCGAGGACGTGACGGAAAACGCCAGGACCATCCGCACGCTTCCACTTCGAGTCCCCGGCGGCAGGCGGCGATTCGAGGTGCGTGGCGAGGTGATGATGACGCGAAGGGCGTTTGAGAAGTTGAACGCCGAATGCGAAGCGCAGGGCCTGAAGACCTACGCCAATCCGCGGAACTCGGCCGCCGGGTCGCTGCGGGTGCTGGACCCATCGATCACTGCGGCGCGGCAGATGGAGTTTTTCGCCTACTTCCTGCTGGAGGACGGCCAGCCGGCGGCGGATTCGCAGTGGAAGGCGCTGAAAGAGTTGCGGGGGATGGGCTTCAAGGTGAACCCGAACGTGGACCATTGCGCTGGAATCGATGAACTGACGCGCTACTGCCGGGAGTGGGGCGAACGGCGCGATTCCCTGCCCTACGAGATCGACGGCGTTGTGGCGAAGGTCGACCAGGTGGAGCAGCAGCGGCGGCTGGGCTGGACCTCCAAGGCGCCGCGCTGGGCCATCGCCTACAAGTTCGCGGCGCAGCAGTCGGAAACCGTGGTGGAGCGCATCGACGTGCAGGTGGGGCGCACGGGCGTGCTCACCCCGGTGGCGCGGCTCAGGCCGGTGGTGGTGGGCGGCGTGACGGTGTCGAACGCCACGCTGCACAACGAGGAGGAGATCGCGCGGCTCGACGTTGCCGAAGGCGACGAAGTGGTAGTGGAGCGCAGCGGCGACGTGATCCCGAAGGTGGTGGAAGTAAAGACGCGGCCGCGGACTCGCCGGCTGTTCGAGATGCCGAAAGACTGCCCCGTGTGCGGCTCCGAGGTGGTGCGGGCCGAGGGCGAGGTGGCCAGGCGGTGCGTGAATTCGAGCTGTCCGGCGCGGCTGAAGGAGAGCCTGCTACATTTCTCGGCGCGCCCTGTGATGGACATCGACGGATTGGGAGAGAAGATCGTCGACCAGTTGGTCGACGGAGGGATGGTGAAGAGCGTCGCCGACCTCTACGGTCTGGGCTGGGAGCGACTGGCGGACCTGGAACGGATGGGAGAGAAGTCGGCGCGTAAGCTGGTGGAGAGCATCGACGGGAGCCGCCGCAAGCCGCTGGAGCGGGTGATCGCCGGGCTTGGGATCCCCTTCGTGGGCGAGAGAACGGCGCAGCTTCTCGCCGCGGCTCTGGGCGGCATGGACGCCCTGGCGCAGGCCGACGAGGCGCGGCTGCAGGCGGTGGAAGAGGTGGGGCCGAAGGTGGCGCAGAGCATCCGGCGGTTCTTCGAGGAGCCCCACAATCGCGAACTGGTGGAGCGGCTGCGGGCGGCGGGCCTGCAATTCATCAGCGAAGCGCCCGGTAGGATGGGTATCGGCCCTCTGGCCGGGATGACATTCGTGCTGACGGGCACGCTCCCGAACCTGACGCGGGAGGCGGCCAAGGAGATGATCGAGGCCGCGGGCGGGAAGGTGACGGGCTCGGTGAGCAAGAAGACGAGCGTGGTGGTGGCCGGGGCGGAGGCCGGCTCCAAGTTGGACAAGGCGCGGGACCTGGGGATTGAAGTGTGGGACGAGAGCCGAATGCTGGATAAGATTGGAGCCGGCCGGAACGAATGAGTTCTCTTCTTGAATTGCTGAAAGCCTGGGGGCCCCTGGGTGCGTTGATCGTGGCATTTGTCGATGGAGTCGGCCTGCCCAACCCCGGCGGCCCGGACTATTTGTTGCTGTTTCTGGGCTACGCGCAGCCGCAAACGGCGATCCTGAGCGGCTTCCTGGCGGTGGTTGGCGCGCTGGCGGGCAGTCTGGTGCTCTTCTGGATGGCGCGCAAGGGCGGGCAGAAGTACCTCGACCAGAAAGCCAGCGGACCGCGGGCGATGCGGTTCCGCCGGTGGTTCGCCCGCTACGGCATGGTGACGGTATTCATCCCGGCGCTGGTACCGGTGATCCCCTTCCCGATGAAGGTGTTCGTGCTGTGTTCCGGCGCCTTGGGCGTGAGTCCGGTGACGTTCCTTGCGGTGATGGCGCTGGGAAAACTCCCTCGCTACGTTGGCTTGGCGTACCTGGGCAAGCAACTGGGCGAACACGGCGCCAAGGAGTGGCTGGGGGCTCACCGCTGGCACTTCCTGCTGGGTGCGGTGGCATTGATGGCCGGCCTGTTTCTGTTGGTGAAGGTGATGGATCACATCCGCGGCAGGAGGGAAGCATAAGATGCTGACCAGACGTTCATTTCTGGCGGCTGGACTCGCGGCGCCGGCTGCGGCGAAACGCAATCCGCGAGACGTCCGGATCGACACCGTTTCGATGAGCGAGGAGAGCTACCTCTACCGCACGCCGATCAAGTTCGGCGGCACCGTAGTGGACCGCGTCACCCTGCTCAACGTCGAAGTCGCTGTGCGCGACCGTGCGGGCAGGACGGCACGCGGCTTCGGATCCATGCCATTGGGCAACGTCTGGAGCTTCCCCTCCAAGACGCTGAGCTACGACCAGACTCTGGCGGCGATGCAGGAACTGGCGAAGAAGCTGCGGACGATCACCGCGGAGTGCCGCGAGTTCGGCCATCCGGTGGAGCTGAACTTCCTAATGGAGCCGGAGTGGCTGAAGGCCGCCGGCGGCGCGGTGCCGAAGCTGTGCGCACTGGTGACCGGGAGCCCTTTCGACGCAGCGATCCACGACGCGTACGGCAAGCTGCACGGGCACTCGGTGTATCGCTGCTACACGCGCGAGTTCCTGCGGGAGGACCTGGGCCGCTACTTGGGCGCGGAGTTCAAGGGCGAGTTCCTGGACCGCTACGTGATGCCGGAACCGAAGCCGAGCATGCCGCTGTATCACCTGGTGGGCGCGGTGGACCCCATCGTCGAGGCCGACATCGTGAAGAAGGTGGGCGACGGGCTGCCGGAGACGCTGCCGCAGTGGATCGAGTTCAACGGCCTGACGCACCTGAAGATCAAACTGAACGGCGACAACCTGGAGTGGGACCGGGACCGCATTCTGAAGGTGGACCGCGCTGCTTCGGAGACGATGGCGCGGCGCGGGACCAGGCAGTGGTTCTACTCGCTGGACTTCAACGAGAAGTGCCCGAACGTGGAGTACCTGCTGGGCATGCTGCGGCAGGTGAAGGAGAGGTCGGCGGCAGGCTTCGACCGGATTCAGTACGTGGAGCAGCCGACGGCGCGAGACCTGAGGGCCAACCGCCAGAACGTGATGCACGAGGCGTCGAAACTACGCCCGGTGGTGATCGACGAGTCCCTGACGGACCTGGAGAGCCTGGTGCTGGCGCGGGAGATGGGCTACACGGGCGCGGCGCTGAAGGCGTGTAAAGGACAGTCGCAGGCGCTGCTGATGGCCGCGGCGGCGCAGCGTTGGAAGATGTTCCTGTGCGTGCAGGACCTGACGTGCGCGGGAGCGTCGTTGATCCATTCGGCCGGACTCGCCGCGCACGTGCCGGGCGTGGCTGCGATTGAGGGCAACTCGCGCCAGTACGTTCCGGCGGCGAACAAGGCGTGGGAGGCGAAGTTTCCCGGCATCTTCGAGATCAAGGACGGCTCCATGCGGACCGGCGTCCTCACCGGGCCTGGGCTGGGGGCGGTGGCTTGAGGGCGGCTGCGAGCATGCTCGTGAGGGTATCGAGTGTGAACAGGTCGATCCTACCGCGCATCAAGTCAGACACTTGTGTCTGAGTCACTCCCATCAGCCGCGCGGCCTCATCGTGTGTGATCCCAGACGATTCGATGTGCGCGATGATTGCGTTCATCAGTTGGCCGCGCAGGTGGAGGTCGGCTGCCTGCGCTGGGGCGAATCCGAGCTGTTCAAAAAGCTTGCTCATTGAGTTCCTCCAACGAAGCTCTTCAATTGCCTCTCAGGCCGCATCGAGCGGTTGCACGTCGCGCTCGATGAGAGATCCGGCGGCGCGCCTGGCGACATTCAGTTCGTAGATGGACTGGAGGTTCTGCCAGAACTCCGGAGAGGTCTTGAAATAGCGGCCGAGCCGGAGCGCGGTGTCGGCGGAGATGCCGCGCCGGCCGTGGACGATGTCGCCGATGCGAGTGACCGGTACCCGCAGGTCGCGCGCCAGGCGCCTGGTGGAGATATTCAGAGGCCGCATGAGGTCCTCGAACAGGATCTCGCCGGGATGCACAGGCGGTAACTCCGTCGACGTCCTAGTCCGTGGCCGTTTGGCGGTGGTTGACAATCGGGGCGTCATAGGCGCGTCATCGCCCTACTGCTTCGGCGCGGCGGCGGGCGCGGCGGCGGGCTTGCGGACCTGCTGGTAGTAACGCTGGACGAAGTCCTGAAGGTGCAGCGGCACTTCGTCGCGGCTCACTTCGCCGCCGGAGTCGGAGTGGGCAGCGGATCGGTTCACATAGGGGGTCTTGAGCTGCTGGTTCTTGGAGTTGGTGACCTCGACCATCACCTCGCCCTGCACATTGAGTGAGCGCTTGCCGAGCAACTCGCTGAGCTTGCCCATGGCGTCCTTCTGCTCGGCCAACTCCGTATCCTTGCGGCCGTCCTGGCGGCCGATACCGCTCTTCTCGGTGTTGGAAGGCTCGTCCTGCTTATCGCCGCCCTGGCTGTTTTGGGCCTGCTGGGCGTTTTCGGCGTCGCCGGGCTGCTGTCCGGCCTGGGTCGGATCGGGCTCGCCGGGCTGATTCGGCTTGCCGGGCTGGGGCTGCCCTTTCTCACCCTTCTGGCCGCTCTTGTTGGAAGCCGACTTCTGGCTTTCCGAGCCCTTGGGCTCCACGCCGAGCTTGTCCATCAGGTTGGCCAGGGCGTCCCGCATCTTGTCCATCAGGCTGTTCTTCTCCTGAGGACCCTTTTTCCCATTGGGCGGCTGGTCGCCCGGGCGGCGCCCATCCTTGGAGCCGGCCGCTGCTTTCTGATCGCCGCTTTCGGGGGCTTGCACCTCTTCAGTGTTGTCGGCGCCGTCCTCGGTTTCGGCCTTGGAGCGGTCTCCCTTCTGGCCCTGGCGTCCGGCCTGGTTGGGGTCGGTAACGTCCATGGTCCGGAGCGACTCCTGGAAGGCGTTCTCCTTCTCGATTAGTTCGGAGCGTTCCGCGTCCGGCACGGTGAGCGAAAAGGGATCGTAGTCGCCCTTCTGCGCGAGCTGCTTCGGACCCTGCTTCACCGGCTGTGGCGTGCCGGAGAGGGTGTCGAAGCGGACCTCGGCCAGCGGCGCGGAGAGGTCGAAGGTGCGCAGAACACCGTAGCGCACGGTGAACATGACGGCTGAGGCGGCCAGCATGGCCAGGGCGGGCCAGGCGCTGCGGGGCATGCGGAATGGCAGAGCGGCGGCGGGGTCGGCCGCCTGGGCGGCGTCTTCGGCCTCGGTGGCGAGCCGCGAAAGGAATGCCGGATCGGGCTGATGAGCCGGCGTGCCGTGGAGAAAGTGGAAAGCGGTGGAGAGGGCGTCGCGGGAATCCAGCGCGCGATCGAGCCGCTGGGCGACGTCGTAGTCGCGCGGCAGGCGGCCGCGGCTGCGCCACCAGGCGATGGCGGCGGCCAAAGCGAGGATCAAAATGGGCCAGTACCAGTCCAGGATCTGCGTGCCCACCAGGAGCAGGACCAGAAAGGCCGCCAATCCGGCGGCGGCGCCCCAGCCCAGATGTTCGAGCACAAGCTGGACCACGGCCCGGCGGCGGGCGCGGAGGATGAGTTGGGGGATGGGGCCAGAGTGCGTCAAGAGGCTGCTTCCATTATGGCAAGGGGGGGCGGCCTTGTCCCCGCCGGACTCCCTCCATTTGGTTAAGACGCCATTCAGGGCGGTTCGGATACGCTTGAACCCTGCCTGATCTGTCCATTACGATATAAGTTCAGCCCCATGTTACATTTTGAGACCGCCGGCGAGTCACACGGCGAATGCCTGGTAGCGACTCTGACCGGACTTCCGGCTGGTGTGCCCGTCTCGGTGGCCGCGGTGAACCGCGAGCTATGGAGACGGCAGCAGGGTTTTGGGCGGGGCGGGCGGATGAAGATTGAGAGCGACACGGCCGAGATCGTCGCCGGTGTGCGGCACTCGCAGACCATCGGCGCGCCGGTCGCGGTGATCATCCGGAATCGCGACTGGGCGAACTGGACGGAGATCCTGCCCGTGGAATCCCCGGCCGCCAGTGAAGAGAAGAAGAAAACGGTGACGCGCCCCAGGCCGGGACACGCCGACCTGGCCGGCGGGATCAAGTACGGCTACCACGACGCGCGCTACATCCTGGAACGCGCATCGGCGCGGGAGACGGCGTCCCGCGTGGCGCTGGGCTCGCTGGCCAAGCAACTGCTGGGGCAGTTCGGCATTGAGGTACTGAGCCACGTGGTGCAGACCGGCACGGCGCGCATCGGCCGCGCGGTGGCGTGGGATGAGATCGCCGCCCTGGCGGCGCGGGACGAGATTACGCTCGGCTGCGTGGACGCCGAAGCGGAGGCGCGGATGCGGTCGGTGGTGGACGAGGCTTACCGCACGGGCGACACCGTGGGCGGTGTGTTCGAGGTGCGGGCGCACGGCGTGCCGGTGGGGCTGGGGTCGCACATCGCGTGGGACCGCAGGCTGGACGGGCGGCTGGCGCAGGCGATTCTGTCCATC
>JACRKW010000175.1 GCA_016215215.1 Acidobacteriota bacterium
CTCGCCCTCTGGTCCGGCCTCGGCTACTACGCCCGCGCCCGTAACCTGCAGCGCGCCGCGCGAATCATCGCCGGGCGTGGCGGCTTCCCCGAATCCTACGAGGAGATCCGCGCCTTGCCCGGCGTGGGCGACTATACCGCCGCGGCCATCGCCTCCATCTGCCACGGTTTGCCCTATGCCGTGCTGGATGGGAACGTGCTCCGCGTGCTGGCCCGTGCTTTCGCCGAAAAGGGCGACATCGGCTCCGCTTCAGTCCGCGTCCGCTTGCGCGAACAGGCCCAGCGTCTGCTGGACCCGCGCCGGCCTGCTGATTTCAACCAGGCGATGATGGAACTGGGCGCCACCGTCTGCACTCCCAAGGCCCCGCAGTGCTTGCTGTGCCCCTGGCGCGACCATTGCGCCGCCCGCGCGCTGGGCCTCGAACTGGAGCTGCCGGTCAAACTCCGCCGCCGCGACCCCGTGCAACTGGCCGTGCAACTGCTGATCGTGGAAAAGGCCGGCAAGGTGCTTCTTCGCCAGCGAGGCTCGGCGGAACCGCAACTGGCCGGTTTCTGGGAACTGCCCGAGGCCCGGCTGCTTCCTTCCGCCGCTCCCGGCCGCATGCTGGGATCGTTCAAACACTCCATCACGCGGCACGACTACACTGTCGAGGTTTTCGCCGCCGCAGCGGCAAAGGCCCCCAAAGGCTATCGCTGGTTTGCCTGGGACGAACTCGAGTCCATCCCTCTGGCGACAATGTCGCGAAAAGCCATCGCCTACCGTCCCTGATCTACTACCTCGTGCTTGAAGGGGTATCGACAAGGATCGGCAACTCCGTTACGATTACCCTCGGATGCTCCTTCGCCCTTTGTGGGCGCTGGTCCTTCTTTCTTCCGTCGCAATGGGGGAGGGGGACAACGTGCGGCAGGCGCCGTCCTACGCCGCCGCCAGCGTGGTCAATCTCGCTTCCGGACAATCCTCCTGGATCGCGCCCAACACATTGGTTGCCCTGATGGGCCGTGACCTGTCCTCGAGCACGCGCGCCCGCCAGGATTCAGACCTCTCGGGCGGGGTGCTGCCGCTGAGCCTGCCTGGCACCGGCGTCACCGTAACGGTCAACGGTTTGCTCACGCCCGTCGAATACGTGTCACCAGACGTCGTGGTATTCGCCGTGCCGGCCGAGTTTGCTCCTGGCCCGGCCTCCATCGTCCTGACTCACAACGGCCTGGCCGGCCCCAATGTACGTGTGGATCTGAAGCCATATGCGCCGGAGCTCTTCGAATCGTCCAACGGCTGGGTCCTGGCGCGCCACGCTTCGTCAATGCGGTGGGTTTCTGACGCCGAGCCGGCTGCACCGTCTGATGAGGTGATCCTCTACGCCACCGGTCTGGGCCCGACCACGCCGCCCCAGCTCAGCCGGAGACCGCCTCGATCCGCCTCGCCGCTGGCCGACCCTTCGCTGCTGGCCGTGCGCGTGGGCGGCGCCGGCGTTCCAACCCAGCGAATCACCTATGCCGGCGCTACCGAAGGTCTTCCGGGGATGTACGAGATCCGCCTGAAACTCGCTGATTTCACGGAGGATGATCCGCAGGTCGAGATCGCCATGGACGAAATCGCCTGCGTCCGGAGTCTGCGGCTGCATTTGCGCAACCATCTCCCCCCGCGCCACGTTCAATAAGGCAGCGCCCATCCCGGCCGTGAAGCGTTACGCTAGTTGCAGGAGACCACCATGCGGATTCATGTCGGATGCATCCTGGCGATGCTCGCCATCAGCCTGTGGGGAAGCCAGGCGGTGAATCCAGCCGGCGACGAGCAGACACAGGCAGGGCAGAGGTTCTATTCCATCCCGGCCGGAACCAAAATTCCGCTCCAACTCATCAACAGTGTCAGCACGAAGACCGCCGCCGTTGGCGACCGCCTATATCTCCAGACCAACTTCCCAATCCTGGCAGAGGGCCGCATCGTCATTCCGCCGGGCGCTTACGTCACAGGCACAGTCACCCAGGTGAAGCGCGCCGGAAAGGTGAAGGGCCGCGCCGAGATCTTCGTACGCTTCGACGCGCTGACCCTGCCGAACGGCGTGACTCGGGACTTCAGAGCCTCCCTCGGCACCATGGACGGCGCCAACCCGGGCAAACTGGACCGCACTGAAGGCAAGGTGGAGGGCGAAGGGAACAAGGGCGGCGACGCCACCAAAGTTGGTGAGGCCGCCGGCTGGGGAACCATGATCGGAGGCGTTGCCGCGCGTTCGGCCAAGGGCGCTGGTATCGGCGCGGCAGCCGGCGCCGCAGCCGGCCTGATGGGCGTCTTGATGACCAGAGGTCCGGACGCTATTCTGGAACGCGGCTCTTCTTTGGAAATGGTCATCGACCGCACTCTCAAGTTCACAGAAGCAGAATTGGCCGGCGTTTCTCCGGTGAATCCCTCACGCCCTGCCACCACCATGCCGCCGCTGCGACCCGGCTCCAGCGGGGAGGCACGCCGCCTGTGGCCAGGGAATTGAGTTCGTTCTCAGGTTTACTACTTAGTACATATACGGTGTCCTCCCGGTTTCTCTAGTACGAACGCTCTGCAGGAAACGAGCTAAGGTACTAACTCGATTTGAGCCCATAGTCCTATTTGATCCATTACTGTGAACCCCTACAATCTGGCTTAGGGTATTTGCATGGGTGCTATCGAACTCCAGGTCTTCGTCAGCCTGGTCGTCATTCTCGGTGCAGCGTTCGTCGCGCTGATCTGCGACTTCCTGAAGGGCAACAACGAGCAACTTCGGGAAGCCAACATTGAATTGCGCGTGCGCCAGGACGAACGGGAGAAGCGCGAGCAGATCATTGAAAGAGTTCAGAAGCAGACGTTTGACGCGGTGGTGCAGGCTCAGCGGGCGGTGAATCCCCGCGCGGCTCTGGCCGCCAACCCCAGCCTGAAGCAAGCCGAACACACCCATCCGGTTGGACGGGTCTATCCTGCCGCCCCGGCTGCCCAGCCGCAAGAAGTAGATACCCGTGAGCTGTTCGAGCGCGCGCAGCGTGAGCGTTCGTCGCGTGCCCGCAGGAGGCCCGCGCCTCCTTCGGCAGAGAAGGTAGCCCCAGCACGGAGCGAAGGCGCGTCGTGGGCCGAGGAGGTCTTCCTCCGGCGATATCCGCACCCAGCCCCCGCCGCTCCATCCTCTGACGCAGCCCCTGCCGCTGCCCCCGCCCCCACTGCTCAGGTTCCTCCCGCCGTTCAACCGGATGCGGCGGTCACCCGTACGGAGTCAGCGCCGGAGCCCAAGAAACTCGCCAATCAGGCTGCGCTCGCCGCTTCGCCGGTGGCTTCCGCCCTGGTCTCACCAGTGCCTGCGCCCGCAGCCACTCCCACTATCGCCGAGCCGGCAGTGCCGGAACTCGCCGGTGAGGCTGCACCGGTGGGCCTAGGGATCAGCAATACGCTGGCGTCCGTCGAATCCGGACCAGCCTCTATCGCCACGCCTCCACCTCAGACTCCCGCTCCCATCCAGGCCGAACTCGAGCCACAGGTTCCTGCTGCCGCGATTCAGGTCGAAATGCCGGCCGTGGACGCACTGCCGGTCGTCGAACCGCAGGCCGCTGAGCCAGCTCAGGCCGAAGTGATGGCTGACCACGTACTCGCTGCCGCTGGGCCGCAAGCCGCCGAATTGGCGGAGCCCATTTTGGACGACGCCGAGGTAGTCCGCATCAAAGTCCTGACGGATGAGGATGCCGCTGCGGCCGCCGGCGAGTTCATCGGATTGGCTGAACTGCTCAGCCAGCCCGATGTGGCCGCTGCTCAAGAGGCGGAGTTTCGCTCCACTGCAGCCGTTGAGACCGAGCCCTTTTCCGCATCTGCTCCGGCGGCCCCTGCGTTCGCGGCGCGAAACGATGCGGCCGAGCCGGCCCTTGTCCTGGAGCCTCTAGCCGCACATCCGGTCGAGCCTCCTGCTCAGATCTCACCGGCCTTTGACGCCGAACCGTTTTCCGCATCCGCTCCCGCGGCGCCCGCACTCGCGGTGCGAAACGATGTGGCTGAGCCGGCCCTTATCCTGGAGCCTCTAGCCGCACAACCGGTCGAGCCTCCTGCTCAGATCGCACCGGCCTTTGACGCCGAAACGTATTCCGCATCCGCTCCGGTGGCTCCGTCCTTGG
This sequence comes from Acidobacteriota bacterium, assembly GCA_016215215.1. GTDB lineage: Bacteria > Acidobacteriota > Terriglobia > Bryobacterales > Bryobacteraceae > Paludibaculum. The sequence continues at coordinate 4,119 of JACRKW010000175.1, forward strand.
CGCTGCAGCTCGATCAGGTTGAACCGGCCCCTGCTCTTGTGAGCTTGGAAGAGACTTCTCAACCGGTTGAGCCCGTGGCTGAGGCGGTTGAGGCAGTGTTCTATGAGCCTGAGGTCGTCGAGTTGGCAGCGCCGGTCGAACCCCTTGCCGCCGTCGAGCCGCTCGCAAGCGCTGAGCCGGTCACGGCTGGCCACCTCGCTGAAGAACCTTCACTCCCGGCCTTGGGCGGCGAAGAGTCGATTCCTGAACTTCGCACCAACGTCGTTGAGATGCCGGTTAGCCGGTCCGCCGAGCCTCAGCTCGAGCTCCTGGTTCCTGGCGGCTTCCACGAAGCGGATGCTTTCGTCAGGCTGCTCGAAGAGGATCTCCCTTTCACGGGCCTCGCGTTTGCTCTCAGCGTGGTGGACTACGTCCGCCTGCTGGCAGATCAGGGCAAACCGGCCACCGAGCAGTTGATGGCCTCCGTTACCCGCATGGTCATGTCGCTGGCGCGTGAGCAGGATTTCGCCTGCCGCATCTCCGAGGACGAGTTCATCCTCATTTTCGGACGCGAGACCGGCGCCGCCGCCAAGCGCAGGATTCAACTCGTATCCGAGAGGCTTTGGGACTTCCAGCTTCGCTCGCTCGGCTCGGTCTCGGTGATCTTCAGTTGGGGCGCGGCTGAGTCACACTCCCAGCCAGTGGTGCATGCAGTGGAGAACGCCCGCGAACAGATGCAGGAATCCCGCCGCAATCGCCGTGCGCTTTCCAGCCTCTCCAGCCGGTTCCGCCGCCGCACCGCAACCGACTAGGGCGTCTTGCTCGTCCCCCCCGCCAGGGTCTCGCCAATAGTACGCAGCACCTCGGTCATTCGTAGCGGCTTGGTCAGGGTGGCGTGAGCCCCCAGGTAACCAGCGATCCGCAGGTAATCGCCCCCGAATGCGCCCGACATGGCGATCACTTTGATCTCGGGGAAGTCCCTGCGAATCTGCTTGATGGTCTCGATCCCCTCCTGCTCGGGCATCACCAGGTCTGTCAGGACGACCTGATAGAGTTCTTGCTGCAGCGCCGCGACCGCTTCCTTTCCATTGGCGGCCACCGATACGCAATAGCCGGCCATCTCCAGCATGGTGCGCACAACCTTCCGAATGCCGGGATCGTCGTCGACCACCAGAATCTTGACCAAACTTGGTTGTTCGTCCTGCATCACCAAGACAGAGGATACCTGTTTACTTTCTCTGCGTCACCTTCTCTACAGCCTCAATTTCCTTACCCGCTTCGGCGTACTGCCCCTGGCCCATCAACTCCCTGTAGCGGCGCAGCCTGGCGCCGATTTCCTGGAGCGCGCGCTGCAACTCCGGCGGCTGCGGCGCGGCAGGCGCCGCCCCGCCTGAGGATGCCTTCTCGCTCGCGCTGGGCTTGACCTGTATTCCGGCCAGCTCAGCCAGTCCCTCCTCGTAGGTATCCGCATAGAAAAGCCGGTTTCCCATCGCCATGGCCACCTTCTTGAGTTGAGGCATGCGGGCCTCTGAAGCCTGGATATAGATGGGCTCGATGTAGAGTAGAGTGTTCTCCACCGGCAGCACCAACACCTGGCCTCGCAGGACCTGGCTGCCCTGCTGGTTCCACAGGGTCAGGTCCTTGGAGATGTTCTGATCCTGGTTGATCCGCGCTTCAATCTGCATTGGCCCGAAAATCAACTCCTGTTTGGAGAGTTGGAGAAAGTTTAGCTCGCCCAGATTCTCGCCGTCGCAACGCGCCATCATGATGCCGATCAGGTTGTCCTTGCCCCGGGGCGTGAAGGTGGTCATCAGGAGGAACTCGGGTTCATCGCTTCCGGGCAGCGAAGCCACAACATAGGTGGGGCCCACGGGCTCGGGCTTGCCTGACGGCCCGTTCAGGTTACGCGCGATATCCCACAGGTCTTCCTTGTTGAAGAAGGCATCGGGATTGGTCATATGGTAGGTGCGGTAGATCTCGGCCTGCAGCCGGAAGATCAACTCCGGATAGCGTACGTGCGCCCGCAGGTCGGCCGGCATCTGCTCGCCCGGAGTCATCAGGGTGGGGAACAGGGCGCGGTAGGCGGCCAGGATGGGGTCCTGCTTGTCGAAGACGTACAGCTTCACCGAGCCGTCGTAGGCGTCGACAGTGGCCTTGACGGAGTTACGAATGTAGTTGATCCCCCCGGTCCCAGCCACACGCAGAGCGCGGGCATACGGATGCGCGTCGCTGACGGTATAGCCGTCCACCAGCCATGTAAGCCGGCCTTCGCTGGTGATGACGAGGTAGGGATCCTGGTCCCAGACGACGAACTCGGCCAGAGCCTCCAGCCGCTCCCGCACCTTGCGCCGGATCATCATGCGGCTCTCCGGGGCCAGGTACGAGGTCAGCAGAATGTTCCAGTCACCCGAATCGAGCGCCGCCGCCAGCCGCATCAGAGGCGAGGAGATGGGGAAGCCCCCTTTGCCCGCGTAGCGGGTTTCCACGTTGCCGCCGCCGGAGGGGTAGTCGAACTCCGGCTGCTTGGTATGCACGAAGACCGGAGAATGGGAAACTTCGCCGAAGTAGATCTCTGGACGAGTGAGCTTCAAAGAACGCGTCTTCACCTCGGGCGGAGCGTTCTGGACCAGCAGCAGCGGCAGCCCGTCCTTGGTGATGCGCGCCGCCTCGGCCACCACCATTCCATAGCCGTGCGTGTAGATGAAGTGGGGATTGATCCACCGCGACCTCGCGTCGCCGGGCAACTGGGCGACGTCGATCTCTCTCGGCGACAGCAGAACCTGCCTCAATTGCCCGTCGATCATGTAGCGGTCCACATCGCTGTCGTTGAATACGTAGTAGGGCCGCAGCGCCTGAATCTGGGTGACCGTATCGTGGAACGCGCGCCAGTCCCACAACCTGACGTTGTCCAGCAGCCCCTTGTGCTTCGATGGATCCAGGGGCGCTTCGGGCTTGGCGGCGAAGTCGACCTCGCGGGATCGCCCTGTCAGTCCGTAGGCCGCGCGAGTTGCCTCGATGTGGCGTGCGATGTAAGGCTTCTGAATCGTAATCTCGCTGGGGCGCACGTACACTGCCGCCACCAGGCCGGGGGTGATCGCGTACACGGCCAATGCCGCGGGCAGGAAAAGCGCATAGCGGAGCCGGCCGGCCGCCAGTGACGCCGCGGCCACAAGACACGCCGCGATGTTCACCCACAGCAGAGGTATGGTCAGGTTTTCGGCCACCCAATCGACACCCACCAGAGAGCCGTGGTCAGCAAGCATCAGACTGTAGCGGTCCAGCCAGAAGCGCGCGGCCAGGGCGATGAGGAAGACCACGGCAATGCCTCGGAGGAAATGCGACTGCAGCGCGCCGCGGGGATTCAGGTCCGTGATGTCGATGTCGATGCCGCCGCCCTGGCTCCATGCCGGCATCCGCTCCCTCAGTGCCCACAGCCGCGCCGTCAGCCAGTGCACGATCGCCCCCACCACGCACACCGCCAGGACGTAACGCAGCAGAACGTCGTAGAAGGGCAACTGGAAGAAGTAGAACGGAAGAGCGTTGGAGAAGACCGGATCACGCCACTCGCCCAGAGGCAGGGAGCGGCCGCCAGCCCAGCGCACCACCGTCCACGAATCCACCGTGCCGGCAGCTACTATCCATCCCAGCGCTAGCAGGCCGAGCGTGGAGACCCATGCGTACGAAGGGTGCTCCCGCAGCCCCGTCCCGGCTTGCTTCATCCCTCGCGCGTGAGCCAGCCACAGCGCCGCGAATGCGGCCAGCGTGGCGGCCAGCACCGGCGCGAAGCCGTAGGTGAGCATCTGTAGCCAGGTCTCCACCTGGCCCATCTCCTGCCACCATTGGTATTCAATCGTCACCCCGGCCATCCACCGGCCGCCCAGGATCACAAGCAGGATGACCAGCAGAATTATGCCGCGTTTCATGGAATCTCCTCTCCCACCAGTGTATGCTTCTGATGAACCCACTCCAATGACTCGACGCGACTTGTTGAAGACACCCCTCCCTGCGATGCTGCCCGCCAATCAAGCGCCGTGGTTCGACCGGCCCATGCGCTGGGTCCAATTGGCCTTCGTCGAGGACGACCCTGGGAGCTATGACCCTAAGTTCTGGCTCGACTACTTCCGCCGCGTCCACGCCGATGCGGCCTGCCTCTCGGCCGGCGGCTGCGTGGCCTTCTACCCCACCAAGATCCCGCTGCACTACGCCAGCCGGTTCATGCAGCCCGGCATGGATCCCTTCGGCGACATGCTGAAAGGCTGCCGCTCGCTTGGCATGAATGTCATTGCACGCGTCGATCCCCACGCCTGTCACGACGACGTCTACCGCGCCCACCCGGACTGGATCGCCGTCGATGCCGCCGGCCGCCCGCGCCGCCATTGGGCCATGCCCTCCTACTGGGTGACCTGTGGCCTGGGACCATACAACTTCGAGTTCATGCGCTCCGTGGTGGCTGAAATCGTCTCCAGTTATCACGTCGACGGCATCTTCGCCAACCGCTGGTCCGGCTCCGGCGTCTGCTACTGCCGGCACTGCCGTGACGGCTTCAAGGCGTTTTCGGGCCTCGATATTCCCACCTCCACCGACCCTCGCGATAAAGCGAGGCGGCAGTACACGCTTTGGCGCGACAAGCGGCTCTTCGAGCTCTGGGAGTCCTGGGACGCCGTCATCCGCCAGGTGAACCCCAATGCCGCCTTCATCCCAAATACCGGCGGCGGCGCTTCGGCCGAGATCGACATGAAACGTGCCGGCGCCTTGGCCCCCACCCTGTTTGCCGACCGCCAGGCGCGCTCCGGGGTCACTTTGGCCTGGGCCAACGGAAAAAATGCCAAGGAGTACCGCGCAGCGCTCGGCGGCAAGCCCATTGCCGGCATCGCCTCGGTTGGGCTGGAGGCCCCCTACCGCTGGAAGGACTCTGTCCAGTCCCCCGCAGAAATCCGCCTCTGGGCCGTCGACGGCATTGCCCAGGGATTGCGCCCGTGGATCATCAAGTTCAATGCCAAGCCGCTGGATCAGCGCTGGTTCCAACCCGTGGAGGATCTCTACGTCTGGCACTGGAAGAACGAACGCTACCTGCGCAACACCGCCAATCTGGCCGAAACCGGCCTTGTCTTCTCGCAGCAGACCGCGCGCCAGCTCAACGCCGCCCACGAGGACCACATCCGTGGCGCCTATCACGCCTTGGTGGAGGCGCGCATACCATTCGAGATGGTCCACGAAGGCATGCTCGACGCCGCGGCGCTGAAACGCTTCAAGACCCTCATTCTGCCCAACACTGCCGCGCTTTCGACTGCGCAGTGCGACCAACTTGCCGCGTTCGTTGAGGCCGGCGGCGGGCTGGTAGCCACCCACGAGTCCTCGCTTTACGACGAATCCGGTGAACGCCGCGCCGACTTCGGCCTGAAGGGACTGTTCGGCGCCTCCTGGGCCGGCAATACCATCGCCCGCCAGCAGAACGCCTATATCGACATCGCCGCCCGCGAGCACGCTCTGCTCGACGGTCTGCGTGACGCCGGCCGCTTCATTCACGGCGTCCAGCGCGTCGAGATCAACGCCCCGCCCGGCGGGCCCCTCATTACCGTTCCCTCTTATCCGGATCTGCCTATGGAAGAGGTCTACCTGCGTGAGAAACCCAGCGGCATCCCGGCCGCGATCTGCCGCAGCCACGGGCGCGGGCGCGTCGTCTACTTCCCCTGGGACATTGACCGCACGTTCTGGGAGGTCCTGTCGCCCGACCACGGCCGGCTCCTGGCCAACGCCGTCCGCTGGACCGCCGGAGCGCCGCAACCGGTCACTGTCGCCGGTCCAGGCCTGATCGACATCGCGCTCTGGCGCCAGGCTTCCTCTCTGACTCTGCACCTGGTGAATCTCACCAACCCGTACGCGATGAAAGGCCCCGTCCGCGAAGTGATTCCAGTCGGACCGCAAAAGGTCCGTCTGCGAACTCAGCCGCCGAAGTCGGCGCGCTGGCTTGTGGCCGGCGCCCCGGCGCGTTTCACCATGACCGGCGATTACCTGGAAACCTCTACTCCCACCATCGGGCTCCACGAGGTGCTGGCGCTCGACCTCTGATCCAGCGGCGCCCTCCCCAGTCGCGCTATACTATTGACAGGTTCGAAGTTCAATCCGCAATTCCCTCCCGCCAAGCGCCGGTCGGCTGCCGATTCACCTTCCCAAAAACAAACTGAATGAACAATTTCTCTGAACTTGCGCTGTCCACCGTGTTGAACAGCAATCTGGCGAAGAACTGCTTCGTCACTCCTACTCCCGTCCAGGCGCAGGCCATCCCGCCCGCCCTGTCCGGCCGCGACGTTGTCGCAACCGCCCAGACCGGCACCGGCAAAACGCTTGCCTTCGTCCTGCCGCTCCTGGAAACGCTCACCCGCCAGCCGGGTCAGCCCGGCGTCGCCGCCGTGATCCTCAGCCCCACCCGCGAGCTCGCCCTGCAAATCGACGAGGCGTTCAAGAAGCTCGCCGCCGGCACCAACATCCGCTCGGCCGCCGTCGTCGGCGGCATGAACGAGCAGCGCCAGCTTCTGGCCATCCGCCAGGGCGCCCAAGTCCTTATCGCCACCCCCGGCCGCCTCTGCGACTTCCTGGAGCGCCGGCTGGTGAAGCTGAACGCCGTCCGCGTCCTCGTCCTCGACGAGGCCGACCGTATGCTCGACATGGGCTTCCTGCCGGCCATCCAGCAGATCATCGCTCCCATGCCCGCCACGCGCCAGACGCTGTTCTTCTCCGCCACCATCGAATCGTCCGTCGCGCACCTCATCAACCGCTACCTGAACAACCCGGTGCGAATCGCCATCGGCTCCACCACCAAGCCGGCCGATCACATCGACCTGCACGTCTACGAAGTGGAACAGGACCGCAAGCTCTCCTTGCTGCACTCGCTTCTCGACAAGGAGCAGGGCTCCTTCCTCGTCTTCGCCCGCACCAAACACGGCGCTGACCGGTTGGCCCGCAAGCTCTCCGCGCGCGGCGTGCGCACCGCCACCATCCACGGCGATCGGACCCAGAGCCAGCGCAATCAGGCGCTGCGCGGCTTCCAGAAGGGCGATACTCGCGTCCTGGTCGCCACCGACGTCGCCGCCCGCGGCATCCACGTCGACGGCATCGCACACGTCGTCAACTATGACCTTCCGCAGGTCCCCGAGGACTTCATCCACCGCGTGGGCCGTACCGGCCGCGCAGGCGCACGTGGCCTCGCCTCCACCTTTGCTACCCGTTCGGAACGTTCCGAAATCCGCCGCATTGAACGCACCATCAGCCTTCGCTTGCTGCAGCAGCAGGTGTCCCCGGAAGTCATCCTGGAAAAGGACATGCCCGCGCCTCGCGTCGTCGTCATGCCCCCGAGAGCGGCCGCGCCGCCTGCCCGCCGGCCCCAGCACGGCCACGCCTTCAAGTCCAAACCGCGGAGCTTCGGCAAGCCTCGCCGCCAGCGCGCCGCGGGATAAAATACCGGCTATGGCCGGAAACGACGACCGCACTCTCTTGTTGGCTGGTTTGGACGAAGCGTTCGACCGCAAGTCCTGGCACGGCACCAACCTCCGCGGATCCCTGCGCGCGCTCACCGCGGCGCAGGCCGCCTGGAGGCCCGCCCCTGGCCGCCATAGCGCCTGGGAACTCGCTCTCCATTGCGCCTACTGGAAGTACGGAGCCCGCCGCCGGCTCACCGGCGAGAAACGCGGCGGCTTCCCGTTGAAGGGCTCAAACTTCTTCCCTCTTCCAGCAACGCCCGACCAGGCCGCCTGGAAGCAGGCGATGCGGCTGCTCGCGGACCAGCACGCTGCGCTCCGGGCCACCGTCGCCTCCCTCCCCGCCAAGACTCTGCGCACACCGGCAGCCCGGCGGCTCATCCGCGGTATCGCCGCTCACGACCTCTATCACGCCGGCCAGATCCAGCTCCTCAAGCGGCTGCAGTCCGCTACGCCTCCGCCGGAAACCCCATAGGCCGCCTCGCGGTGTCCTCCGGCGGCGCCAGCATCTGATTCAGCACCTGCGAGATCACCTGGACATCCTCCGTGTTCCTCCCCACATCCCTCTCCAGGTCCGTCAGCCGGACCTCCAGGTCCCGATGCGCGGCCAGAGCCCTCCTCAGCCGCACAAACGCCCGCATGATGGCGATGTTCATGAAGATCGCCCGCTCGCTGCGTAGTACCGAGGAGAGCATGGCTACTCCTTGTTCCGTGAAGGCATAGGGCAGGAACCGCCTGCCTCCACGACCCTCTTCTCTGCCTTCCTCAGCCTTTGACATCACAGTTTGTGATCTCAAACCAGCAACGGCCCGTGCCTCCTCGCGAGTCAGCCGGAACATGAAATCCTCGGGAAAGCGTTCTCGATTGCGCTTCACGGCCTGATTCAGGGTGCCGGTCGACACCCCATACAGCGACGCAATGTCGTTGTCCAGCAATACCTTCGTGTCCCGCAGAACGAGGATGAGCCGCTCGACGGTATCGGCCGGCACCAGGTCCGGTGTAGTCACAATGGCAACGGCGTCCATACCGATAGGGTGCTGGCTGTCGCCGGTTTCTCTCCTGTTTGTGGTACATTCGGCAGCTTGCAGACCCTCGCAACTGGAACCGTCCTGCCATGAAGCTGAATTCCTATCTCCTCAAGTCCTCCCTCGTCGCCGCACTCGGCGGACTCCTGTTTGGCTTTGACACGGTCGTCATTGCCGGCGCCAACGACGCGTTGAAGAAGATCTACGACCTGACCCCGGCGCTGCTCGGATTCACTGTCGCCTCGGCCATTCTTGGGACCACTCTTGGTTCCATCCTGGCCGGCATGCCGGCCGACCGTTACGGCCGCCGCCGGTCCCTCTTCGCTCTGGCCATCCTCTACTTCATCACCGCCCTGGGCTGCGCCATGGCCTGGAACTGGGGCTCGTTCCTTTTCTTCCGCTTCCTCGGCGGATTGGCCATCGGCGGCTCCTCCGTCATCGGGCCCATGTACATCGCCGAAATCTCCCCGGCGCGTGCCCGCGGCCGCCTGGTAGGGTTCTTCCAGTTCAACATCGTCTTTGGGATTCTGCTTGCCTACCTCTCCAACTACCTCTTGGGCTTGGGAAGCTTCGGCGGCGATGAATGGCGCTGGAAGCTCGGAGTGGCCGCCATCCCCGCGGCGGCGTTCTTCGTCATGCTCTTCCCCATTCCCGAGTCGCCGCGCTGGCTCGTCAAGCGTTCCCGAGTCGACGAAGCCAGCGAGGTGCTCCGTCTGACCGGCGAGGAGAACTACAAAGAGGAGCTCGCCGACATCGTCGCCTCCATTGACGCTGAGCACGGCAAGGCCAACGAGCCCCTCTTCACCTGGAAGTACCGCTTCCCCATCTTCCTGGCCATCACAATCGGCATGTTCAACCAGTTGAGCGGCATCAACGCCGTGCTCTACTACCTGAACAACATCTTCGAAAGCGCCGGCTTCTCCAAGACCTCCGGCGACCTGCAGGCCGTCGCAATTGGCTTTACCAACCTCGTGGCCACGATGATCGCCATGACCGTGATCGACAAAATCGGCCGCAAGACCATGCTCTTGATCGGCTCCATCGGCACCGCCATCTCGCTCGCCGGAGTGGCTTGGATCTTCTCCACCAAGGCCAACGAGCACCTGCTGGTCTGGCTGCTCATTTCCTTCATCGCCTTTTTCGCCTTCTCGCAGGGCGCCGTCATCTGGGTATACCTCAGCGAGGTCTTCCCCACTCGCGTGCGCGCCAGGGGCCAGTCGCTCGGCTCGTTCACACACTGGGCCATGAACGCCATGATCGCCGGCACCTTCCCTGTCATCGCCGCCAGTTCCGGCGCGGCGCCGTTCGCCGTCTTCGCCGCTATGATGCTGGTGCAGTTCGCCGTGGTGGCCGTCTGGTATCCCGAAACCAAGGGCCACACCCTGGAAGAGATGCAGAAGAAGCTGGGGATCAGTTAGTCTGAGAAGCCCTCGGCGCGCCACACCACCTGTCCGTTCACGATGGTGACAATCGGCCCGCCGCGGAATGTCCGCCCGTTGAACGGCGTGTTGCTCGACTTCGAGAAACTCTTCTTCACGTCATAGACCCACGGATACTCGGGATGCAGGATGGTCACGTCGCCTACGTAGCCCGGCTTCAATGCGCCCCTTGCCTGCTCGCCCTTCCAGCCGATCACTCGCGCCGGCGCCGAGGTGTAGAGCGCGATCAGCTTCGGCAGGCTGATCCTGCCCGTGTGCACCAGGACCTCCAGGCTCACGCCGAGCGCCGTCTCCAAGCCGGTGATGCCGAACGGGCAGCGCTCGAACTCCTGCATCTTATCGTCGCCGGCGTGCGGGGCGTGGTCGGTCGCAAGGCAGTCCACCGCGCCGCTGGCGAGACCTTCCACCACCGCCTCCACGTCGTGCTGGCAGCGTAGCGGCGGCTTCATCTTGTAGTTCGAGTCATACGGGCGCATGTGGCCCGCGTCCAGCGCAATGTGATGCGGCGTGGCCTCCGAAGTCACCGGCAGTCCGCGCTGCCTCGCGTAGGCCACCATCGCCACGGCGTTGCGCGTGGAGATGTGCGCCACGTGATAGCGCACGCCCGTCAGCTCGGCCAGGATGATGTCCCGCGCCACCATCACGTCCTCGGCGGCCGATGGAATTCCTTGAATACCCAGCCGCACTGAGTCCAGGCACTCGTGCATGTCTCCGCCGGCGCTCAGGTTGAGATCCTCGCAGTGTTGAATCAACGGGATGTCCAGCGCGCGCGCTGTTTCCATGGCGCGGCGAATCACACGCGCGTTCATCACCGGCTTGCCGTCGTCGCTGATGGCCACCGCCCCGGCCGCCACCATGGAGCCGATGGATGCCAGTTCGGCGCCCTCGCTGCCCTTGGTGATCGCGCCGATCGGGAAAACGTTCACCACCGCTTCCCGGCGGGCCTTCTCCACAATGTAGGTCGTCACCGTCGCCGAATCATTCACCGGATTGGTGTTCGGCATGCAGCAGACGGTCGTGAATCCGCCCGCCGCCGCTGCCTTTGCGCCCGACGCGATGGTTTCGGCATGAGTGAAGCCCGGCTCGCGCAGATGCACGTGAATGTCGATAAAGCCCGGCGCCACCACCAGTCCGGCGGCGTCAATCTGCTCCGCGCCCGGCGCCGACAGCCCTTCGCCCACCGCGCTCACGCGACCGCCGTCAATCAATACGTCCGCTATGCCGTCGCGGCCCGATGCCGGGCAGATCACGCGTCCGTTCCTGATGAGCAACTTCACTGCAGTAGTACCCTTTCAAGCACCGCCATTCGCACCGGAACCCCGTTCTCCACCTGGTTCAGCACCATCGACCGCTGCGAGTCAGCTACCTCGGACGAGATCTCCATTCCGCGGTTCATCGGTCCCGGGTGCATCACGATCACGTCCGGGTTGGCCAGTTCGATGTGCTCCTGCCTCAGCCCGTAAAACCGGAAGTACTCGCCCGCCTGCATCGCCGGCTCGTGGATGCGCTCCAGTTGCACGCGCAGCATCATGATGACGTCCGCTCCCCGGACCGCGCGCCGCATGTCGTATTCCAGGGTCACTCCCGACGCGATCTGCGCCATCTCCCGCGGCAGCAGCGACGGCGGGCCGCACAGCACGATGTCCACGCCGAACCTCGACAACAGATGCACGTTGCTGCGCGCCACCCGGCTGTGCTGGATGTCGCCGATGATGGTCACCCGCAGTCCTTCCAGCCGGCCGCAACGGTCCAGAATCGTGCGCGCGTCCAGCAGCGCCTGTGTCGGGTGTTCGTGCGTGCCGTCGCCGGCGTTCACGATCGGCGTGGTCAGATAGCGCGAGAGAAAGTGCGGCGCCCCGGAGGCCTTGTGCCGCATCACGATCGCCGACGGCCTCATCGCCACCAGCGTATTCAACGTATCCACAAGGCTTTCGCCCTTCGATACGCTCGAACCCGACGCCGTGATCGCCAGCGTGTCCGCCCCCAACCGCTTGGCCGCGATCTCGAAACTCGACCTCGTCCGCGTCGAGTTCTCAAAGAAGGCGTTCACCACCATCTTGCCCGTGCTGGTGTTCACCTTCGCGAACGTCGCTCCGCCGTGCGCTTGGAACGCTACCGCCCGGTCCAGAATCTCTTCGATCTCCGGGCGCTCCAGTTCCTCGATGCCGAGCAGTCCTCTTGCCATCGCCGCCACTCCTCAACCGGCGTTGTCGGCCAGTTCCACCAGCAGAACCTTTTCCGTGTTGTCGATCTCCTGGAACTTCACCTCGATGATCTCGCGCGAAGACGTTGGGATCTTGCGTCCCACGTACTGCGCCTCGATCGGCAGTTCCCGGTGGCCGCGGTCGATCAGCACCAGTAATTGCACGTGCGCCGGCCGGCCCAGTTCGAACAACGCGTCCAGCGCCGCCCGGATCGTGCGGCCCGTGTACAGGACGTCGTCCATTAGCACCACGTCCTTGCCCGCCACTGCGAAGTCGATCTTGGTCCCGCTCACCACGGGCCTGTCGTCCACGGTGGAGAGGTCGTCGCGATACAGGTTGATGTCCAGAATCCCCACCGGAATCTGGATCTTTTCCAGGCTCTCGATCTTCTTCGCCAGCCGCTCGGCCATCGGTACGCCACGGCGCTTGATGCCGATGAAGGCCAACTTGGCCGGGTCGTCCGTCTTCTCCAGAATCTCGTGCGCCAGGCGGACCATGGTCCGGTCGATCTCCGACGCGCTCATGAGTAGGGCTTTCTCTCTGGTTATGCTCATCGCTGATCAGTTTACTACTTCAAAACCGCCTCATCCGCCCCCGCACCCGGCGGCTGATCTTCTCGATCTCCTCCAGGTCCTTCAGGGACTTCACCGACAGCACGTGGCGGTCGTATTTCTTCAGGTCCGCCTCCACAGCGTCCAGCAGCTTTCTCACCAGCGCCAGGTCCTTCAGATTCTCCGCATGATCGGCCTTGAGAATCTCCTCGGACTGGATCCTGCCGTTGGGCAGCCGCTTCGAATCCGGCGCGTCCGGCGATGCGGGCGGATCGGGGAACGGCCTCTGCATCCCGCCGCACAGCAGCGCCAGCCCCGCCGCCAGAGCCAGGGCGCAGCTCACTCGCTTGCTAGACTTGAGTTTTATGCAGGACGTCAATCTCGGCATCGTCGGCCTCGGCAATGTAGGTTCCGGCACACTTACCATTCTGTCTGAAAACGCCGGCCAGATCGCCCGCAAGCTCGGCTTCCGGTTGAACGTCGCCGCCGTCTGCTCGCGCTCGGCAAAGTCGAGGACCTTGCCCGAGGCCGCGAAATCGGCCTTTGTCACCGAGGACTGGGGCGAGGTCGTGAATCACCCCGGCGTGGATGTTGTCGCCGAGTTGATCGGTGGGACCACCGTCGCCCGCGAGGTGGTGGAAGGCGCTATCGCCGCCGGTAAGAGCGTCGTGACCGCCAACAAGGAACTCATCGCGCTCGACGGCGCCGCCATCTGGCAGAAGGCCGCCGCCCGCGGCGTCACCCTCGCCATGGAAGCCTCCGTCTGCGGCGGCATTCCCATCCACGCCGTGCTGCGCGAAGGCATCGCCGGCGACCGTGTCGAGACGCTGTTCGGCATCCTCAACGGCACCAGCAACTACATCCTCACCGAAATCGAACAGCACGGTTCCGCTTTCGACGACGTCCTTGCCGAGGCACAAAAACTCGGCTACGCCGAAGCCGATCCCACCGCCGACGTCGACGGTTTCGACGCCCGCTCCAAGCTCGCCCTGCTCGCCTCCCTCGCCTTCGGCGTCCGCCTCCACCCCGACTCCATCCATACCGAGGGCATCCGCCGCGTCTCGCCCATCGACTTCCAGTACGCCCGCCAGCTCGGCTGCACCATCAAGCTGCTCTGTTCGGCTCGCCGCGACGGCAGCGGCCTCTTCGTCAGCGTGCGCTCCGCCCTGCTCGCCCGCAACACCATCATGGCCGGCGTCCAGGGCGCATACAACGCCGTGTGGTGCCGCGGCGCTTTCGGCGCTGACACGTTCTACTACGGCCGCGGAGCCGGTCCCAATCCCACCGGCGTCGCCGTGGTCAGCGACCTGATGCGCGTCGCCCGCGAGCTCCGCCCCTCGCCCGCCCACCGCGTCCCGCCCTTCGCCTTTACCTCGCTGGAGGAATCCGCTCCTCTCGACATCGGCCTGCAGAAGCGTCCCTGGTACCTCCGCTTCCGCATCACGGACCGTCCCGGCATCATCCGCGACCTCTCGTCCATCCTCGCCGAGCACGCCATCTCCATCGACGCCGTCCTCCAGTTGCCCGATCAGGACAAGCACAACCTCCCCTTCGTCATCACGCTTGAAAGCTCACCCGAGGCCGCCGTCCGCCGCGCCGTCGAAAAGATGAGTAAACTTGACTTTATGGTGCAGCCACCTCTCGCGCTGCCCATAGAGCGAGGCTTGTGATCCGACTCTTCCTTCTCTCCATACTCTCCGCGCTGCTCCTCTCCGGGCAGGCCGCCGACAAAGCAAACGAGCGCTATAGGACTCCGGAGGGCCGCCAGGGCATGCTGGGCACCCTCGGCGCGCCCGACCGTGCCGAACGGATCCATGCCCAGGCCGTCGTCCAGGCGCTTGCCCTCAAGCCTGGCATGGTCGCCGCCGATCTTGGCACCGGCGCCGGAGCACTGCTGCCCGCTCTCAGCGCTGCCGTTGGCCCAAGCGGCAAGATTTTCGCCGAGGACATCTTCCAGGACTTCCTCGACAGCTCCAAGTTGAAGAACGCCGCTCTGACCAACGTGGTCTGGGTTCTGGGCGCCGACCGCGACCCCAAACTCCCCGCCGCCTCCATCGACGCCGCCGCCACCGTCGACGCCTATCATCATTGGGACTACCCGGCGGAGATGCTCGCCAACCTCCGCCGCGCTCTCAAGCCCGGCGGGCGTTTCGTCGTCGCCGACTACTACCGCCGTCCGGGCGCGATGGGCCCCAGCCCCGATGCCCTGGAGCATATCCGCATCGATCGCGACGAGGTCATCAAGGAGGTCGAAGCCGCCGGCTTCAAACTCCTCGCCACCTCCGACACCAACCCGGGCAAGCAGTATATCGCCGTCTTTACCAGGTAGGCCGGCGCTGGCCCTGTGTCACCCTTGCGTCCAGCCGCCCCACGCCGTCGATCCGTGATCTTACCGTGTCGCCCGGCTTGATCCGCGCCGCTCGCGGGCAGCCGGTCGAGATTACGTCGCCCGGCTCAAACGTGAAGTAGTCGCTGTGGAAGCTCACCAGTTTCTCCGGCAGATGGCGCATGTTGCGCACGAAGTCGCGCGAGCCCACTGTGCCGTTGATCTCCGTGATTACCTCCAGCCCGGTCACGTCGGCGATCTCGTCCGGTGTGACGATCACGGGGCCGAAGCTGAAAAAGGTGTCAATGGACTTCGATCGCGTCAGAAAACGAGGATTGCGCGCCAGCACATCCAGCGCCGTCAGGTCCATCGTGGTGGTGTAGCCGAAGATCACCTCGCCGACATGCTCCGGCGGCACGAAGCGGCAGCGCCGGCCGATGATCACGCCCAACTCGCCCTCGGCGTCCACGTCGTTGGACAGCTCCGGCGGCGGCAGTACGATCTCCCCGCCGGGCTCGAACAGGCACGACGCAGGCTTCATGAAACTGGCCGGTTCATCCGGTTGCACGGCGTTGAGGTCTTCGGCGTGGCTCTTGTAATTCAGCCCGATGCACCAGATCTTCGGCGGACGCGCATAGGGCAGCCTTGGCGTCAGTTCGGTCAACGGCACTCCCGTCAGGCCTCGCAGGTCCCTCAACGGTTCCAGGTCGCCGCTTTCGATCAGTGCCAGCAGGTCATCCGGCAGGTTCGTGCCGCGCTTGGCATTGACCTCATCGAAC
>JACRKW010000176.1 GCA_016215215.1 Acidobacteriota bacterium
CTCCGTCTTCGAGTGCTCCAACGGCGCGCTTCGCTTTGTCCGCCGCCACTGGGACATCGCCACCAAGTTCCACGGCGCCGGACCCCCTCCTCCCTCCGTCGGCGATACGGCCCGCTCCCTGGTGGAGGCCATGGACGCCATATCCGCCGCCTACCCGCATCCTCTGGTGGACCTCACCGGCGGCTATGATTCCCGTCTCGTCTTCGCCGCTATGCTCGAAACAGGCCGGCCCTTCACTGCCATCGTGAACGGCCCGGCCAACTCACGCGATGTCATGGTGGCCAAGTCCGTTGCATCCGCCTTCGCCGTTCCGCTCCTCCACGGCGAACGGCCCGACCTGGCCGCCGATGAAGCATGGTCCCGCGCCGCCGCCACCATCCCGCTCACCGACGGTGAGTTCGACGCGCTTCTCTACTTCAATACAATGCAGGTCCACCGTTCCTCCGCGGAACGGTTCAGCGCCTCCGTGAACGGATCCAACGGAGAAATCACCAAGGGTTACTGGTACGAGCTCCTCTTTCCTCACACTGGCCGCACTGGCCACTTCGACCCCCGCCGAATTGCTGCAAAACGATTCGTGTTCGACCTCGAACCCTCTCCCATTCTCGCCGCCCGCTTCGATCTCTCCCTCGTCGATGAATTCGCCGCCTTCCTGGATGCCGCCAACCGCGACATCATCCACCTGCCCAACACCGCTCTGCTCGACAACGCCTACTTGAGCCTCCGCATGCAGTACTGGCAGGGCCGCATCGCCAGCAGCACACTCCGCATCTGGCCAGTCACTTCCCCGTTCTTCTTCCGCCGCCCCATGGAACTCGCCATGGCAACGCCCGGCACTGTCCGCCTGCGACTCGGCCTCACCACCAGGCTCATCGAAGCCCTCAATCCCCGCCTCGCCGCCATGCCGCTGGAGCACGGCTATCCAGCCCAGCCCATCCGCCCATCAAACGCCCACCGCTTCGTCGTTCCTTTGATCCAGGAGTACTGGCCGAAGGTGCGTCAACGCCTCCCCTTTCCGCCGGCCCGCGTCCACGGCGCGCCCGAACTCTCGCTACCCGCCCGGCTCGCGACACTTCCTGCCGTCCGGTCTCTCCTCGACTTCGACTCCATGGCCAGCGCCACGCTCTATAATCCCGATGTCTTCCGCCCCTGGCTGCAGGCCTGCCTGACCCCCGGCGCACCCTCCTCACTCCATCGCCTCGGCCGCGTCCTCACCATAGAGCTTGCCGCCCGCGCCGCCGCCCGCTTCCACTCCTAAGTCGGCCTGCGGCTCTGTCATGCCCAGCGCCCGGCCATCTCCGTCCGTTATCGCGATTGTTGGTATTCTGTCAGTGTCCGAGCTCGGCTTCCTCTGCCGATCCCCACTTATGTCGACATCATCACCATCGTCTTCTCCTTCCGCCGCTGCCCTGCCTGCCTCCGCCCAAGCCCTTATAGCCGCCATCACCAATCACTCGGCCCGGGTGGGCGTCGTCGGTCTTGGATACGTCGGCCTGCCCCTCGCCGTCGAGTTCGGAAAAGCCGGCTTTCATGTCACTGGAATCGACGTCTCCCAGTCCAAGGTCGACCAGATCAATGCCGGCGTCAGCTACATCCAGGATGTCCCCACCGCTGAAGTAGCTGCCCTCGTCGCAGCCGGACGCCTCACCGCCACCACCAGCTTTGCTTCCATCGAACAGCTCGACACAGTCAATATCGCTGTCCCCACCCCCCTGCGGAAGACCAAGGACCCCGACATGAGCTATGTCGTCTCCGCCGCCCAGGAGATCGCCCGTCACATCCACCCCGGCCTCCTCATCATCCTCGAGTCCACAACCTACCCCGGCACCACCGACGAACTGCTCCTTCCCATGTTCGAGGAGTCCGGCCTCAAGGCCGGTCAGGACTTCTTCCTCTGCTTCTCCCCCGAACGCGTCGATCCCGGCAACCCCAATTTCCAAACCCGCAATATCCCCAAGGTCGTCGGCGGTATCACTCCTGCTTGCACCGCCGCCGGGACCGCGTTCTATTCCCAGGCTCTCGATACCGTCGTCCCGGTCGGCAGCACCGTCACCGCCGAAATGGTCAAGCTGCTGGAGAACACTTTCCGCATGATCAACATCGGCCTCGTCAACGAGCTCGCAGTTATGTGCCACCGCATGAATATCAATGTCTGGGAGGTTATCGAGGCCGCCGCCACCAAGCCCTTCGGCTTCATGCCCTTCTTCCCCGGCCCCGGCCTCGGCGGCCATTGCATTCCCATCGATCCCTTCTATCTCTCCTGGAAATCCAAACAGGCCGGCATCGAGGCCCGCTTCATCGAGCTCGCCGGCCACATCAACGGCCAGATGCCCCACTTCGTCGTCTCCCGCGTTCAGGACGCTCTCAACGACCACGCCAAGCCCCTGAAGGGCTCCAACATCCTCGTTCTCGGCATCGCCTACAAGCGCGACATCGACGACGTACGCGAGTCTCCCGCCCTCGACGTCATCCATCTCCTCAAGAAGGCAGGAGCCGCCGTCTCCTATCACGACCCCTACGTCCCATCCATCCAGTTCGAAGGCTTCACGCTTCCCTCCGTCGAACTCACCCCCGCCGTCTCCCAATCCGACTGCGTCGTCATTATCACCGACCACAAGTCGTTCGACTACGACGCCCTCGTCTCCCGCGCCAGCCTGATTGTCGACTCCAGAAACGCGCTTAAAGGGCGCACCGGAGCCAACATCGTCCGGCTTTAGCCGACCATGCGCAATATCCTGAGCGTCGACGTCGAGGACTACTTCCACCCATCCGAAGTCCAAATCGGCGCCCAGCGCTCA
>JACRKW010000207.1 GCA_016215215.1 Acidobacteriota bacterium
CTGGGAATGATCGTGACAGGCGTAGGCTTTCCGCCGCCGCAGTGACGGCTTCCGGCGAGGCCCCGAAACGCATTGCGCGGACATGGCCGCGGGGCGCCCAAACGCGCGGGTCCGTGGGTCCAAAGAGGGCGACGACGGGGAGGCCGCAGGCGCCGGCGAGGTGGGAGATGCCGCTGTCGTTGCCGATGAACAGGCGGGCTGAAGCAAGCCAGGGGATCAGCGCCGAGAGTGTATCGAAGCGGACTGCGCCCTCGAGGGGTTCATCCGGCCCGGCGCACCACCTTACCGGAAAAGGGAGGAGGCGTGCGACTTCCTGGAAGCGTTCGAGAGGCCAGTTCTTTTTCCGGCTGCCAGAGAAGGGATGGATGACGGCGAATTCCTGCTTGCCGCCGTCGACGGGGATGCGCGGCACGGCGCCGGGAGGTGCCTGGACCTGGGCGAGGTAGAAGTCGGTGGCGTGCTCAGCGGAATCCGCCGGGGGTAGGGCGGGGAAGAAGCGGACGGGCAAGCCACTGAGCCGTTGGCGGAGGTCGTCGCGGGCGGCGCCGTACCAGGAGACGATGTCGTTAAACTGCGCCAGCCGGGCTAGCGTGGACGGGCCCGGCACAAGTGAATCGATACCTGACGCGACCAGCGAGGACGCAGGGGCGACGTGGGAGAGTAACGGCAGGTTTAGTTCGGGGGCCCAGATTTCAGCCGGGCGGAGATGTTCGATCGCCGGCAGGGAGAGGATGGTGTCTCCGATGGCGCCGGGGCGGATGATGAGGCGTTTCACTGCATCAGGACGGGCAATTTCACTTCGACGGTCTTCGGCGGCAGGCACATCTTGTCGTTGCAGGCCTGGTAGCGCAGCTTGCCGGCGAGGTAGGCAGGGCCGAGTTGCGGGTTGGCGGCGCGCTTGAACCTGGTGACAATCTCAAAGTCGCCGTCGAAGACGCTGAGGGGCTTGTCGGCGAACTCGTACTTTTCGAGCTTGGGCTTGGGATAGGCGACCTCGACGGCCTCCAGCGGACCACCGGACTCCCAGGTGAGTTTGAACGGGATGAGATATGGCTCACTGGGGGTATTGGAGTTCGCGTGGTACCCCGGGCGAATGGTGACTTTCAGCGAGTAGGTAGGATTCTCAGTGCGCTTGACGATGAGCTTGGCGGGCTCGGGCACGGTAAGAACGCCGGGGGCTTGGGCGAAAGCGGAGGCGCAGAGGAGCGCGGCGGCGGCCCTACTGAAGAAGTTGCTGGATTTCATTCTCGTAGTCTTTCTTGCCCACCAGGCCCACGTGCACGCTGGCGATCTTGCCGTCCCTGTCGATGATGAAGGTGGTGGGCAGGGCTTCGACGCTGCCATAGAGCTGCTCCACCTCCGGCGTGCCGATCACGACAGGGTAGTTCACCTGCTTGTCGGTGATGTAGGGTTTGACGACCTCCCAGCCCTCGTCGTCGAGCGCCACGCCGATCACCGTGAAGCCCTGGTCCTTGTAAGTCTTCTGGAAGTCCTTGAACCAGGGAATCTCGATCTTGCACGGACCGCACCAGGTGGCCCAGAAGTTGAGCAGGACCACCTTGCCCTTGAAATCCGCAAGGGTAACCGGCTTGCCGTCGACGTCTTTGAGGGTGAAGCCTGGGGCGGGATTGCGTTTGCTGGCCGGCTTGAGGGAGGAGGCGGAGTCCTCCGGTCCTGCCTTTGAAAGAGGCTTGGAGGCGCAGCCGGCCAGGCCGAGCAGAAGCACAGCCGTAGTAGCGGCGAGGCGCATCGGGGTGGAATTCATCAGTGAGGGGGTCCTAGTAGTGATTCTAACAACTCAGACGCGGAAGACGCCCCCGAGGTGACGCTCCAAAGTGCGGAACCACGACTGCCGGGCGAACCGGAATCGCGGCCGGAGTGTAAACTCTTCGTGTTCCGGGATGCCGGCGTAGAGGAAAGCGGCGGTATCGCAGAAGCTCTCGCAGGCGTAGAGGCGCCAGCGGCGGGAGCGGGCCGTCCGGTCGGCCAGGGTGATGAGGCCTTTGCGCCACTCGGCGGACCAGCCGAGCTCGCCGCGGGCGCCCGCGGCCAATTCACCGAGGAGCACGGCTTCCCACTGCCGGCGGGCCGGGTTGCCGAGGCGGATCCAGACCAGGTGGAAGTACTCATGGGTGACGATGCGCGCCAGCTCAGCGGGGCGGCGGCGGAGCGATGCTTCCAGCACCAACTCGCGGCGGCGCGGGAAGAGCGCGGCATGCACCTGGTCGCCGGGGCCGCGATCCAAGTGGAGCTGGCCGCGCCAGGCGCGAAGACGCGGCCGCCAGAGCAGGTGTACGGGCGCGCCCTCGAATCCAGGCAGCCGGTCGAGGATGCGCGCTACTTGGCGGTCGCCGGGGGGCGAGCCGGCGACGGCGGCTGGGGCGGCATGTTGGCCGGCTCCTTGGAGTCCAGGTACTTGTCGTCCTTGAACTCCACGCCGGCCGATTTTTGGGTCTGTTCCATCCACTGGCGGAAGCGGGCCTCCTGAATGGCTTTGAAGATCTCGTCCTTGACGTCGTCGTAGGCGGGGGTGACGAACTCCTCCATGCGGAAGATCCAGAATCCGCCGGTCTGGCGGATGGCATCGGAGACCTGGCCCGGCTTGAGGGCGAAGATGGCGGACTTGATAGGCGCGGGCAGGGTGGTGTCGTTGGGCTTGATGGGAGGGAATTCTCCGTTCTTGGCCTTGGAATCGGCGTCGTCGGAGTGCTTTTGGACCAGTTGAGTAAAGTCGGCTCCGGCCCGTGCCTGGGTGACAATGTCGTTGGCGAGCTTGGTGGCTTCGGCGCTGGTGCGGGGCCGCTTCGCCTTGGGATCGTCGGACTTCATGGGGTTGTCATTGAAAGTGAGGTAGATGACCCGAACGCGGGCGCTGGCGTAGTCCGACTGGTGCTCGCCGAAGTACTTCTTCTGGTCCTCGGGCATGATGGTGAAGCGAGAGTTTTGGGCGTCGGCGCGGGACTGGGCGAGATACAGCATGCGGTTGTAGGCGATGCGGTAGAGGTGCGGATCCTGCTTGTCGAGGCCTTCGGCCTGCGCCATGTTGGCGAGCTTGGTCATCAGAGCGTATGTCTTCAGGAAGGCGCGCTTGTCGGCGTAGTAGTTGCGGGAGATGTTGGCGCCAAGGGAGCGAACCATCCGTTCGAGCTCGGACTTCTTCCAGGGCTGGCCTTCGATGACGGCGACCACGGGGTCGTCGGAGGGGTTGACCGGGGGCTGTGGCTGGGCGGATAGGGTGGCCAGGCAGGCCAAGACGGGGAAGATCAAGCGTTTCATCGTGATACCTTGAATGTAGCATGCAGCCCGCAGAGAGCCGTCCGGAGATCCGGATCTACACACTACCCACTTGACCGCCGTGCTTCGCACTGAAGTAGTTTCTTTCAGCAAAGGTCTACGCGTTCACGGAGTTTGACGTTTCCACCGACAGAGACGCCCGCCGCGTCCTGGTGGCGGAGCTGGGGAGCCGGACCACGCCTACCATCTGGATTGATGGCGATGTGCTGATCGGCTTCAACCCGGCGGAGCTGGCGTCGAAACTGAAACAATAGCGGCTGGTGAGCACACGCACGATTGAACCTCTGTGGCTGGACGTCTCGCTGTGGTCGGCGGACCTGGCCAACCTGGAGCGCGAGATCGGACGGCTGGAGCCGTTTGCCGACTCGTTTCATCTCGACGCCTGTGACGGGCACTACGCGCCGGCGCTGCTGTTCTTCCCGGACCTGGTGGCACGGTTGCGCCAGTTGACGAAGGTTCCTTTTCACTTGCACCTCATGGCGACTCGGCCCATGGATCTGCTGCCGGGGTTCCTGGAGGCCGGCGTGGACCGCGTCACAGTCCCGCTGGAGATGGGAAAGCGCGTGTGGCAGGTGGTGGACCGGGTGCGCGAGTGCGGCAAGGCGGCGGGGATCTCGCTGGAATTGGAGACCCCGGTGGAGATGGTGCGGGGATTCCGCGGCAAGGTGGACACGGTGGTGCTGATGGGGACGGCGATGGGCGTAAAGGGGTGCGGCCTGGACGAGCGGGCATGCGGGCGCATCAGCGCGACGCGCGCGTTGCTGGAGGACTTCCCCGGCCGCATCGTGGCCGACGGCGGGATCCGGCCGGAGAGCGTCGGGCTGCTCCGCGCGGCGGGTGCGGACGGGATCGTCCCCGGATCGCTCATGTGCGGGGCGGCGGACGTGGGTGCGATGGCGGACTGGCTGCGGCGGCTCTAGGGGGTGGAAGCTCTCCCAGCGAGGCGCGTTTTCGGGTGGCAGATCGGGAAGCGCCGATCCCTTTGCAGCAGCTACCAGGGACACATGGACATGTGTTTGTCGCCCTGATGGGCGAGATGCCTATTCCGGTGGTCGCGACAGACCACCGGCCTCAGGCATCGAGAAGTTTCCCCGGAGCGGCCGGCGGCAGTCCGACGCCGATCCTCGAGGTGATCGCCAGCTCTCGAATGAGCCCTCCTGGCCCAGGCCACTAGCCGCCGACCCTATTTGCGCGGCGCGTAATACCCCTTGCGCGCCCGCACTGTCACGTCCGTCCGGCCCTTGACGCGGATATCGATCTCGTGGAACAGGCCGTCCTCCTTCAAAGGCTCCGGTCTGTACAGCACGCGGTACTGGCTCCGCAGCTCGTTGGCGATGTTTTCGAAGTCGCGCGCCAGATCCTCCGCCTTGAAGGGGAAGAACGCCAGCCCGCCCGTCTCCTTGCAGAAGTACTTCAGCACCTTGTCCCCGTCGGTCTCAGTGCGAGTCATGTTCGTTGAGATGGCGTAGATCACCACGTCGGCCTTCTGCGCCATCTCCAGCGCCTGATCACGCGAGTACTTCGACGCGTTGTCGTCACCGTCGCCGATCACCACCATCGCGTGCCGGTACTTGTGCCTCGACTCGCCCATCATCAGCCGGTCCCGGCAGGCCGCGTACATCGTCTCGTAGAGCGCCGTGCCCCCGCCCGGCCGTAGTTCGCGCAGCTTCTTCGACAGCAGCTCGGTGTCGTCGGTCATGTCCTGCACCATGTGCGGCTCGGTGTCGAAGCCGTAGATCACCGCCCGGTCCGTGCCGCTGCGGATCACGCTTTGCAGGAAGTGCCCGGCCGCCTCCAGCTCGAACCGGAAGCGGTCCCGGATCGAGTTGCTGGTGTCCACCAGCATCGCGATCCGTAACGGCAGATTCGTCTCGGCGGCGAACTCCATGATGTTCTGCCGCCTCTTGCTCTCCGTGATCTCGAAGTCGTCTTTCACCAGGTTGTTCACGAACCGCCCGCGCTTGTCCGATACCGTGTACAGCAGGTTGACGCGCGTGACTTCCAGCGTGATGATCTGGCTCTCATCGGCCGGTAATGGCCGTTTCGGCTGCTGTGCGGCAAGGGGCGCCGACGCGGCGGCAAGCGACAGAAAGGTTCGTCGATTCATCCCACCCTGATTATAGGTGTTGACGCAGCCGCTGTTTCCAAAGGACCAGTTCCTCCGGAACCGGCGCCTCCACCGTGATCGCCTCCCCGCCCGAGGGCGGCTCGAACGTGATCCGCCAGGCGTGCAGCCAGGGCCGCTCCAGCTCCGGCTGCCGCGCCGCGCCGTAGAGCGTGTCGCCCGCCACCGGGTGGTGCAGGCTCGACAGGTGCACGCGGATCTGGTGCGTCCGCCCGGTCCCGATCCGCACCTCCAGCAGCGTGAACCTCTCGTACCGCTCCACCACCTTGTACTCGGTGTAGGCCTCGCGCCCGTGCGCCAGCCGTGCCGTCATGCGCGTCCGCTTCACCGGATCGCGTGCGATGGCATGTTCCACCACGCCCTTGTCCCGCTTCACCTCGCCTTCCACCAGCGCCAGGTAGACCTTTTTCACCGTGCGACCGGCAAACTGCGCCGCCAGGTTGCGATGCGCCTCATCGGTACGCGCCACCAGCAGCACCCCGCTGGTGCCCTTGTCCAGCCGGTGCACGATGCCCGGGCGCACCTCGCCGCCGACGCCGGAGAGCGCCTCGAAGTGGTGGAGCAGCGCGTTCACCAGCGTCCCCGAGTCGCGCCCCGCGCCGGCGTGCACCACCAGCCCAGCCGGCTTATTCACCGCCACCACATCGGCGTCCTCGTACAGGATTTCCAGCGGGATGTCTTCGGCGAAAGCGCGCAGCGGCTTCAGCTCGGCCGGCTCCACCTCCACCACTTCGCCCGCGCGCAACTTCCACGATGCCTTCTTCACCGCGCTGTTTACGCGCACCCGCCCCTCGTCGATCCAAGACCGGATGCGCGACCGGCTGTAGGCCGGCAGCCTCGCGCTGGCGAAGTGATCCAGCCGCGCGCCGGCGTCGCTATCCTCCACGCTGAAGCGGTGCACGACTCTCAGGGTACACTGAGGCGATGCGGGCACTCTGGCTGAGCATCTTCGCGCTGCTGCTCGCATCCCGGCTCTGCCACTGGGATGTCCTCTGGATTGAGGAAGCCTATCCCACCGCCGCCGCCGCAGAGCTGCTCCGCGGCAAGGTCCTCTACAAGGACATCTGGTTCGACAAACCCCCGCTGTTTGCCGGCATCTACGCGCTGTGGGGCGCCTACACCGGCCTGGCCCTGCGTGTGGCCGGCGCCGTCTTTGGCCTTCTCACATCCTGGGCGGCTGCGCGCGCCGCGCGCGCCTTCTGGGGGCCCCGCGAGGCCGCCTGGGCCGCAGCCTTTACCGCCTTCTTCCTCACCTTCGACACACCCTCCGCCACGCTGGCCTTGACCCCGGATCTGCTCACCGTCCCGCTCCACTTCGCCGCCGCCGCTCTGGCCTTCTCCGGCTTCCCGCTCCTGGCCGGCCTGTGCGCCGGCGTCTCGGTGCTGTTCAACGCCAAGGGCTTGCTCATCCTGGCCGCCTGCCTGCTCTGGCAGCTTCACCGCGCCCACGTGCTCGCCCTGGGCTTCGCCATCCCGGTCCTGGCCGCGGCCGGTTGGATGGCCTTTCAAGGCTCCTTCAGCGACTACTGGCAACAGGTCTGGGTGTGGGGCGCGGCCTACTCGCGCGACACACTCGTGGCCAGTCCGCTGCTGGAGGGCGTTCGCCGCACAGTCAACTGGAGTTGGTTCCACCTCGCCCTGATCGCCGGCATGCTGGTCGCCTCCTGGGATGAAAAGGACATGCGCTGGCCGGCGTGGCTGCTCTTCTCACTCGCCGGCGTCTTCCTCGGCCTGCGCTTCTTCCCGCGCTACTTCTTCCACCTGCTGCCCGTGGTGGCGCTGCTGGCCGCGCGCGGTTTCGCCCGCCTGAGCCCGAAACGGGCCGCTGCGCTCGCGCTGCTGCTGGTGATCCCGCTGGCGCGCTACGGCCCGCGGTACGTCCAGCTCGTGCAAGGTCAACCCTGGTCCGACCTCGCCATGCTGGAGAGCTCGCGGAAGGCGGCGGACTTCATCAAGTCCAGAACGCACTCCGGCGACACGCTCTTCGTCTGGGGGTACCGCCCCGATCTCTACCCGTTGAGCGGCCTGCCTGCCGGCACGCGGTTCCTGGACTCGCAGCCGCTGAGCGGCGTCATCGCCGACCGCCACCTGGTGAGTTCCCAGGGTACCTTCCCCGGCCTTGCCCGCGCCAACCGCGAGGCGCTGCTCCATAGCCCGCGCCCCACCTGGGTCGCCGACGGTCTGGGCCCCTACAATCCCGCGCTCGATGTTCGCACCTCGCTGCCCGAGATCATGGCAGAATATGTCCTCACCTCCGAATCGCCCGGCTACAGGATCTACCGCCTTGCCCGCTAGTGTCCCCATCATCTTTCTTCTCTGGCTCGGCTACGCCACCCTGCGGTACAACGTCCTTGGGACGGTGGCCTGGCAGGAGTTCCCGGTCTATGTGGCAAACAAGGCCGTCAGCGCCGCCGCTGTCACCCTGCTCGTGGCGGCCTACCTCACCCGCCGCCCGGGCCGGCCGCGAATCTACGGGATCGCCGGCTTCCTGCTGATGCTCGTCCACCTCGTGCTGTCGCTGCTCGTTTTTGACCCGCAGCACTACCCGAAGATCCTAAGCGCCGGCGGCCTCACCCCGGCCGGCTGGTGGAGCATCACGGCCGGCGTGGTTGCCTCCCTGCTCCTGTGCGGCCCGTTCTGGGCCAGCCGCCAGAACGCGCTCGACCGGTTGGGCGAGACTCGCTGGCGTGCCGTCCAGCGGGTCGGCTACCTCGCCCTCGCCCTCTGCGGCATCCACACCGCCGCTCTGGGCGTCTCCGGATGGCTCCGCCCGTCCACCTGGCCCGGGGGGCTCCCCCCCATCACCCTCCTCACCACCACCCTTGCGTTGTGTCCTCTCGTTTTGCGTGTAAGAAAGAAATGAAACCGCTTACTTTCTGACACGGACCGGTATATGATCGAACTGAAATGGCAGACGCCAGTGGCTCGGCTGGCGGTCTCGCGGGAGGTCCACCATGAAGTTTCGAACTTTCTCAGTCTGTTCCTTGCTCTGCCTGCTGGCAGTGGCCTGCATGGGCCAGCAGGATGCCAGGGGCACGATCGTAGGCGCGGTATCGGACGCATCCGGCGCGGCGGTGGCCGGCGCACAGGTGGATGTGATCAACAAGGCGATGGGCACCAAGCTTTCGCTGCGGACGAACGACTCGGGGCTGTACCAGGCGCCGTTCCTGATCCCGGGCAAGTACCAGGTCAAGGTGGAGGTGACGGGCTTCAAGAAGTACATGCGGGATGAACTCGAAGTCCGGGTGAATGACAGGCTGGAGGTGGACGTCAGGCTGGAGGTCGGCGCGGCGGAGCAGAGCGTCACGGTGACGGGTGAGACGCCGCTGTTGGCGACAGAGACGGCATCGCTGGGAGCGGTGGTGGACGGGCGGCGGGTCTCAGAGTTGCCGATCCCGCACGGGAACCCCTATTTCCTGATCGGGCTGGCGGCGGGCGTTTCGTTCACACGCGACCCGCGTCTGGACCGCCCGTTCGAGCCGACGCACATCGTGGGGTACACGATGGACGGGACGAGGGCGAACCGCAGCGACATCACGATTGACGGCGCGGTGGCGACGGCGACGGCCAACGCGGGCGAGGTGATCTCGTCCTATGTGCCGCCGGCCGACATCGTGCAGGAGTTCAAGGTGCAGACAGCGACGTTTGACGCCAGCTTCGGGCAGACGGAAGGCGGCGTGACCAACATCAGCCTGAAGTCGGGCACGAACCAACTGCACGGGACGATGTACTACTCGAACATGACGCCGGGGCTGTTTGCGAACGACTTCTTCGCCAACCGGACGAAAACGCCGCGGCCGGACTTCTACTATCACCGCTGGGGCGCATCGGCCGGCGGCCCGGTGTGGCTGCCGAAGCTCTACAACGGGCGCAACAAAACGTTCTTCATGTGGGGATACGAGGGCATCGAAGAGGCGCGGCCAAGAAACAATGGTACGGCGACGGTGCCGAGCGATGCGATGAAGGGCGGCGACTTCTCGGCGCTGCTGAAGGTGAGCGCAAACTACCAGATCTACAACCCGTTTACGAGGCGATCGGTGGCCGGCGGGCGGTACCAGCAGGACCCGTTCGCGGGCAACATTATCCCATCGTCGCTGTTCAACCCTGTGGCCAAAAAGGTGCTGGATACCTACTATCCGAAGCCTCTGCAGGCCGGCAACGCGGATGGCACGAACAACTACCTTCGGCCGGAGTTGATGGAGCACGCGGCTTACTACACGCATTCGGTGAGGGTGGACCACACGCTGACTGACAAGCAGAGGATCTTCGCGCGCGTGAGCTGGTATGACCGGAACAGCGACTACAACAACTACTTCAACAACCTGACAACTGGGGAGTGGTTCCTGTTCAGTTCTCGCGCCGGGGTGTTTGACCATGTGTACGCGCTGAACTCGACGACGGTGTTGAACATGCGGTACGGGTACAACCGTTTCATCCGCGGGACAAACGCCAATCCGGAACAGCGCGGCTTCGACCTGACGTCGATCGGGCTGCCGGCGTCGTACAACAACCTGATCTCGGCGGACATGCGGCGGTTCCCGCGATTTGACATCACCGGCTACCAGGGCACGGGCATCGGCGGGGAGTATCGCCCGAACGACACGCACTCCTTCAACGCGACGCTGCAAAAGGCGTCGGGGCGGCATGCGCTCAAGGGAGGCATGGAGTGGCGCGCCTACAGGGAGACGGACACGTTCTTCGCCAACAACCAGACGGGGCAGTTCAACTTCGACTCGACGTGGACGCGCGGCCCGCTGGACAACTCGACGACTGCGCCGGGCTCGCTGGGCCAGAGCGTGGCATCGTTCTTGCTGGGGCTACCGGCGAGCAGCAGCTTCGTGGCGCGGACGGCGAGCTATGCCGAGCAATCGCTGTCGTGGGGCTTCTTCGTCCACGACGACTGGAAGGTAAGCGACAGGCTCACTTTGAACCTGGGCCTGCGGTGGGAGTTTGAGAACGCGCTGACGGAGCGGCATAACCGCAGCGTGCGCGGTTTCGATACGGCCTACACGCAACCGTTCTCGGCGGCGGCGCAGGCCAAGTACGCGCTGAACCAAACGACAGAGGTTCCGGCGAGTTCCTTCAGCGCCAGGGGCGGGCTGACGTTCGCCAACGTGAACGGGCAGCCGCGTGCACTGTACACCACGCCGAAAGCGCTAATCATGCCCCGGCTGGGGGCGGCATACAGGCTGAACGGCAAAACGGTGATTCGGGGCGGTTATGGGGTGTTCTATGGATTCCTCGGCCAGCGCCGCGGCGACGTGATCCAGAGCGGCTTCAGCCGCAACACCAGCTTCGTGCCGACGCAGGACAACGGGTTGACGTTCCTGTCGACGTTGTCGAATCCGTGGCCGAACGGCATCCTGGATCCAGTGGGTGCGGGCCAGGGCCCCCAGACGTTTGTAGGTAACAGCATCAGCTACTTCAACGAGAGCCCCCTGGCTCCAAAGATGCAGCGCTGGCAGTTCGGCGTGCAGCGCGAACTGGGGTCCGGCTTCGTGATGGACCTGACCTATGTGGGCAACTTGGGGAGCGACATCGAGATCGGGCAGAACCAGAACGCGACACCGCAGAAGTACCTGAGCCACAGCCTGCTCAGGGACAACACGACCATCAACTACTTAAGCGCGAACCTGCCGAACCCGTTCCAGGGGCTGCTGCCGGCTGGCGCGTCGGGAACGTTTACGGGCGCGAACTTATCGCGCGAAAGGCTGCTGCGGCCTTATCCGGAGTTTGACGCAATCAACCAGTCGAGATTCGACGGGAAGACCTGGTACCACTCGATGCAGCTGAGCGTGGACAAGCGGTTTGCGCGCGGGTTCACGATCTCCGGCAGCTACACCTTCTCCAAGTACATGCAGAGGACCGAAACGTTTCAGGCAGATGACCCGGAACCGGTGCGGGTGATCTCCGACCTGGACCGGCCGCATCGCCTTGTTGTCAGCGGGATCTGGGAGCTCCCCTTTGGCAATGGCAGGCACTTCGGCAACTCGATGCCGGCACTGGCAGAGGGAATCCTCGGCGGCTGGCAGCTTGCGGGGGTGTACACGTTCCAGAGCGGCGCGCCGATCGGCTTCGGCAACCTGATCTTCCTGGGCGACGTGAAGAACATCAGACTGCCGAGCGGCCAGCAGACGGTGGAGCGGTGGATCAACACCGACGCAGGTTTTGAGAAGAACTCGACGCTGCAACTGGGATCGAACGTACGGTGGTTCGCGCCGCGGTTCGGCTGGGTGCGCGCGGACACGGTCAACAACTACGACCTGTCGGTGATCAAGAACACGCGGTTCAAGGAGCGCTACAACGTGCAGATCAAGGGCGAATTCCTGAACGCGATGAACCATCCGTTGTTCCCGGCGCCGAACACTACTCCTACGGGATCGGCGTTCGGACAAGCGGTGGCATCGACGCAGGCTAACTACCCACGGCGAATCCAGTTGAACATCAAGTTCCTTTTCTAGTAGACCTGATTCATGCAGTTCACACTCCGGGCGGCGGCGCTACTGGGCGCCGCCGCTTTTTCCTGCGCGGCGCAA
>JACRKW010000208.1 GCA_016215215.1 Acidobacteriota bacterium
TTGCAGAAGGGGCTGTGCAACCTGGACCGGCACCTGCAGAGCCTGGGAAAGTTCCGCGTGCCGGTTCTGGTGGCCATCAACCGATTCAAGGACGACGCTCCGGAACTGCTCGACCAGATCGGCGCATACTGCCGAAGCCGCGGTGTGGAAAGCGCCGTCGTGGACGTCTTCGCGCAGGGTGGCGCCGGAGCGATGGAGTTGGCGGAGAAAACTGTGGCTCTGCTGGCCGAGGGCCGGCCTGACGGCGCGAAGCCTCTCTATACACCCGAATTGAGCTTGCTCGCCAAAGTCGAAACGGTGGCACGGGAGGTGTATGGCGCGGCCGGCGTGTACACGGAAAGCGATGCACGCAAGAAGCTGGCGCGCTATGAGAAGGCCGGGTATGGCCGCTTGCCTGTGTGCATCGCCAAGACGCAGTCGTCGCTCTCTGACGATCCGAAGAAGTACGGCTCGCCGTCTGGCTGGACGTTGACAGTGACGGATGCCCACCTCGCCTCCGGCGCGGGCTTCGTGGTGGTGATTGCCGGCAACATGATGCGCATGCCGGGACTGGGCAAGGAGCCGCAGGCCGTCCGCATGGATGTCGATGACGCGGGGGTGATCTGCGGACTGAGGTAGCGCGTACAATTCAAATCATATGAACGCCGCCATCGCTCACGTGGAGCGTCTGGGGGACGCACGATTCGACTCGCCGCTGCGGGCTCGCGACGTGGACCCTGAACATCCGAGCGTCTTTGTCAAGGACAGCGAGTTTATCCCTCTCCACATCACCGTGGATGTCGATCGGGAGCGGGAAGGCAACATTCTGTTTGAGAAAGCCGGTCCGCGCGAACGTGTGTTTTTCGACCCTGACAAGGTGACCGCTGCCGTGGTCACGTGCGGCGGGCTTTGTCCAGGGCTGAACAATGTCATCCGCACGCTGGCGCTGAGTCTGCACGTGCACTACGGCGTCCGGCGCGTATTGGGCATCCGCTACGGCTACCACGGGATGAATCCGGCGCACGGATTTCCTCCACTGGAGCTGAGCGTCGACGACGTCAGTGACATCCACGAGATCGGAGGCACGATCATCGGCACGTCCCGCGGGCCAGAGGATCCCCGGGTGATGGTGGAGTTTCTGAAAACTCAGGGCGTGCAAGTGCTGTTCCCGGTGGGCGGCGATGGCACGCAGAAGGGCGCTCTGAACATCCATGAGGAGGCTCAGCGGCAGGGCTATCCGCTGGCCGTCGCCGGCGTGCCGAAGACGATCGACAACGACATCCAGTTTGTTTCACGCACCTTCGGCTATGGAACGGCAGTGGACGCCGCGCGCGCGGTCATTGACGTGGCGCACACCGAGGCCCGTGCGGTGCTCAACGGCGTGGGCCTGGTGAAACTAATGGGGCGCGACTCGGGCTTCATTGCAACCGGCGCGGCGCTGGCCAGCGGCGAGGTCAACTATTGCCTTATCCCGGAGCAGCGCATCGTGCTAGAGGGCGAACACGGTTTGCTCGCCGTGCTGGAGAGGCGGCTCGAAGCCAAGCGTCACGCGGTGATTGTGGTGGCCGAGGGCGCCGGCCAGGACCTGATCCCCAAGGAGGACGCAAGGAAGGACGCTTCCGGCAATATCCTGCATGCCGACATCGGCGTGTTTCTGAAGGATGCCATCTGCGCGCACATGAAGCAGCGAGGCAAGACGATCAACGTACGTTACATCGACCCGAGCTACTCCATCCGCGGGCTGGCGGCTAACACCGAGGACGCAGTGCTTTGCGATTTTCTGGCGCGCAACGCGGTCCACGCGGCCATGTCGGGACGCAGCGGGCTGATAATCGGACAGGTGCACAATCGCATGGTCCACGTGCCCATGGGCATGGCCACCGCCGGCAGGAAGAAGGTGGAACTGGACGGGCAGTTGTGGAAGGCCGTGCTGGCGGTGACGGGGCAGCCTGCGGCCTGGCGGTGAGAATCCGCTCGTGTAGGGTGCGGCCGTGCGCATCATGGAGATAGGCTGGCTGTGCAAAACTCCTTCATCTTCCACGACCCAACTGGACGGCGCTGGCAACGGGTGCGCCGCATTCTCGGGGCGGGCGCCGTCGTGCTGGGCGCGCTGCTGACATTGCTCGGCTTGGCCGCACTTTCCAGCCCTCAACTCCCCAGGCTCGGCCTGCCGGAGGTGCAGCACATCGGCGGCTTCAGCGAAGTGCCGGCCATTATCCGAGGCGAGAGCGCGGTGAAGAACATCCCCTTCAAACTCAAGAAGGCCGCCAAGGAGATGAAACTCGTACGCGGCGCCTCTCCAGTGGCTCGCCCGGTCCAGGCGGCGCACATTGCGCCGGGGAAACCGCTCGTCATCGGCTTCTACGTGAATT
Source organism: Acidobacteriota bacterium (assembly GCA_016215215.1). Lineage (GTDB taxonomy): Bacteria > Acidobacteriota > Terriglobia > Bryobacterales > Bryobacteraceae > Paludibaculum. The sequence goes on from JACRKW010000208.1 coordinate 2,352, forward strand.
GGGACCGCGCCAGCATGGTGTCTCTGCGTCTGAACCTGCGCCATCTGACTCACCTGGCGGCGGAGTGGCTGATCCTGAAGAATGCTGCCGGCGACCTGGAAGACGAGACCGACAATGCCGTCATGGCGATCGCACATGAGGCGAACCTGCCGGTGCTGGCCATGCTCACCAACTTCCGCGGCGGCTGGCGCGGCGAAGAGCTGCACCGCTTGTTGAACAGCAAGCCCGCCAGGGCGAACCTCATCGACAACGTCGCCAGCAATCTTGCGGAGCACCGCTTTGCCGGAGTCATGATCGACCTGGAACAGGCACTCCACGCCGACCGCGGACGAATGGTCGATTTCATGGCCGAACTGCGGGCCAGGCTCAAGCCGGCAGGGTTCGTCGTGATGCAGAGCGTTCCGAGCGACGACCCCGCCTATGATCTGCGGAAGCTCGCCGAGCTGACCGACGCCATCGTGCCTATGGTCTACGACGAGCACTATCAAAGCGGATCGCCGGGCCCAGTGGCCTCTCAGGACTGGTTTGAAGCGCAACTGGACCGGCTGGCCAAACAGGCGCCTCTCGAAAAGCTGGTGATCGGTTTCGGCAACTACGGTTACGACTGGGTGATCGGAGAGCGCGGCGGCGTTGAGGTCTCCTTCAACGATGTGATGGCGGCGGCCATCGCCAACCGCGCACGGGTGGAGTGGGACGGCGACACAGAGAATCCCGTTCTGCGGTACAAGCACGGCTCGCAGGAACACGAAGTGTGGTTCCTCGACGCTGTCACCGGCATGAACCAGGTGCTCGAGGTGGCCGACCGCGGGTTCCGGGGCGTTGGCTTGTGGCGGTTGGGCGGCGAGGATCCGGGGCTGTGGAAAGCTCTCTCTCACGCCCAATGGCCTAACCGGGCCATGCCGCTGGCAGATCTCGCCACGTTGGGCGTGCAACAGAGCGTAAACCAGTATGGCGAGGGTGAGATCATCCGCATCGCGGAGACGCCGCGGGAAGGCCGCCGGCGCGCGTGGTGGGCGGAGACGGGTTCGCTGGCGGAGCAGTATCTGGAGCTGCCGTCCTATTACGTGGTGGAGAGTTACGGGAAGGCGAAGGAGAAGTTGCTGGTGCTGTCGTTCGATGATGGGCCGGATGAACAGTACACGCCACGGATCTTGGACATACTGAAAGCCAAGCAGGCGCGGGCGGCCTTCTTCGTGGTGGGCGCCAACGCCGAATCCAATCCGGAACTGCTCCGCCGGATCTTCGCCGAGGGCCACGAGCTTGGAAATCACAGCTACTCCCACCCCAACTTCGCGCTGGCTTCACCTGAGCGCACACGGCTGGAACTCGACGCCACGCAGCGGATCATCGAGCACGCCGTCGGCCGTTCCACCATCCTCTTCCGACCCCCGTACAACGCGGATAGCGAGCCGCAAACGCCCGAGGAAATAGAGCCGGTACGAAGGGCGCAGGACCTGGGCTATCTGACGGTGGGCGAGCGGATCGATCCGCGCGACTGGCAAAAAGGAATCACGGCCGATCAGATTCTGCAGGAGATCATCGACGAGCAGGACAACGGCAACATCATCCTGCTGCACGACGCCGGCGGCGGCCGGGAGGCGACCATCGAGGCCTTGCCGCGCATCATCGATCACTTCCACGGGGAGGGTTACCGCTTCGTCACCATCGGCGAACTGCTCGGCAAGCCGCGTGACGTAATCATGCCCCAGCCCGCGGCGCGCGAGCGGCGCTGGGCGCTAATTGAAGGCGAAGCCCTCGACCTGAAGGGCCTGGCGCAATGGCTCATGGGGCTGGTGTTCGTATCCGCCATTGTGTTGACCATCGCCCGGAGCGCCGTGTTCGCAGTCATGGCCGTGGTCGGACGTGCTCGCGCACACAAGCAACGCTTCGCCGTGGATTACGTGCCCGCCGTAAGCGTTGTCATCGCCGCATTCAACGAGGAAAAGGTGATCCGGCGCACGGTGGAATCGGTTCTGGACAGCGACTACGCGGGACTGGAGGTCGTGGTGGTGGACGACGGCTCCTCGGACGGGACATTGGCCTTGTTGCGCGAGGCCTTCGCATCGAATGAACGAGTCAGGGTGATGACGCAGGAAAACGCCGGGAAGTCCGCCGCGCTCAACCGGGCGTTCCGAGCGGCTCGGAACGAAATCGTGGTAGCGGTAGACGCCGACACAATCTTCCGTCGCGAAACCATTCAGCGACTGGTGCGGCATTTTGAGGATGAGCGCGTCGGAGCTGTGTCAGGCAACGCTAGGGTCGGCAACCGGCATAACTGGCTCACCCGGTTCCAGTCCATCGAGTATATTCTCGGCTTTAATCTCGACCGCCGCGCTCTGGACCTGGTCAACGCCATCACCGTAGTGCCCGGCGCAGTCGGCGCGTGGCGCAAGTCGTTGGTGCTGGATCTAGGCGGCTTCTCCCACGACACCCTTGCCGAAGACACGGACTTGACTATCGGCATCCGCAGGCAAGGATACGTCATTCGTTACGAGGATTCGGCCGTGGCGTTGACCGAAGCCCCCGAGGATATCGGGAGCCTCGCCAGGCAGAGATTCCGCTGGGCCTTTGGGACGTTGCAGGCCGCCTGGAAACACAGAGAGGTGACTTTGAATCCGGCTTACGGTTCGCTGGGCTGGGTGGCGCTGCCGAGCATCTGGGTGTTCCAGGTTCTGCTTGCCGGCCTTTCGCCCTTTGCCGACCTGACCATGATTTTCACGCTGTTCGTGGGCAATTGGCAGGTGGTGCTGTTGTACTACTTTGCGCTGTTCGGAGCCGAACTCGCCGCCGGCTTCCTCGCTTACGGGCTGGAGAGAGAAAGCCCCAAGGACCTGTGGCTGCTGTTCTTCCAGCGCCTGTGTTACCGGCAGTTGATGCACTACGTGCTGGTGAAGTCTATCCTCCATGCCATGCGAGGGCGTCTGGTGGGTTGGGGGAAACTGGAGCGCAAAGCCACCGTCGGACACCAATAATCGAAGCCCCGCACCTCAATCCACCGTCGCCTTGAGCCGGCCCTGTTCGAGGCGCACATCAAGCCTGGTTCCGGGTGGCGCGCTTTCAGGCGAACGCACGATGATCCCCTCTTCGGTGGAGACGATCGAGTAGCCGCGATGCAGAACGGCCGACGGGTTCAGCGCGTCCAACCTGGCGGCGAGCGGATTGAGCCACAGGCTGGCGCTGGTCAGGCGGGCGCGCATCAGGATGGCAGCCTGGTGCTGGACCGCCTGAAGCCGACTGCGGAAGCGCGCCAATCGCGCTCGAGGGTCTCGCGCCCGTAAGCGCTGCTCCAACTCGTCCACACGCTGCCAGCTCTTGCCGATGCGTCGCTGGAGCAACGCCGCGGCGCGGTCCGCGCCTCTCTGTTGAAGTTGCCGGGCGGCCTGGGAGATGCGGAAGCTCATGGCGCGCAGAGTGCGATGACGGAACGCGCCGATCTGTTCCAGCACGCCGGCCCGGTCGGGAACGATCAGTTCTGCCGCCGCCGAAGGCGTCGGCGCGCGCAGGTCGGCGACGAAGTCCGCAATGGTGAAGTCGGTTTCGTGGCCAACCGCGGAGACAACTGGAACCGCTGATGCAGCAATGGCGCGCGCGACGGACTCTTCGTTGAAGGTCCACAAGTCCTCCAGCGATCCGCCGCCGCGCCCAACGATCACCACGTCCGGCCAGCCGGATTCAGAGAAGACCCTGATGCCCTCGCACACCCCGGCGGCCGCGCCCTCGCCTTGGACCAACGTCGGATAGAGACGGATGTGCAAGCCGGGAAAGCGCCGCCGCAGCACCGTCAACATGTCGCTGATCACCGCGCCCCGCGGCGAGGTGACAATTCCGATGCGGCGCGGAAACGCCGGCAGCGCGCGTTTACGCTCCTGGGCGAACAGGCCTTCTGCCGCCAATTGCGCCTTGAGCTGTTCAAAGGCCAGTTGCAGCGCGCCGTAGCCTTGCGGCTCCAGAGAAGTGACGATCAACTGGTAGTCACCCCGCGGCTGGTAGACGTCGATCGAGCCGCGGGCGATCACCGCCAGGCCGTCGGAAGGCCTGAATCGCAGATAGCGGAGCGAGTTCCTGAATAGTGCGCAGCGGATCTGCGCGCCCGCGTCCTTGAGCGTGAAGTAGGCGTGGCCGCTGGCCGACAGCTTGCAGCCGGAGATCTCGCCCGAAACGCGAATGTCGTCGAATGTGTGGGAGAGCAGGCGCTGGATGGAGGCCGTCAGATCAGTGACGGTAAAGACCTTGGGCGCTTCCGGAATGAGGCTCATCTGCTCCGCCATCTCGAACACAGGGTCGCACAAACGCGCGGCGCCCCGGCCGGTAAGGCCGGGGCGCCGCGCGGTCCTGCTCTGAACTTAGAACTGGTTCCAGAGGTACTGGTTGTAGACCTCGTGGTGGTATTGCACCTCGGCCGACTTAACGAACGTGCCGAGCAGGCGAGCGCAGCGGTCGGCCGATGCCTGCTTGAGTTCAGCGTAGCGGCCTTTGACGTCGGCGCCGAGCATGGTGGTGGTCCACTCCGCGTTGTTGAAGTTGGCGATGGCGTCGTAGATGTTGTCGGGCAGGTAGCGTTCTGCCTGGCGCAGATTCTTGATCTTGGCTGTTTCGCCGTCCAAGCCGGTCTTGAAAACCGAATAGAGCACCATGTAAGGGTTGGCGTCGGGAGCCACCGAACGAACCTCCACTCGGGCGCTGCGCTCATTGCCGATGGGGATGCGGATCATGGAGCCGCGGTCGACTGCCGAGGCCTTGATCTGGTTCGGCGCTTCGAAGTGCGGATCCAGGCGCCGGTAGGCGTTGACGCTCGGGTTCAGCATCAGACAGATGTCGTTGCCGTGGGTGAGGATGCGGTCAACGAACTGCCATGCCATCCGGCTGATCTTCTCCTCGCCCTTGGCATCCCAGAAGATGTTCTTGCCGTTCTTGGTGATCGACACGTTGGTGTGCATGCCGCTGCCGTTGACGCCCACCACCGGCTTGGGCAGGAAGCTGGCGGTGAGGTTCATCCGGGTGGCGACCTGGCGGCAGATGAGCTTGTAGAGCTGGATCTGATCGGCGGCGGTCACAGCGTCGGAGTATGAGTAGTTGATCTCGAACTGCGACGGGGCTACTTCCGGATGGTCCTTCTCGTTTTCGAAGCCCATGGCGCGCTGCGCCTCGGCTGTGTGGTCGATGAACTCGCGCAGCGGATCGCCCGGCAGCGAGTGGAAGTACCCGCCGGTGTTGACGTACTCGAACTTGCCGGTCTCGTGGTAGCGGCGTTCGGCGTCGGGGCCCTTGAAGAGGAAGCCCTCGATCTCGTTGGCGGCGTTCAGAGTGTAACCGTTCTTGGCATGCTGGCCGTCTGCGAACGACTTCAGCACGCCGCGCATGTCGCCGCAATAGAGGCTGCCGTCCTTGTCGATCACCTCGCCGAACACCAGCACCTTGCCGGGCCCAAAGATATCGGCGGGCGCCCAGTAGAAGGCGCTCCAGTCCATACCCAGCCGCAGGTCGGATTCCCGCTGCGCCGTGAAGCCCCGGATGGAGGAGCCGTCAAATGTGAGGTTGTCGTAGCTCTTGACCAAGAACTTCTTGTCGTAGTCGAGCATGTGCAGCCGGCCTTCCAGGTCGCTGAAGAGCACGGTGACTGCCTTGATCCGCTTCTCGTCGGCCAGATACTTCAGCCGCTCTTCCTGGATCACTCCGGCGGGGACACGCTGCTTGCGCTGGCTCTTGGCATGCAGGTTCAACTCTTCCAACTCGGCGTAGGAGAGCGTCAGAAAGTCTTGTAGTGGGTTTGACATCAGTACTCCTGGTGACTCGTTTGATGGATTGCGACCCCGGCCGGTGGGCGGCCAAGCGCTGCTTTGCTCAAGCCTAATTATCAGGAGTGCGGAGCCACCCCAGCAACGGTTTGGGCCTCTTTCGCGGATCGTATTTTTTTATGGGGCCTGTCAACGGAATTGATCAATCCGTAAGTGGCTGATAAGCGGAGCGCTTGTGCCCCGAGCCGGCCTTCCGCGCTCCTGGGTTTGGGGCTTGGACACCCCGGCGGCTCTCTGTTAAGGTGAGGGTTCATCGGCGTTGGATTCCCGAACAGGCAGCCTGCAGGAGAGAACAATGACCCCACATGAAGTGATGGAACTCGCCGCCAGCCGGGGCGCCCGGCAGATCGATATCCGCTTCACGGACCTGCCCGGACTGGCCCACCACATCTCTTACCCCATTTCGCAATTGAGCGTGGACAGTTTCGAGGACGGCTTTGGCATCGACGGCTCCAGCATTCGCGGCTGGGCGGCCATCAACGAGAGCGACATGCTCCTGATTCCCGATCCGGCCACGGCCTACATGGACCCGTTCTTCGAGACCCCCACGCTGTGCATGATCGGCGACATCCAGGACCCCATCACCCACCAACGCTATGACCGCGACCCCCGCTACATCGCCAAGAAGGCCGAGATGTACCTGCGCAACAGCGGGCTGGCCGACACGGTCTACTTCGGCGCGGAGGCCGAGTTCTTCATCTTCGACAACATCCGGTTCGATCAGAACCAGCACAGCGGCTACTATTTCATCGACGCCGAAGAGGGCCGCTGGAACTCCGGGCGCGAACAGAACAACCTGGGTTACCGGCCACGCTACAAGGAAGGCTACTTCCCGCTGCCGCCCACCGACCACTACCAGAACCTGCGCGCCGAGATGGTCGAGGTGATGCTCCAGGCTGGGCTCAATATTGAGTGCCACCACCACGAAGTGGCTTCCGGCGGGCAATGCGAGATCGACCAGCGCTTCGACACGATGGTCAAGTCGGCCGACAACATGATGCTGTACAAGTACTGCATCCGGAACGTGGCCTACCGCCGCGGCAAGTCGGTCACGTTCATGCCCAAGCCGCTATTCGGCGACAACGGCAGCGGCATGCACTGCCACCAGAGCCTGTGGAAGGACGGCCAGCCGCTCTTTGCCGGCGACGGCTATGCCGGACTCAGCCAGATGGCTCTGTGGTACATCGGCGGCCTGCTGAAACACTCTCGCGCGCTCTCGGCGATCATCGCCCCCACCACCAACAGCTACAAGCGGCTGGTGCCCGGATACGAAGCGCCCGTGAACCTGGCCTTTTCACGGCGCAACCGCTCGGCGGCCGTGCGCATCCCCATGTACTCCTCCAGCCCGAAAGCCAAGCGCGTCGAGTACCGCCCGCCCGATCCGTCGTCCAACCCCTACCTGGCCTTTTCGGCCATGCTGATGGCCGGTCTGGACGGCATCCTCAACAAGATCGATCCCGGCGAGCCGCTCGACAAAGACATCTACGACCTGTCGCCGGAGGAGTTGAAGGCCGTGCCCTCCATGCCGGCGTCGCTAGACGAGGCGCTCGCCTGTCTGGAGGACGACCACCAGTTCCTGCTCAAAGGCGATGTCTTCACCGAAGAACTGTTGGAGACCTGGATCGTCTACAAGCAGAAGAATGAGGCTGAGGCCGTCAGGCTGCGGCCGCACCCATACGAATTCGCCCTATACTACGACATCTAGTTTCTGCGGTCAGACACTATGCTGCGCGGAACCGTGATGCAAGTAAGCGTGTCCAAGGGCGGACTGCCCAAGTTCGCCGTGGCCGAGGCCTGGGCCGGACCTCTCGGCCTGGAGGGCGACGTTCAGGCTCACACAGCAATCCACGGCGGGCCGCGCAAGGCCCTGCTCCTGGTGTCGGACGAGGACTTGGAGTGGCTCCGCGGCCAAGGCTTCCCAGTCAGGGCGGGATCGCTCGGCGAGAACCTGACTGTTCGCGGTATCGACTTCCGTCAAGTGCGGGAGGGCATGCGATTTCGCGCCGGCGGCGCAGCCATCGAACTCACCACCCGCCGGCAGCCTTGCTTGCAGCTCGACCCCTACAACGCAGGTGCGGAGGCGCGCATCCAGGCCGCTGTCTACGAAAAGGACGGCCAGCCCGGTTCTGACAAGTGGGCGCGCGCCGGCTTCTACGCGGCGGTGGTGAAAACGGGGCTCATTCGGGTGGACGATAGAATCGAGCTCATCGATGTCCAAGCCTGAGGAGCCGCACAAGCCGGACTGCGGAAGACGTGAGTGGGACCGCCGCGCGCTCGCATCGGTAGAACAGCACATCCCGGCCTCCCTGCTCCCCGAGTTGGAGCAACTCCTTGACGGAAGCGCCGACCCCCGTGCCGCGGCCATGCGGCTAGGCAGCTTCTGCTCCGCCCACCCCGCCGAACTGCGGCAACTGGCCGGTCTGCCCTCAGGCCTGCGCTCCCTGGTGGCCGTGTTCTCAGCGAGCAACTTCCTCTCCGAGGAGGTGCAGCAGCACCCCGGCCTCGGCGGAGATGGAAGCACGGCTGGAGGCGCGCCTCGGACCCGGCGCCGCCGGACTCACGCCGCTGCCACTGGCCGAGTTCCGCCGCCAGGAGATCCTTCGCATCCTGCTGAGAGACAGGCTCGGCCTGGGCACGCTGCCGGAAATCACCGAGGAGCTCTCCAACCTTGCTGACGCGATTCTGGATGCCGGCTACCGCCGCCTGAAGACCGAGCTAGTCCGCCGTCACGGCCGCCCGCGACTGGAGGACGGCGCTGAGTGCGGCTATTCGATCATTGCCCTCGGCAAACTGGGCGGGCGCGAACTGAACTACAGCTCCGACATCGACCTGATGTTCGTCTTTGAGGGTCCAGGCAGGTCGGACGGCGACCATCCGCTGAGCAATCAGGAGTTCTACAAGAAGCTCTCCAACCGCCTCACCGGACTCTTGGGCGCTTACTCCGCGGAAGGCCTCACCTACCGTGTCGACCTGCGTCTGCGGCCCGACGGCCGCCTGGGCGAGGTCTGCATTTCGCACCAGGCGGCGCAGCGTTACTACGAAACCCGCGCGCGCGACTGGGAGCTTCAGATGCTCATCAAGGCCCGGGTGGCCGCCGGCGAGCGCGAGCCCGGCGAGGGGCTGTTGAACTGGGTGCAACCGCGGATCTATTCCACCTCCACGGACTTCTCCGCCATCGAGTCCATGTCGGAGACGCGCGAGCGCATCACCGAACGCATGAACTCCCGCCGCGCTCTCACCGGCATCGACGTCAAGCTGGCCCGCGGAGGCATCCGAGACATCGAATTCCTTGTCCAGTGCCTGCAGCGTATGCACGGCGGCCGCGACGCGTGGG
>JACRKW010000209.1 GCA_016215215.1 Acidobacteriota bacterium
CAAGGAAGAAGTGGCCAGCCAGGCGCGCGACAAGCGGCTGCTGTTCATGATTCCGATTCCCGGCACCAAGATCTCGGTGAGCGGGAAATCCTCCAGCAAGTAGACAGGCACGATGAAGAGTCCAACGGTGAGCGAGCTGGCCCCGGGCCAGATGGTGGAGGGCGTTTTCCTGGTTCAGTCCCGGGAGGTGCGCCAGAAGCGTACGGGAGATCCGTACCTGTCGCTGGTGCTAATGGACCGCACGGGCGAGGTGGACGGCAAGATGTGGGACAACGTCGCCACGGTGATGGGGACGTTCGACCGCGACGATTTCGTGCGGGTGAAGGGCGAGACGCAGCTCCATCAGAACCGGCTGCAGATCACGATCCACAGCCTGCAGTACTGCCCGGAGACGGGCATCGACCTGGCGGACTTCCTGCCGGCCTCCAAGCGGGATCCGGATGAGATGCTCGCCGAGCTGCGCGGGACGATCGCGTCGATGGGGAACGAGCACCTGCGGGGTCTGCTGGAGGCGTTGTTCGCCGACGAGGAGACGGCCCGGCGGTACAAGACCGCGCCGGCGGCCAAGGGTATCCACCACGCCTGGCTGGGCGGGCTGATCGAGCACGTGTTGAGCATGTGCGCCATGGGGCGGTTTCTCGCCCGGCACTACACCAATATCGACGAAGACCTGCTACTGGCCGGGGTGGTGCTGCACGACCTGGGCAAGATCCACGAGTTGAGCTATGCGCGCAGCTTCGGCTATAGCACGGAGGGCGGGCTGCTGGGTCACATTCAGATTGCGCTGCGCATGATCGGCGAGAAGCTGCCGCCCGGTTTCCCGCCGAAGCTGCGCCAGCTTCTGGAGCACATGATTCTGAGCCACCACGGCCAGCTCGAATTCGGCAGTCCGAAGACTCCGGTATTCCCCGAGGCGCTGCTGCTGCACCACCTGGACAACCTGGACTCGAAGATGGAGACGATGCGCGCGTCCATCGAGAAGGACAAGCCCCTGCCCAGTGAATGGACAGGCTACAATGCAGCCTTGGAGCGCAGCGTGCTCGACAAGGACAAGTACCTGGCGGAAAAGGCGGCGCCGGAGAGGAAAGCCGGAAAGGCCGCGCCGGCGGCGCGGCCCGCGGGCGGCTCCTCGATGTTCGGACAGGCGCTGAAGTCCGCAGTGGGGGAGGCGGAGAAGTAATCCGTGCGCAAGGGGAGATCAGCCCGCGAGATTCCACCGCCGCTGGAGTTGCAGTGCCTCGACGCGCTGTGGGCGATGGGTGAAGCCAATGTCCAGGCCGTGCGGGACCGGCTGGCGCCGCGCAAGCCGCTGGCCTACACCACGGTGATGACCATGCTCGACCGTCTGGCACGGAAGGGCCTGCTGAGCCGGCGCAAGGTCGGCCGCAGCTTTGTCTATACGCCGCTGGTGGGACGAGACGAGATCCGCCGCCTGGCCGTCCGCGAACTGGTGGATTCCCTGTTTGATGGAGACGGCGGCGCGCTGAGGGCCTACCTGAACGGCACGCCGGCAGAGCACACGCAAGCCACGGATGCGCCGGGCACGCTGGATGCCGTGCTGCTCTGAGGACGCGTTCAGCTACGTGCAACCAGCGTTCGACGGAACCAGACGCTCAATCAGAGAGGCCGCTTCCTCGCACGCATTCACGTCCTGCATTCGCGCGGCGAGCGCCCGGGACGCGGCAGCCGTGGCGCCTGAGTGCAGCAGATCCTGCAGCCGGGCGGCGGCGTACTCCGGCTGAAAATCCCGCTGCCGGGCTTTCAAACTGGTCATCATTGAATGGCACGATCATCTGGGGGATGCCCGCGGCCAATGCGAGCCCCGTGGTCCCGATGCCGCCGTGGTGGACCAGCGCCGCCGCTTTGCCCAGCACCTCGCTGAGGGGGGCATAGGGCAGGTGGAGCACGCGATCCGGCAGATTCGAAGGAACACAACCGGGGGCGGGACAGAGCAGCAGCCCCCGTATGCCGAGGGCGCGGCAGACGCCCACGGCGGTCCGGTAGAACGACGCTGCATTGCGGTGGAATGAGCCCGTGGTGAAGACCACGGGCGGGTCGTCGCCGGCCAGGAATTTTGTCAGAGCGGGCGGAGTCTCGCGCAGCCCCCGGCCGTCAAAGAGCGGGAAGCCCACCAGTTGCGTGGCCGGCGGCCAATCCGCTTGCGGGCGGGCGAACCAATCCGGGAAGAGTCCCAGCACGAGTTGCGGCGAATGGCTCCAGCGGGACGAGATCCGCCGCACGGGCTTCAGACCCAATTCAGCGCGAAAGGCGTTCAGCCCGGGGGCAATCAGATGGTCGCTCCAGACGTCTATCGCCCGCCAGAGAAGTCGCCTGGAGAAGCGCACGAGCAGCCCCGCGCCGTCCGGCAGGGGAAGGCCGGGAGCGTCAAACTCACTGGCGATGGCCGCCGGCTGGAGGTGGACGGTGGCCAGCGGAATGCCCAGCCGTTCCTGGGCAAGGCGTGCCGCGTAGGCGTTCCCGCGGGCCACCAGAACGGTCTGACCCGCCAAGTCGCGGCGGGCGATCAAAGCGTAGAGCCAGCGCAGCGATGCGAGCGGCCCGCGGCTCCTGCGCCGCCAGCGGTCCAAACCTTGCCGCATCCACCCGCCGGAGGGATGGCCGGCATGGCTGTGTTTCATGGTGGAGACGAGGTGAGCGGCGGAACCAAAGCCTTCGAACTCGAGCCCCAACCGCAGGGCATCGGACTCAAAGTGAGGGTTGGAGATCAATGTCACGCGGTGCCCGCGCGCGGCCATCGCGGCTCCAATGGCGGCCAGCGGCAGGACGTCGCCCGGGCCTCCGAAGGAGACCACCAGGACGTTCAGGCCAGCCTGCCCGGTGGGAGTCATGCGGGTCGCCGGAGTTCAGGACGCCATCGCCGCCGCCTGCCGGTTCAACAAATCGCAGAACTCCGCGCCCGCCTCGGCCGTGCGGTTGTAGATCGGGGCGAACTCGCGCAGGTAATAGTCGGCCAGCGACACGCTCCTGCGTCCGATGGCCTCCACACGCTCCGGAGGAGGCGCCGGGGGAGTTTCCCCATTGCGCAAGTAGCGGCAGGTGTACTCCAGCAGCGCCAGAATCATGGCCGGCGCGGCGACGTGCGGATGCATGAATCCAGGGTTTCTTGTGGTGTGCGTGTGGCCGTAGAACAGGCAGGCCCTGGCGAAGGCGTCCGGCGACGGGCGCTGGAAGCCCAGCGCGCGCAGTTCGCCGGGCAGAATCCAGTCCATGAACGGGTTGACGAAATGCACGTACAGGTGCAGCAATTCCGGCGTGGTAAGAAACGAAGCCAGCTCCAAGTCTCCCGGCGCGGGCCCGCCATTTCTGCCCGGCATCACCAGAAACGCCCGCTCCCGGAACCGGGGGGCCATTTTGCGCCGGAACTGGAAGGGCTCCGCCAGGGCACGGAGCGGAGGCAGGAGCTGGTCGTGAAGCTCCCTGGCCATGCGAAAACAGTGGCCGGGGCATTGCTCGGGGCGGACTCCAAGACCGCCGGCCGTGGCGGCTTCGTCACTTGCCAGCCAGTGTCTTTCGGCCTCGGCGCGCGTGACGAACGGCGCTGGCAACATCCTGGTGGCCACGGCCTTGGCATTCCACATGTCGGCGGCGATCTTGCGCAGGTTGCGGCGGTCCCCCCGGCGCAGGGCGGTGGCCAGGTAGCTGTCCTGCCAGAAGGCGAAGCGCCGCACGGCGTCCTGCGGGCGCACGGGCAGGTTAGGGAAGTCGACGTTCTTTCCAAATAGCGTCAAGGCGCTGCGGCGGTCGATGGACCCGAGGTAGGTATCGGCCTCGACTTCGCTGCGGATCCCCTCCGGGTCCTGCACCGCCATGTGTCCTACAGCCGGATTGACGCGGCGCAGCTGCCGGACCGTCTTGTACAGGGACAGAAGGCCCGCGCCGTCGGCGCCTCCGTTCCCGGGCTGGCGGACCACGGCCACCAGGTCGATATCGCTACGTCCGAATGCGATCTCCCCGGTTGCCACGCTGCGGTGGACGAACACGCTTTCCACAATCTCCGAGGAGCCGAGGACCATCGCCGAAACTCCCGCCGCGCCGCGATAGATCCCGTTGAGGAATAGTTTCCCCGCCTGCGTCACCAAATCACCGTTCAAGCCAGAACCTCCCGCGCGAAGCGCACCACGGTCTCCGCATTCAACTCCGAATCACGCCCCAGCATCAGGCGCCGTACTTGCGATCGCCGCATGAGTTCCAGGCAGTTGCGCAGGCGCGAGCCGGCCACGTTCACCTTGCTCAGCAGTTCCCAGGCGCTCCGCTCCAGGATGAACTCCAGCCCGTGGTAGAGGCCGAGTCCGACGACACTGTTGGAGACCATCGCTCGCAGGCCGTCGGCGAGGCTGGTCCTTTCGATGGAACAGCCGCTGGAGAGAGTCCGGCTGCCGAGCAAAACGATACCCGGCTCAGCCGCGGGGCAGACCCGGTCGGCGAAGTAGTCGTAGTCCACCAGGACCTTGGGGCCGAATTCCATGCGCTGCACCAGTCGGCGGCGCTCCTCCGGCACCTGGCTGCCCGGCTCGGCAAGCAGTCCCAGGTGGAGAGGGAAGGCATGCACACGGCCCCGCGGGTCAATGTAGGGGGAGTCGTCCGACAGCAGCTTCACCTCCGGGTAACGGAGCAAGTGGGCGCACAGGGTACTCTTGCCCCCGCCCATGGGCGCGAGCACGAGAATCGCCCGGCCATTCAGGCTGGCGCCGAGGGCGTGGATGCGGTGCATGCCGCGCAGGTCCAGATACTGGCTGATCTGCGAGAGCAGGAAGAGGTAGCAGGATTCGTAGAGCAGATTGGGATCCAGGCTCTGCACGCGAAAGCCGCCGTGTTGCAGGTCATGCGTTCCGAGGGCCTTGCCGTGGTAGTCGACGAAGGTGCGCGTGCCGTTGCGGTAGACCACGTTGCGAGGCGTGTAGATGGAAGCGGCGCCGGCGGGCAGGCCGTCGTACCGCGGTGGTTCCTCCACGACCTCAATCCGGACCTCTCCGCCCAGCGGCTGGGAGCGAAAAAAGGCGAAATCGCGGCAGATCCCATCCACAGCCCGCGGCGACGATCCGGCGACCAGGAACCTGTACCCGTAAACCTCGAACGCGGTGGCACTCGACTGAGCCACGCGGCCTACCTCCTCCGGTCAAAGCGAAGCACTATGATACATCAGTAAACGTCTCAGCGAGGGTATTCAGACCCCAAAATGAGTGAAAGAGCCCGGGCGACGCCGGCAGCTTGGAGGGTAAGCTGGGCGGCCACCCGCAGGGCCACCAGCGCGATGGGCAGCAACGCCAACCTGCCGCGTCCCTCGAGGGCCGGCAGGGCGACCAGGATGAGCAACGGCGATACGACGCGGGGGTAGGCGTACGGGTCGCGGTGGCTGAACACAAACGCCAACCAGACGACCAGCAGGGCGAACAACAGCGCCACCACGTCCCTAGGCCCCCGCTCGCGGCGCAGGACGAAGCGCACGGCCAGCAGGACCGCCAAGGCGATGGCGAGCAGGGACAGGTAGTCCAGGACCGTCAGAGTGCCGGCCAGCGCGTGAGGCAACTGATACTCCGGCATTCCGAGCTTCAGGCGTAGCGGCACATGGCTTTCCATTCCCACGAGTCCCCGGGCGGAGTGCACGAAGGGGCGCACCAGGTCCCCTGCCATGCGGAGTTGCAGGTAGCCGAACCACGCCGCCGCCGGCACGGCTGCCGTGGCGAAGAGTAGCGCGTGGCGCCACGCCCGCCGCAGCAGCAGGTAGAGGCAGTAGCCCGTCAGCAGCAGCACGCCGGTTTCGCGGGTCAGCGTGGCGCAGAGCAGCACGAGATAGAGCTTCCACGGGGAGCCTTCTTTGACGTACAGGGCAAAGGCCAGAACCAGGGCGGCCAGGGCGGCGTCCACCACCAGGCGGTCCAGCGAGATGATGACCGCCGGCACGAACAGGAAGGCCAGCCCCCAGGCCGGGCCTCGGCCGGTGGAGATGGCGAAGCGGCCGAGCCAGTAGGCCCCGAGCGCCACCCAGAGCAGAATGACGGCGCGATAGGCCGTATCGACAAAACGATCCTGGCCTCCGGCGAGCAGATAAGCCGAGAGGGGCAGGAGGATGCGGCGATAGCGCAGGCGCGGCAGGTCGATGTACTTGTCGAGGCCCCGGACGCGCAGCGGATCGTGGGCCATGTAGTGGTAGAACTGGCCGTCGTAGCCGCCGCTGTCAGGAAAGACGTGGATCCGCTCCCAGGCGAGCTCAGGCGGCACGGCGAAGCGGTCGCCGGCGCAGAAGAGGGCCGACCAGCTGCCGTCGTAGTTGGCGCGCACGGTGGCGGCCTGCCAGGCGAAGGCGAGCGCCGCCGCCAGCAAACCGGCCGCCAACGGGCCCCTTCCGATACTCGCGCCTGGAAATCTCATTAGCGGCGACGAGCAGTATACATCAGGCGACAGCTTCACGCGCCGCAAACGAAGCGCCGGCCATGCGTCTGGCGTGCTCGGCCACGCCTTCCGGCCAGCCGCCAGCCAGCGCGTTGAACCGGACATGGTCGCCGGCAAACAGAGCGCGGGTGGCCTCCTCAAAGCCCGGCTCATTCCCCGCCATGGCCGCGATGAAGCGATAGGCCGCCTCCGTCGCCAGGCGAGCGCGGTCCTTGCCCTCGTTCGCCCGCCGAGCCTCCTCCACCAGTTTCCGGAGGGCCACAGAAGCCCCGCCGGGCTGGCGATTCAGCCACTCCCAATGCCGCGGCAGAAGAGTGACTTCCCGCCCTACGACTCCGAGTCTGGGCCGCCCCGGAGTGCGGATTTCGGGGGATTGCGCCACCGTCTCCGGGGCTGCATTCGCTTTGATCCGTCTCAGGACTTCCTCCGGCGTACCCCGGAAATCGATTTCCACGAGCGCGCCGGTGTCATCGTCGAAGATCAAGACCGGGCCACGTTCACCGCGGTCCACAACTGTTTTTGCGGCCAAAGCGACACTGGCGAGGGTGCCGCTGGAGATCAGCGTGGTTCCTTCAAACGCTGTGCACTGTACGGGTTGGACTTGGGGTGTGGGCATGTGAGGCCGCCTTCTATTTTACCGTGATGAAATCATTTTACCTTGATACAACTGATCGAGTCAAGGGGAGTGGCTCGAACTGAGGGCGGAGTTATGGCTTTCCCTTTCACTCAGTTAATCCGGTTCCAATACTGGATATTCGTGTTAGACTTCACCTGTGGTAGAGGCCGTGAAGTTCACCGGCTGCAGCGCTGGCTCCGCCATTCGCCGCCTGGCGTTGTGTATTTTTCTGCTGGCAGTACCGTCGTTCTGCGCCATTTCCATCGACGTATCCGTCCTGCCGGACGCGCAGGTTGGAAATGATTACAACTACACGATTCCGGTAAGCGGAGCGCAAGGCTCCTATACTTGCTCCCTGCCCAACCAGCTTGAACTGCCCATGGGACTGTTGTTTAACATATCCACGTGTGCGGTTTACGGCCGACCGACGACCGCTGGGAATTACGGGATTACGATCAGCGCCGCGGCAGGGGGCCAGTCGGTCACAAAGTTGGTAACACTCACTGTCAGGGCGGGAATCAGCCTTCAGTACCCGCCGCAGAGCGGAACGGTCGGCTTGCCATTCACACTCTCTCCTTCGACCTCGGGCGGCACACCTCCGTACACATTCACGCTGAACGGCGGGGCACTGCCGCCTGGGGTCAACCTGAATACCGCGACGGGCGTACTCTCCGGCACTCCGATCACCGGCGGGCGATACCAGCCATTCATTAAGGTGGTAGATTCCGCAGGCCGGACGGGCACCTGGACGCTCGACATCGACATTACGGGACCGTACATCCAATTGTCGCCGCAGCCAAATGGCGGATCATTGCCATCGGCCAAGGTCGGATTCCCATACAGCCAGCAGTTTTCGGCCAGCGGAGGAGTGCCACCCTACCGGTTCGATGCGCTGGGTCTGCCGACCGGGCTCAGCATCAACCTGAACACCGGCTTGCTTTCCGGTACTCCGATGCAGTCCGGCCCATTCAATATTCAGGTGCAGGCGACCGATGCCAACAGCAACAAGTCCGGATACGGGTGGTACAGCCTGTATGTGAACCAGCCTGCCTCGGTGAGCACTCAGGGTTTCCTGGGGTATATGCAGGTAGGCGTGGCGTTTCAGCAGGCGATCACCGTAACCGGTTTGGACCCCAACATCACGGTGACTACCAGCGGCACAGTACCTCCGGGCATCAGTCTTGTGCCGACAGGAGCGCCCGGCGGGTTCTCGCTTCGCGGAACGCCGACGACCCCGGGTGTGTATAACTTCACGTTCGCGTTCACGGGATCGCTGGGCGGGTGGGTGAGCGCGTCGTACAACACGACCGTTCGCGGAGTGGCCCCAATTCCGCTGAAGATCGAGACGGCAGCGCTTCCAGATGCTCAGGTGGGCATTCCCTATTCGGCGCAGATCATCGTATCCGGGGGGACAGCGCCCTACCGGTTCACCTTGGTCACCCCACCTGCCAACATGTCGCTGGACCCATCCACAGGGGTCTTGAGCGGTACCCCGGCTAGCACTCTGGGCGGAACAATCAACGCGACCCTCTTGATTCAAGTGACCGATTCCGCAATGGTCTTCGCCGAGCGTTATATTCCGCTTACGATCCTGGCCGTGAAGCCGAGGCTGACCACCGCGCTCCCCCCGGCAGGAATCGTCAATTTTGACTATGGACCCCTTGAGATCACTGTTTGGGACGGGATGCCCCCGTATACGATTTCGGTGAACGGCGCACTTCCACCAGGCATGCTGATCAGGCAGGGACGGAGTTCCTGGCTCTTTGAAATTGCTGGAACTCCAACGCAGGCAGGGACCTTCCCGATCCAACTGACAGCCACGGACAGCCAGGGCAAGACGGGAAGTCTCAATCTGAGCATCACGATCCAACCTCTCAGCCTGACCATCTCGCCAGGCGCGCTTCCGGACGGAGCATTGAACACACCTTACACCGCTCGGTTGACCGCTTCCGGGGGATCCGCACCGTATACGTTCTGGCTCTTCGGTGGGTTTCTGCCGGCAACTGTGTTTGAAGACGGCTTGATTTCCGGCTTACCTTCCACGGCAGGCGTGTACACGGGGACCATCGCCGTAAAGGACAGCATGGGCGCACGCGGGATGCTCCCCGTCACTCTACGGGTGCTGGCCGCAGGACTCACGATCACTGGATCTTTGCCGGCGCTCCAGATCAACGCGGCCGTGTCTTCCCAACTGACGGGCGCCGGCGGCACGCCACCTTACCGTTTTTCGATCCTCTCCGGTCAGTTGCCGCCAGGCCTCACCTTGTCGAGCGACGGGCTTGTCAGTGGAACGCCGTCGCTGGCGGGTCCATACATGTTCGATGTCTTCGTCAGCGACGCTGGCGGTCGGTCGGGAAGCCGCAGGTTTGACCTCACCGTCGCCGGCGTGCCCATAAAGATCGCCCCAGCGCAGGTGCCGGACGCGGCGTCTGGCCAACCCTACTCCGTTCAGTTCAGCGCTTCTGGAGGAGTGCCGCCATACACATTCCTCCTGCAGTCGGCGGCTCCGTGGCCGTA
Organism: Acidobacteriota bacterium; assembly: GCA_016215215.1. Taxonomy (GTDB): domain Bacteria; phylum Acidobacteriota; class Terriglobia; order Bryobacterales; family Bryobacteraceae; genus Paludibaculum. The sequence goes on from JACRKW010000209.1 coordinate 9,545, forward strand.
TGGCTACAATCTCTCAGCCTCAGGACTCCTGACTGGAACCGCAGTGACGGCCAGCGACATGAATATTGTGATGATCATCGAAGCGCGAGACGCGCAGGGGTCAGCCGGAAACCAGAGCTACAACTTCTGGCTGCGCGGTTCCTCAGCGCTCCAACTCGCGCCCACGCAGTTGCCTACCGGGACGGTTGGGGTCGGCTATTCTGCACGTTTCAGTGCGGCTGGCGGAACGCCACCCTATACTTATGCAGTGGTTGGCGGAGCGTTTCCGGCGGGAATCTTCCTGCAAGCCGACGGTGGGGTATCCGGAACGCCATCCAGCCCTGGCAACTTCCCTGTCACCGTTGAGGTGCGGGATGCGGCAGGGACTATCATTTCCCGCCAATACAGCATCCAGGTAGCGGCTTCCACTCTGTCCCTCTCGCCCGCATCCCTGCCGGCCGGCGAAGTCGGAAAAGCGTACACGGCCACTTTCACCGCCAGCGGCGGAACGCCGCCTTACCGGTTCCAAACCTCAGGCGGACAACTCCCCGCCGGGGTGGTGCTGGACAACACGGGGTTGCTCTCGGGCACGCCTTCGAGCGCCGGCATCAGCAACTTCGTGGTTGAGGTGTGGGACGCTACGCAGGCGTCCACATCCCGGAGCTACTCGCTGGACATCAGAAGAGCAGCGCTCACGATCTCCCCTGCGGTCTTGCCCACTGCGACTTACGCAACCCCGTATCAGGTGACGCTGACCGCGGCGGGAGGTACACCGCCTTACCGCTTCTCGCTGGTATCCGGAGCACTGCCCTCCGGCTTGACGCTATCTGCCACCGGGCTTTTGTCCGGGACACCGCCGTCAGGCGGGTTGTCGAGTTTCCGGGCCCGGGTCGACGATGCAGCCGGGCAGTTTGCCGAGCTGGACTATATCATCGACGTGAGCGGTAGCGGCCTGAGAATCGTGCCGGCGGCTCTCACCGCAGCCCAGATGGGCGTACTGTTCCAGACCACGTTGTCATGCGAAGGCGGCACGGCGCCTTGCCGCTTCGAGATCAACTCCGGGACAATCCCGCGCGGCATCTCGCTCGATCAGCAATTCGGCCTGCTTGGAACGCCCTCAGAAAGCGGCGTCTTCAACTTCAGCATCCGTGCCTGGGACGTTCTTGGCGTTGCGGCCACCCGCGATTACAGGCTGATTGTCAGCGGAGTGCAGATCTCGCCGGTTGATCTTGGGGTTCAATCCGCCGGCCGGCTCTTCTCAATCCAGCTGTCGACGGTGCCTACGCTCCCGATCTCTCAGTTCCGACTCCTGTCCGGAACACTGCCCAATGGAGTGCAACTCACGCCGTCAGGAGTGCTGAGCGGTACGGTTGCCACCCAAGGACAGTGGCCATTCGCGGTTGAAGTGAGTTGGGACGGCAAGCCAGGAGGCAGCAGAGACTACCTGCTGAAGGTGACGAACGGATTGTCCATTACCTCTGAGGCACTGCCGGCGGCGGCTGCGGGCAAGTTCATGCGCTTCACCTTTGAGGCCCGCGGTGGCCAACCGCCCTATCGCTTCTCCGCCGGTCCCTTGCCTCCTGGTTTTCAGTTGACCTCTGACGGTGTCTTGGCGGGAATATCGCCGTCCACCGGCAGTTGGAACCTTCAGATTGTGGTTCAGGATTCCGGGGGTACATCCGTACCGCGCACGTTTTCCTTCACTGTGACTGCCGATCCATTTACCATCGAGACCACCTGGCTGCCGGCTGTCCAAGTGGGATCGGCCTTCTCCGCGCCACTGACTGCCTCGGGCGGCGCCGCCCCGTACCAGTGGACGCTCGAGGAAGGAACGATGCCCGCAGGCATTGCGGTTCAAGCAGAGGGCGTTATCGCAGGCCAGCCAGCAGAAACGGGTGTGTTCCCGGTGACCATCCGCGCGCGAGATGCTGGACTGAGGGAGTCGCGCCGGTCCCTGACATTGTCGGTGACGCAACCGTCACCAGGGCCTGGAAAGCTCTATTTCCAGCCCACCGAACTACGCTTCCACCTCCCACAGGGCAGCCCGGCGCAACAAACCGGCTGCGTCGCCCTATTCTCCACCGGCGTGGCCGTCCCCGTGCAATCGATCGTTTCCACCTCCGGATTGAACTGGGCCGAGTTGAAGGAAAGCCAGACCGTGACGCCCGGGAGAATCTGCGTAACCGCCCGTGCGGGCAGCCTGGGCGCGGGCGTGTGGCGCGGCGAATTGGTACTGTCGGCCTCCGCCACCTCGCCATCCCGGATACGCATCCCATTGGAACTCGACGTGACGGGCCCGCCTGCTCAGCCGCTCGTCAGCCTCCCGTCTCAACTGCTGTTGCTGGCCCCCAAAGGCGGCGGGAGCGTCGCTGCCACGGTGTACCTCCGCAACCTGAGCGAGTCTCCAGTGGCCCTATCGGCGGTGACAGCGGATGCAGCCTGGCTGAGGAGTGCTGAAGTTCCACCTTCCATTGGTGGCGGCCAGACCATACCGATTCACCTGGAAGTGGACACCAGCGGACTCAATCCGGGACTGCACCAGTCTTTCTTGAACTTCTTGTCGCCGGAGGGCTCTCTGCAAGTGCCGCTGCGAGTTCTCGCCGGAGCCTCGACGCGGCAGCTCAAGGCAGATCGAACGGCGATCGATTTCGTGACGTGGGAGGGTGGAGGCTCCACAGCCATCCAACGGCTGGTGTTGAAGAACATAGGCCAGCAGGATGTACAGCCCGCCGTCAACGCACTCAGCGGATTGCCCTCGTGGCTGGCACTCGGCGGGCAAGATTGCCTCGCCGGCGGACGGGTGCTGAAGCCCGGAGAAACATGCAACATCGATGTTTCGGCCTTGCCGGGCAAACTCCAGCCAGGGCAATTCTCGACAGTCCTGCGGATTGATGGAGGAGCCAGCCCTGTATTGACACCCATCGCACTTCAACTCCTCCCGAGCGGGGTACAGTTCTCTCCGCAACCGCCGGCGACATATGTTCTGGTCGAACGGGACCCGGCGATTGACAAAACCATCCAGGAAGTCCGCCTCGCCGGACATTCTTCCCGTAAGGGGCCAGCAAGGCTCGTCATTGCCGATCCGGCCGGCGACGGCTGGTTGTCGGTCGAACCGGCGCAGCCCTCGGCGGGAGAGGATGGGACGCTTCGTTTCAACCTTGTGGTTGCATGGGGGAAGACTCCGGCGGCGGGTCTTGGCGAATTGACGGTAGTAGCCGGATTCCCGGACGGGACAACAGAAGTGGTCCGCGTCGTTGCGGTGACGCCACCCACCGCTTCCGTGCCGGCCGCAGCGGCGGTGGCCTCGACTGCCGTAAGCCAGGACCGTAACGCCGGTTCCCAGTGCAGCGGCCTGCTGGTGAGCGTCCTTGAACCAGCGGAGGAATACCGTCTGGCAACGCGGCAGGCGTTCCCCATTCGAGCCGCCGTTCGGAGTTGTGATGGAGCACCCCTGGCCCCAGTCCGGCTCTTCACGCTCTTTGAAGGGCGTTCGGTGGAACTCTTCGCCTCCCCCGGCGGCATCTTCACCGGCATGGCGGTAGCCGAACGAGCTGAGGAAACGTCCTCACTGCTCATCGCCGCGACAGACGGAGGCTCCACCCTGACAGGCGCAGCAGTGCGTCATGGCAAAGTGACGGCATCCACCCAGGGCACGCCAGCGCTTCTCGAGGTGCTGAGGGGTATCGGGCTGCCGGGGCCGGTTGTGCCCGACTCGAGGATCATTCTCACTGGAGTGGGCTTCACTGCCACCGAGATTAGCGACGAATCGCTACCGGAGTCTCTGGGCGGGGTACGAGTGCAGATCGGGGGTGTCCCGCTGCGATTGTCTTACGTCAGCCCGCAGCGAATTGAAGCCTACGTGCCCGCGACGGTGGCCGCCGGCGCCGAGGCCAAGATCACGGTGACCTCCGGTGATGCGCCATTGCTCATGGGCGACGTGGTTGTTGCTGCCGCAGCGCCCGGAGTGTACACGTTCAACGGTGAGGGAACTGGACTTGCGCTTGCAGCACTGGAAGGGGACGAGCGATACCTGAGCCCGGATCATCCCGCCCCTCCCGGATCGACGGTGCGGTTGTACGCTTACGGCCTGGATCTCTCCCGGCCGCTTCGCGCACTTCTGGCGGATCGTCCATGTGAGGTTCTGTCCGTCCGAAATTTGCCGGACATTCCAGGCTTCAGCGAGTTTTCGCTGATCATTCCCCTGGACTTTGCCGCGTCTTCTTCGGCTCCGTTGAAGATCGAGCAGGGGGCCTTGGTGTCGAACCCAGTCACGATTCCGGTGGGAAGCAACTGACCCCCGGCGTTCGGAAGCGATAGAATGGCAGTGGGTGCGGAGCCACTGCCCGCGGCGCGCACAGCCTTGGAAATCGTGAACGATCCCAGCAGCAGCCTCTCGCCGCAGGAGCGCATCCAGCCCCAGCCCTACCGTATTGCCATTGCCGCCAACTTTACGGCGGAGCCGGTGCGAGCCTCGCTCGCCTTTTGGGGCCGCGAGCTGGACGCGGGCTTCGAGATCGTCTTTGCGCCTTATAACCAGATGGTGCAGACGCTGCTAGACCCGGGTTCGGAGTTCGGGCGAAACCGGCACGGCATCAACGTGGCGCTGGTGCGCTACGAGGAACTGGCCCAGTTTGACGCGCCGGGCGACGCCGCGCTGGCGGCGCTGGAGGCGCACGCGCGGGAACTGGCGGGAGCGCTGCAGGAAGCGGCATCGCGCGGCGGCGCGCCGCTGATGGTCTGCCTCTGCGCTTCCACCCCGGGCTTCCTGGCGCAGCCGGGCGCGGCCGCCAGCCTGGAGCGGGCACGCGCGTCGCTGGCGCTGCCGGGCGTCCACCTGGTGGACGATCTGGAGCTCGCCCGCCTGTACCCGGTGGATCAGCCGCACGACGGCGAGGGCGACCGGATCGGCCATATTCCGTACTCGGAGACCTACTTCGCGGCGCTGGGCACGGCCATCGCCCGGCGCGCGCACTCGCTCTTCATGCCGCCGTACAAGGTGGCGGCGGTGGATTGCGACAACACGCTGTGGGACGGCATCTGCGGGGAGGACGGCCCTTCCGGCGTGACGCTGGACCCGCCGCGGCGCGCCCTGCACGAGTTCCTGCTGGCCCAGCGGGACGCCGGCATGCTGCTGGCGCTGGCCAGCAAGAACAACGAGCAGGACGTCCTGGACACCTTCGCCGCGCACCCGGAGTTCCCGCTGCAGCTTTCCCACTTCGCCGCCCGGCGGCTGCACTGGGGCTCCAAGGCGGAGAGCCTGGCGTCTCTGGCGGCGGAGCTGAACGCGGGGCTGGACACCTTCATCTTCATCGACGACAACCCCAAGGAGTGCGCCGAGGTGGCGCAGGGCGCGCCAGAAGCGCTCAGCCTGGCGCTGCCCGCCGACGCCGCCGAGATCCCCGCGTTTCTCTCCCACATCTGGGCCTTCGATCACAGGGCGATCACGGCGGAGGACCAGCAGAGGTCCGCGCTGATGGCGCAGTCGCTGGAGTTCGGCCGCGCGGCCCGGCAGGCGGCCAGTCTGGCGGAGTTCATCGCCTCGCTGAACCTGCGCGTGGACTTCCAGCCGCTCAATCCCGAACGGCTGGGGCGCGTCGCCCAGCTCACACAGCGCACCAATCAGTTCAACACCACCACCATCCGGCGCACGGAGACCGAGATCCAGGCACTGCTGGCGACCGGCCACTACCGGACGTTCACCGCCGAGGTGAGCGACCGGTTCGGCGAGTACGGCCTGGTGGGCGTGCTGATTGTCCGGCAGAGCCCGGGCGACATGTTCGTGGACAGCTTCCTGCTCAGTTGCCGCGCGCTGGGCCGGGGCGTGGAGCACCGCATGCTTTCGGCGCTGGCCGAAGAGGCGCTGGACAACGGCATCTACACGGTCTCGGTGGCGTTCCGGCCATCGGCTCGCAACCTGCCGGCACAGCAGTTCCTGGAGAGCATCCCATTCGGGCGCAAGCACGAAGGGAGGGACGAGACGGTGTACTCCTTCCCCGTTTCCGAACTGCAGGCGCTCCGCTGGAAGGCCCCGGCGCTGGAATCCAGCCAGGCGCCCGCGCCCGCCCCCCGGACGGCGGCTACGCGCCTCTTCACGGGATACGCGCGCATCGCCGCCGGCCTACGTTTGCCGGCGCAGGTGCTCGAGACCATCCGCCGCCAGGCGCAGGCGGTGCTGCAGGCCTCCTCCGGCGACCAGCCCGACGCGCCCACTTCGCCCATCGAGCGCCAGCTTGCCGTGATCTGGACCGAGCTGCTGGAGCGGCCGATGACCTCGGCGTCGGCCAACTTTTTCGACCTCGGCGGCCATTCGCTGCTGGCGGTCCTGTTGCTGATGCGCGTCAAGGAAGCGTTCGCGGTGGAACTCTCCGTGGACGACGTGTATTCGGGCGCGCTCACACTTTCCGAGCTGGCCCGCACCATCGAGGCGCGACAGCTCGGCGCCCTGGATCCGGACGAGTACCAGGCGCTGCTGGCCGAGATCGAGGGCCTGTCGGACGAAGAGGTCCGCGCGCTGCTCGATCAGGAAACGCCGCCGAACGGGAGCTGAGCCGCCATGCGCGTCCTGCTGGCCTCCAACGCGTCGTACGATCCGCCGAGGGGCGGTTCCACGCGCTCCAACCTGGCGTGGCTGCGGCACCTGGCGCGGGCCGGGCACCAGGTCTCGGTGGTCTGTCCCACTGTGGAAGGCCGACAGGACACGACCACGACGCCGGATGGCATCACGGTGCACAGCGTGAAGGACCTCTCATTCCGGGCCTCCGTACTGGGCCAGTTCATTCGCGCCGAACAGCCGGACTGGGTGCTGGTTTCAAGCGAGGACGTTTCGCACGTGTTGATCCGAGAGGCGGGCCAGGCGGCGCCGTCCCGCATCGTCTACCTGGCGCACACGCCGCAGTTCATGCCGTTCGGACCGGAGTCGTGGCACCAGGATGAGGCCGCTTCGGCAATCGTGCGGCAGGCCGCTTCGGTCATCACGATCGGCGGGCACATGGCCGGCTATGTGAAGGACCATTTGGGCCGTCCAGCCGCGGTGGTCCATCCGCCCATCTACGGCCGCACAGCGGCCTGGACGCCGTCGCGGGCGGGCTACGTGCTGATGATCAACCCGTGCGCGGTGAAGGGGCTGAGCATCTTTCTGGACCTGGCGCGGCGCCTGCCGCAGACCAGCTTCGCGGCGCTGACAGGCTGGGGCACCACATCGGCGGATCGCGCGGCTCTGGCGGCGCTGCCGAACACGAGGCTGCTGGCCAGCGTCGGCGACATCGACGAGGCGCTGGCGCCGGCCTCGCTGCTGCTGATGCCCTCGCTGTGGTACGAGGGTTTCGGGCTGATTGCCATGGAGGCGATGTTGCGCGGGCTGCCGGTTGTGGCCAGCAACTCCGGCGGTCTGCTGGAGGCCAAGCAGGACACCGGTTACGTGATCCCGGTGCGGCCGATCACGAGCTACGAGCCGCACTTCGACGAGACGCACATGCCGCGCGCGGTGGTTCCGGCGCAGGACATCGAGCCGTGGGCGGCGGCACTCCAGACGCTGCTGGGCAGCGAGGAGGAGTATCGAGCCGAGTCGCGCCGTTCGCTGCTGCGCGCTCAGGCGTTTGTGTCAGCGCTGGACGCCGGCGACTTCGAGCGGCAGCTGCTCGGGCTGCCGCCGGCCTCCGAGCCCATCCCGCAGCCGGCCAAGGAACTGGACGCGGCGCGCCGGGCGCTGCTGCTGGCGCGGCTGAAGCGGGCCGGCCGGCAGAGCCCGGACCGGGAGGGAGGGGGCGCCGCATGAGGATTCTGCTGGCTCACAACTCCACCTATTTCCCCTCGGCCGGCGGCGGGGACAAGTCCAACCGCCTGCTGATGGAGGCGCTGGCGGCGCGCGGCCACGCGGTCCGGGTGGTGACGAGGGTGGAGCAGTTTGGCGCTGAGCACCACCAGAAGCTGATGGGCCAACTGGCGGAGCGGAGCGTGGAGGCGCTTTGCCCTGATGAAGCGGGCATCACGTACAGGCTCAGCGGCGTCGACGTGCGGGTCTTGTCGCTGAACCCGAACCTGCGGGCATTCTTCCAGGCTCAGATCGACGATTTCGACCCGGACCTGATCGTCACTTCGACCGACGACCCGGGCCAGATTCTGTTCGACATCGCCACGCGCGCGCCGCGCGCCCGGACCGTTTACCTGGTGCGAGCGACAATCGCCGTGCCGTTCGGCCCGGACAGCTCGATGGTGTCGTCGGCCAAGACGGAGATGCTGAAGAGAGCCGATGGCGTGGTGGGCGTTTCGCACTACGTGGCAGGCTACGTCCGGGAGTGGAGCGGCATCGATGCCATCCACGTGCCGATTTCGCTGCTGGAGCCCGGCGCCAGCTATCCGCTGCTGGGGGCGTTTGACAACCCATACGTGTCGATGGTGAATCCCTGCGCGGTGAAAGGGATCGACATCTTCCTTGAATTGGCGCGGCGGCTGCCCGAGCTGCGCTTCGCGGCCATCCCCACCTGGGGAACGCAACCGGAGGAGATCGAGGCGATGCAGCGGCTTTCCAACGTGACCCTGCTGCCGCAGATGGACAACATCGACGGCCTGCTCAGGAAGACGCGCGTGATGCTGGTGCCGTCGGTGTGGGCCGAGGCGCGGTCGCGCATCGTGCTGGAGGCGATGTCGCGGGGCATCCCGGTGATGGCCTCCGACGTGGGCGGATTGCACGAGGCCAAGCTGGGCGTTCCGTATCTGATCCGCGTGAACCCGATTGTGAGCTACAAGCCGGCGGTGGACTCATCGATGGTGCCCATCGCCGAGGTGCCGCCGCAGGATGTGGAGCCGTGGCTGCGGCTTCTGTCGCGGCTCACCTCGGACCGGCCGCACTGGGAGCAACTGGCAGCCGCGTCGCGTGGCGCGGCTCTGCAATATGCGGCCAACCTGAACGTTTTGCCCTTTGAGTCGCTGCTGCTGGATCTGCTGAGCAAGCCGAAGAAGCAGCCGCCCGCGAGCACCCAGAAACCCGCGCTGAGCGAGGACCGGAGGCGGCTGCTGACGCTGCGGCTGAAGCAGCACGCAGCATCGGCCCGGCCCGAGGACACGCTGTGGTTTCCGGGCATCGGATCGGCCACGCGGGGCAAGCCGCGGCTGTTCTGCTTCCCCTGGGCGGGCGGGGGCGCGCTACCGTACCGGGCGTGGAAGGAGCCGCTGGCCTCGACGGTGGCGGTGGTGCCGGTCCGCCTGCCGGGCCGGGAGACAAGGGCGGCCGAACCTGCGGTGGAGCGGATGGAGGCGCTGGTGGAGAAACTGCTAGCCGAGATCCGCCCGTTCCTGGACGCGCCATTTGCCTTTTTCGGCCACTCGATGGGCGCGGGTATCGCCTTCGAACTAACACGCGCGCTGCGGCGTGCCGGGCTCCCCCTGCCCATCTCGCTGCACGTCTCCGGCGCTCGTGCGCCGCAGTTCCGCTTGAACCATCAGCCGCCGCCCGAGCCGGCGCTGCGTGACTTCATCGAAGAACTCAGGCGGCTGGAAGGGTTCCCCCCCTCCGTGCTGAATAACCCGGAGTTGCTCAAACTGGCGCTGCCCTCGCTGCTATCGGACGCGCGGCTCTACCGGCATTACGCCTATCAGCCGGGGGATCCGCTACCCCTGCCAGTCTTCGCCTACGGAGGTGAGGCCGACCCGAACGTCACCGCAGACCACTTGAACGCCTGGGGCGAGCAGACTGCGACGTATTTTCGCCGAGCGGAGTTCCGGGGCGGGCACTTTTACCTGGAGCCCTCGCAGGCGACGCTGCTTGCCACGCTGCGCGCCGACCTTACGCCGGAGTCACCGTCCCGCTGATTTCCTGTTCGAGTTCGCGCGTCTCCCGTTCCGGTTCGGTCAACTTCCCCGCCCTGTTCGCCCAAGCCCAGAAGAGGGCCGTGGAGGCGCTGAGCACACCGGCGACGACGCCGATCTCCCGGGCGGAATAGACGGTGGATGCCGCGCCGGCGGCGCCCATGGAGACCAGCATGACGGCGTTCGCCATGGTCTCCACGGTGGTGAAGACGCGCCCGCGGAGGCCGTCGGGGACGTGCGCCAGCAGCATGGTGCGGTTCAGCACGGAGTTGAGCCCCATGGCGACCCGGGAGAGGGCGATGAAGACCATGGCGGCATAGATGGAGCCCATGACGCTGAAGACTACGTAGCACAGGCCGTGGAGGAAGAAGGCCACGGTCACGGTGTGCTTGTAGCGTTCAAAGCCCATGCCCCGGCCCAGGCGGTGCCCGAGGACGCCGCCAAGTACGAGGCCGATTCCGGCACAGCTCCAGATCATGCCGATGCCGGCCGGGCCGCGGGCGAAGACCACCTCGCCGAAGAGTGTGAAGAGGACCTGTGCGGCGCCGCCGCCGGTGCTCCAGCCGACGCCCAGCAGGGCGATGCCGAGGATGAGCGGCCGTGAAGCCATGTAGCGGAGCCCCTCGCGGAACTCCTCCACGCCGGCGCCGCGGCGCCGGGCGGCCGCGCCGCGCTCCGGCTTGAACTCCCCCCTCATGCTCCAAATGGCAGCGGCGCTGAAGACGAAGCTGGCGGCGTTGGCCACGAAGGCCCACTTGTAACCGAACTGCGCGGTGCTCATGCCGCCCAGCATGGTTCCGATGGAGAGGGTCAGCCAGGAGGTGGTCTGCGTGAGGGCGTTGGCGGTGTGCAGTTCGTCGTGGCTGGCGATACGCGGCAGGATGGCGCTGCGGCCGCTGTTGAAGAAGGGCGATGCGAACATCAGCAGCCCACTGAGGGCGTAGAGCAGCCACGTCTCGCGGTAGGTGAGAAGCAGGATGTGGGCCAAAGCTACGACGGCCCGCAGCATGTCTGAGGCGATCATCACCTTGCGACGGTCCATGCGGTCCAGTACGACGCCGGCGACGGGTCCGGCGGCGATGGCCGGCAGGACGCGGGCGATCATCACAGCGCCTACAGCGGCGCCGCTGCCGGTCATGTGCAGTGCGAGGCTGAGCACGGCGATGGAGTTGAAGTGATCGCCGACCTCGCTGACGGTTTGGCCGAGCCAGCAGGCGCGGTAGTTCCGGTTGTGCCTGAGGATCTGTAAGAATCCGCTCACCACTCCATTAGAGCTTGAACGGGACGGCGGGTTCTGTTGTGGTCTTCATCCCCCTACCCATCCGACCTTTGGTCGTGTACCATACACAAATGTCCATGAACAAGAGCTTCGCTCTTTGCGCCTTGGTTCTGACGCTCACATGTTCCCTGCCCGCGCAGCCGCGGCGCGGCCGGGCGGTACGCGGCAACATTGCGGAAACGACGCGCATCATCAATGACTGCGAGCGCCGCACCAACACCTTCAAGAAGACGCTGGACCGCGCCCTGGGCCACGACAATGTCCGGTTGGGCCAGGGCCGGGAGGACGAACTCAACCGCGAGGCCTCGCGGCTGGAGAACCAGTTGGACAAGGTTGGCGACTCCTGGAACCGCGATCACAATCCGGACAGCACGCGCGACCATGTGCGGGCGGCCATCGCGGTGGCCAACGACATCGACAACGCGATGCGCAGAAACCGCATGGGGCCGGACGCGGAGCGCGAATGGGCCGCGGTTCGGGCAGAGCTGAACCGGCTGGCGCAGACGTTCAACCTGCCACGCATCCGGTAGCTGTAGGCGGATCCGGCCAGAGACGCGGGGCGGGCCCGAAGAGAAACCGCGAACCGTTGTCAGCGCCGGGTTCTTGCGGCGAACAAGCCCAGAGCGCCGAGGCCGGAGTAGATCAAGAGGACCGATCCGGGTTCGGGAATCTCGCACTTGACGGTGAGACGGTTGGTCTCCTTGAGATCGAATCCCCAGGAATCCTCGATCAGCGCGTAGACCTGCGCCGTTGAATCCCAACAGGAAGCGTAGGAGCCAGTGACCTCGCAACCGTCCGTGCAGCAGAGCTGGAAAGTCGTCGAGTACGTCCAATTGCCATTTGCATCGCCAAAGACGTAGAACACCGTCTCATTGATCAGCATATCGTCTATGGTCTCGTCCTGATAAACGGCGAAGTTCATCCAGTTCGCCAGGTAACTGGAGGCGTCCCCGCCGGCCAGAGCAAGGGTGTACGTAGCGCAGTTGCCGTCTGGAGGGCACTTGATGGAGCTGGGCCCGGAGAGAACGGCACTTGTCACTGTGACCGCAAGGATTGGGCTGGCTGCGGCGAGCAGGGCCACAACCGCACAGAAAACACATCGACAGATCATGGCTATGTTTCCTTTCCTGTGCATTTTGCCTTCATGGCGGCTGGCGGCGAAGCGGTGGCGCACCCAGCCGGCATCGAGTGTACGACCCCTGATTTTCCAGATCAATGGCGTTGTTGATCCGCGCCGTGGGGACAGGGGGCTACCTGTCTTGCCGAGTATTGCCTGCCGGAATCGCGACTGATCGAGTCCACCACAGCAGCAGGAACACGGCTGCCAACGCGACGTAGGTGGAGATCCAGAACCAGGGTGTCCACCAGGCGATGCCGTCGATGCGGTATTCCGACACAGGCCAAAGAAACCGAGTCGCGTAGTAGCTCAGGCTGTGTGTGGGAATGTCGATGACGATGTGCAGCAACCAACCGAGCATGGCGAGCACAAGGCGGCGCGCAAAAACGGAGACGAGCGTGAACACCAGGAGAAAGACGATGAGACTGTGCGCCGCGGCATAGAGCGGCAGGCCGATATGCACGTGCGGCAGGAGATGACCGCTGCTGGAGACTGAATCCGTGGCGCCGGTCAACCGGAGCCACA
>JACRKW010000193.1 GCA_016215215.1 Acidobacteriota bacterium
AAGCCCTCCAGCAAAAGTGCCGCAGATTCTTTAAGTTGAAGATCCTGAGCCGTATCTACTACATCATTAGAAGTAAGACCAAAGTGAAACCAGCTCGACGCCTCGGGATGGCCAGCCGCGTTCATGCTTTCTGCTATACATGTAGTAAATGCGATCACATCGTGGCGAACTTCCTTCTCGATCTCCAGGATGCGCTCCACCGTGAACGTGGCGTGCTGGCGCAGCAGCGCGGCCGCCTCCGCAGGCACCTCACCCTGCTCGGCGAGAGTTTCCGCGGCGGCTAGTTCCACCGCCAGCCACTGACGGTATTTGTTCTCGTCACTCCAGATCTGGCCCATCGCGGGGCGTGTGTATCGAGCGATCATGATTAAATCCTACAACTGAAATATTTCACTCTGCTTACGCGGTTCCGCCACCACCAGCCTCGGGCTCAGACCTCGTTTCTCCAGCGCCTGCACGGCGCTCAACTCCGCCTCCCAGATCGTGTTGTTCTGCTCACTGAGGTGTCCCAGCACCAGCATCTGGTTTTCGGCAGGAAGATCGGCGGCGATGTACTCGCACGCGGCTTCGTTCGACAAATGTCCTTTTCGGGAGAGGATTCGCTGTTTGATGTGCCAAGGGTAGGGGCCCACCTTTAGGAGGTCGGGGTGGTGGTTGGACTCGAGCAGCAGAAAGTGCGATCCCCGCAAGTGGAACTTCACGCTGTCCGGGATGTAGCCGAGGTCGGTGGCGATGGAGATCTTGATGCCTTCCACCGTGACCGCATAGCCCACCGGGTCCTCGGCGTCGTGAGGGATGGTGAAGGACGCGACCGAAAGTCCTCCCAGGCCGATGGTGGCGCCGGCCTGGAAGGTCTCCACTGCCGGTTGGCCGTTGCCCCACTCGATTTTGGGAGCCGTCAGGTGCGTCAGGAAGACGGGCACCTTGCTTCCCAGGGCGCGCATCATCACCGGCAGTCCGCAGACATGATCGGTGTGTTCGTGGGTGACAAAGATGGCGTCCAGCTTGGCCGGGTCCTCGCCGATGGCCGCCAGGCGAGCGAAAATCTCCTTGCGGTTGAGACCCGCATCGATGAGGATGCGAGTTTTGTCCGTGCCGATGAACGTCGAATTGCCCGAACTGGACGAGGCGAGAACGCAGACCTTGACGATCGGGAGCCTCCCTGAACCTCCATGGTAAACCAGCGGTCAGGCCGGGGTGATGACGATCAACAGATCCTTCGGCTCCACCGTCTGGCCCACCACGGCATGGCGCTCGCTCACCTTGCCGGCCACAGGCGCGTAGATAGTGGTCTGCATCTTCATCGCTTCCATCACCAGCAGTTTGTCGCCCTTAGCCACCACTTGGTTCAGCTCCACGGCGATGCTGGTTACCGCGCCGGGCAGCGGCGCCCCCACCTGCCCCTCCTTGGCGGGATCGGCCTTGGGGTTGGAGCGGACCTCCGCCTTCAGCTTCCGGTCGCGGATGGTCACTTCGCGAGGCTGGCCGTTCAACTCGAAGAACACGGTGCGAGTCCCGTCCGGGTGCGCTTCGCCGGCGGCCACGAACTTGACCACCAGCGTTTTGCCCGCCTCGATCTCCACGGCGATCTCCTCGCCGTTCTTCATGCCGTAAAAGAACGTGGGCGAGGGCAGCACGGTCAGGTCCCCGTAGGCAGAGCGCGCCTTGTCGAACTTCAGGTACACGTCCGGGTACATGACGTAACTCATGACGTCGGCGGCTGACGGCTTGTGGCCTGTCTTCTTTTCAACCAGCGCTCGTGTTTCGTCGAAGTCCACCGCCGCCAGCTTGGCTCCCGGCCGTCCCCGGCCCGGCTTGCGGCCCTTGAGAATCACCTGCGCAATCTTTTTCGGCCACCCGCCCTCCGGCTCGCCCAGCGAACCTTCGAACATCTCCACCACCGAGTTGGGGATGTTCAGACTGTGGCCCGGCGAAAGGTTCTCAAATTCGTGCACCGTCATGCCGTGCTGGATCAAGAAGAGCGCCATGTCGCCGACCACCTTGCTCGACGGCGTCACCTTGACGATGTCGCCGAAGGCATGGTTCACGTCAGCGTACATGCGCGCAATCTCCGGCCAGCGCGGGCCCAGGCCCAGGCTCTCGGCCTGCTCCCGCAGGTTAGTGTATTGCCCGCCCGGCATCTCGTGGATGTAGACGTCGGCCGTGCCGGCGCGTGGGGCCGTGTCGAACGGCGCATAGTTAGCGCGTACGGTTTCCCAGTAGTCCGAGCAGCGGTTCAACGCCTCGAAGTCCAGCCCTGTGCCGCGCGCCCGGTCATGCTGCAGTGCCGCCACCAGGGAGTTCAGGTTGGGCTGCGAAGTGGAGCCGGACATCGACGACATCGCCGCGTCCACCACGTCGCAACCAGCCTCGGCGGCCTTCAGAATCGACGCCGCGTTCAACCCCGAGGTGTCGTGCGTATGGAAGTGGATGGGCAGATCAGTGACCTGCTTCAGCGCCTTCACCAGTTTCTGCGCCGCGTATGGCTTGAGCAGCCCGGCCATATCCTTGATGGCCAGAATGTGCGCCCCCATGCGCTCGAGTTCCTTGGCCATCTTCACGTAGTAGGCCAGAGAGTACTTGTCGCGCTTCGGGTCCAAAATGTCGCCCGTGTAACAGATGGCGGCTTCGCAAACCTTGTTCGAGCGCCGCACAGCCTCCATGGCCGCCTTCATGTTCGGCAGCCAGTTGAGGGAGTCGAAGACGCGGAAGATGTCCATGCCCTCCGCCGCGGCCACCTCCACAAACCGCCGCACCGCGTTGTCAGGGTAAGCTGTATAGCCGACGGCATTGGAGGCGCGGAACAGCATCTGGAAACAGATGTTGGGGATGGCCTCGCGCAGCTTCCGTAGTCGCAACCACGGATCCTCGTGCAGGAACCGCATTGTCACGTCGAATGTCGCGCCGCCCCACATCTCCAGGCTGTACAGGCCGCTCAGGCGGTGGGCGTACCAGTTGGCGATGCGCAGCATGTCGTGCGTGCGCATGCGCGTCGCCATCAGGCTCTGGTGGGCGTCGCGCATGGTCGTGTCGGTCACCAGCAAACGCCGCTGCTTCGCCGTCCACTCAGCGAATCCCTCCGGACCGAGTTCGTCCAGGATCTGACGCGTACCGCGTGGAGGCTGGTTGGCGTCGTGCGGCGGCACGGCGGGCGTCCGGACGAGTACCGGCGGCGTGCGATGCGCCATCTCCGGATTGCCGTTCACCAGGACCTCGCCCAAATAGGCCAGCAACCGGGTGGCGCGGTCCTGCCGCGGTTTGAACCGGAAAAGCTCCGGCGTGTGCTCCAGGAACGTCGTCGTGGCCGACCCCGCCTGAAACGCCGTGTTGTTCACCACGTTTTCCAGGAACGGGATGTTCGTCTTCACGCCGCGGATGCGAAACTCCCGCAGCACGCGGTCCATGCGCTGGCACGCCTGCGGCAGGTTCGTTCCCCAGGTGGTCACCTTCACCAGCAGCGAATCGTAGTACGGCGTGATCACAGCGCCGCCGTAAGCTGAGGCGCCGTCCAACCGCACGCCGAAGCCCGCCGGCGACCGGTAGGTCGAGATTCTGCCGTAGTCCGGCACGAAGTTCTTAGCCGGGTCCTCGGTGGTCACCCGGCACTGCAGCGCCGCGCCATTGATCCGGATCTCCGCCTGCTCCGGAATGCCCATCTCCTCGCCGTGCAACTCCAGCCCCTGAGCGATCTGGATCTGAGCCCGGACGATGTCGATGCCCGTCACCTCTTCGGTCACCGTGTGCTCCACCTGCACCCGCGGGTTCACCTCGATGAAGAACCACTCGCCCGAGTCGGTATCCACCAGAAACTCCACCGTCCCAGCCGAGTAGTATCCTGCATGCCGGCAGAGCTTCACCGCCGCGTTGCAGAGCCCCTCGCGGATCTCCTGCTTCAGCCCCGCGGCCGGAGCCACCTCCACCACCTTCTGATGCCGCCGCTGTACCGAGCAGTCGCGCTCCCACAGGTGGACGATGTTGCCATGCCGGTCTCCCAGAATCTGCACTTCTACGTGCTTGGCGTGCCGGATGTAGCGCTCCAGAAACACCGCCCCGTTCCCGAACGCAGCCTGCGCCTCGGCCGTGGCTTCCTGGAACCGGGCCTCCAAGTCATCCATGCGGTGAACCACGCGCATCCCGCGCCCGCCCCCGCCGAAGGCCGCCTTCAGGATAAGCGGGAAGCCGATCTTCGGGGCCAGTTTCCGCGCCTGCTCCAGCGTCGCAACGGCCTTCTCCGTGCCCGGTAGTACCGGCACGTCCGCCTCCATCGCCAGGCGCCGGGCGGCCGTCTTGTCACCCAGGCTTTCCAGGGTCGCCTCCGAAGGACCCACAAACGTGATGCCGGCCGCCGCGCAGGCCCGCGGCAGGGCTGGGTTCTCGCTCAGAAAGCCATAGCCGGGGTGGATGTAGTCGACGCCCTTCTCCTTGGCCAGAGCGACAATTCCCTCCGCATCCAGATAGGCCTGTACGGGCCCCATCCCCGCCCCCACCAGGTAGGCTTCATCGGCCTTGAAACGGTGCAGCCCGAGCCGGTCTTCCTGGCTGTAAATAGCCACGGTGCCGATGCCCAACTCGTTGGCAGCCCGGAAGATACGGATCGCGATCTCACCCCTGTTCAGGGCCAGCAACTTCTTCATTCAATTCAGGCTATCATGGCGGAACAATCAGGCCCGCGCATCCGTAATACGGTTGACGAGGTACCTATGCGCAGACCATGGCTGATTCTCCCGCTCGCTCTCGGATCGCTTGCTCTCGCCGGTTGCGAGTTCGACCCGACCGAATGGAGCGACTCTGACCGCTTCAAAGAAGACTTCGCCTACAACCATAAGCTCACCCCCGGCGGCCGCGTGATGCTCGAAAGCTTCAATGGATCCGTCGAAGTGCTTGGGTGGGACAAGGACTCTGTCGACATCACCGGCGCCAAGTACGCCTCGCGCGAGGAAGTCATGCGCGACATCAAGATCGACATCGTCGCCGAGGCCGACTCCATCCGCATCCGCGCCATCCGTCCCATCGAGCGGAACTGCAACTGCGGTGCGCGGTTCGTGCTCAAAGTGCCGAAAAAGTCCCTCCTCGACAACATCCAAAGCTCCAACGGCAGCGTCCGGGTCGAGTCCGTCACGGGCAATGCCCGCCTGAAGACATCGAACGGCTCAATTCGAGTCTGGGGCGTCACCGGCACTCTGGACGCCTCCACCTCCAATGCTTCCATCGATGTGGGCCAGTTCCAGGGCGCAGCCACGCTCCACACCTCCAACGGCCGTATCAAGGCCGACGGCGTGAATGGCGCCTTCGAAGCCCACACCTCCAACGCTTCCATCGACGCCCAGATCGCCAGCCTCGAGAGCGGCCGCACGCTGGAGGCGCACTCCTCCAACGGCAGCATCAACCTGACGCTCGACAAGTGGGCCAACAACGAGATCAAGGCCACCACCTCGAACTCCTCGGTCAATTTGCGTCTCCCCGAAGGCCTGCACGCCGACCTCCGCGCCTCCACTTCCAACGGCAATATCACCACCGACTTCGAGGTCGCCACCTCGCAGTTCAGCAAAACCCGCCTCAACGGCCGCCTCAACGGCGGCGGCGCGCTGATCGACCTCTCCACCTCCAACGGCAACATCCGCCTGATGAAGCGCTAGACCCAGCCGCGACGGCCCCGGCGCCAACTTAGGCAAGGGAAAGGGGGCGCATGCGATCGCCCTCCCGGAACGAGGAGCGCTTGACAGGAGCGGACAGTTCTATCGAGGCTTAACGACGACGAGTTCGAGCTTGTTGCCGTCAACCATGGGCGGTTACGATGAATGGATCGTGAAGCTGCCGAACGGCGACCACGCCATCGTTGAGATTCGAAAGCTGCTGGAGTACTGCCTCAATTCCCAGCATCCGCGTGGTCGTAACAAAGCCCGCGTGTTTGCGTCGGTTGGAATCCGGGAGGCCGATGCCGAAGAACTCAGGTCGGCTCTCCTCGCGGCAGCCAAGGACACCAACGCTGAGATAGGCATCGCAAACGTCTATGGGCAGCGCTATATCCTCGATTTCGATCTGGTGAGGCAGGGAAGAACAGTGAGAATTCGGAGTACTTGGATTGTACGAGTCGGAGACGACTTGCCGCGACTGACGAGTTG
>JACRKW010000206.1 GCA_016215215.1 Acidobacteriota bacterium
GGTCCAGTTGGACGAGACGCCGGCGTTGAGGTCCACGCCGTCGAGCCCCCACCCTCCATGGCCATATCGGACCAGGAGTACGATTACATCAGGCAATGCGTTCAGTCCCGCAAGACCGCTCCCACCTGATCCCGGTTCCCCGCCTCAAGGTGCGCACCGGCCAGTGGCTGGCACGCACCGCATTCTTTCTTCTGCTCGCCTTCCCACTTCTGGCCCAACCGGCCTGGCAATCCATGTTCGATGGCGCGACGCTCGGCAATTGGCGCGCTACACCCTTTGCCGGCGCCGGTCCCGTCTCCGTCAAAGACCAGTCGATCCACCTCGTATCCGGCCCCCTCACCGGCGTCACCTGGACGAAGGACTTCCCCACCGTCAACTACGAACTCCGCCTTGAGGCCCAACGGGTTTCAGGCCGTGACTTCTTCGCCGGCATCACATTCCCTTACTTCGATACCCATTGCACCTGGATCAATGGCGGCTGGGGCGGCACCATCGTCGGCCTCTCCAGCCTCGACGGCATGGACGCCAGCGAGAACGAGACCTCCTTTCGCCGCGAGTTCGAATCCGGCCGCTGGTACAAGTTCTGGCTGCGCGTCACCCCGGGGCGCATCCACGCCTTCATCGACGGCGAAGCCGTCATCGACATCGACGTCTCCACCCGCGCCGTGTCGCTCCGCGACGGACCGATCGATCTTTCCCGGCCCCTCGGCATCGCGGCGTACTACACCACCGCCAGGCTTCGCAATATCGAGTACCGCCCCCTGCCCGTGCCTTGATTGGGAAAGGGGCAGTTAGATCCCGTAAGCGGCGAGCGCTTTGCGGGCGGCCTTGATGCCTTCGATTTCGTCGAGCTTGTTGCCCTCGAACTCGATGCCGATGTAGCCGGAGTACTTGGAGTCCTCCACCACCTTGAGCATCTTCGGGATGTCGTACATCACTTCGGTGGCATTGTCCCCGTCGAAGTAGCACTTGAAGCTGGCGCCCTTGGCGTAGGCCATCAGCTTGGCTACCGAGGCGTAGCGGTCCAGTTCCTTCGGGAAGTTGCCGAAATCCGGCAGCGTGCCGAAGTTGGGCAGGTTCACCTTCTGCATCAGCGACACCACCACGTCGGGGTTGGACGAGATGCCGCCGTGGTTCTCGATGATGATGTTGATGCCGGCTCCGCGCCCGTACTCGCACAGCGAGGTGAAGCTCTCCGCGCAGACGCCGAGGAAGGCGTCGATCTCAGCCGGCGTGGCCGGCTGCTTCTCCGGGTACATGTTGGTGCGGATGGAGTGGCAGCCGGTCTCGGCGGCGATATCCACCCACTTGTGGTGGTTCTTGACGGCCTTCATGCGCGTTGCGCGGTCGGAGTGGCCCATCATGCCCTCGTCGTCCACCATGATCAGCACCGGCTTGGTGCCGGTGTCGCTCATGCGGCGCTTCAACCGCGCGATGTAGCCGGCGGTGGGGGAGGCCCAAAGGCCGTTGACGAACTCCAGCCCTTCGCAGCCGTTCTCCTTGGCGACGCGCGGGAAGTCCATGTTGGTCAGCTTGCCAGCCTGGATGGCCTTGTGGATGGACCATTCGGCGAGCGAGACCTTGAAGCGGCCCGGCGCGGGCGCGGCCATGGCGGCCAGCGGCGAAGCGAGGGCGGAAGTAAGAAGGTGGCGGCGGGAGATATTCATAAGCGTGTCTCTGCACGCTCATGATAGCAATCCGTCAGGCCCCGAGTTCGGCTGGACTCGATACCCAGAAGTCGGGCTGGTGGGCGCGCATGGCGTCCTTGTCGCCGTAGCCCCAGGTGACGGCGCAGGTCTTGACGCCTGCTCGGCGGCCGGCCTCCATGTCGGGTGCGGCGTCGCCGATCAGAAGGCACTCCTCGGGCCGCGCGCCGAAGAGTTCGAGCGACTTGAAGATGACGTCGGGCTCCGGCTTGCACGGGAAACCATCGGTGCCCTGCACGTGGTCGAAGTGCGACACCAGGCCGAATTGCGTCAGAATGGCGCGGGCGGTCTCGCTGCTCTTGGTGGTGGCGGTGGACTTCAGCCCGCCGAGCGCGCCGAGCATCCTCGGCACTCCGTCATAAATGCGGGTGGTGGTGTGGCCGCGGCCGAGGTAGATCTGCCGGTAGCGTGCCAGCAGCTCTTCGTTCTGCTGGCGCGTATGGCCAGGCAGCACCTCCTCGAAGAGGTCGAAGAGATGGAAGCCGACAAAGCTACGGAGGTAGTCCTCCTCCAGGCCGGTGACGCCGGCTTCAGCCAGCGCATCGCGAACGGCTCCGCAGATGTCGGACGCGGAGTCCAACAGCGTGCCATCCACGTCGAAGAGATAGACCTTGAAGGCTGGGATCACGCCGGTTGCGGACGCTCCCCCCCGATCAGGCCGGGGCTGTCGCGCCGCGGCTCGGGGCGCAGTACTTCCTGCCGGCCATCGTCGCCGGCGGCTGCAGGCTCGCCTGCCTCCAACTGCGCGGCCGGCTGGCCGTCCAGGATGGCCTTCACCTCCTGGCCATCGATCGACTCGCGCTCCAGCAGCGCCTGGACGATGCCGTCCAGGGCCCAGGCGTACTCCTCGATGAGGGCAGCAGCCCTTTGGTCGGCGGCCTCCACCATGCGGCGCACGGCCTCGTCGATCTTGATGGCGGTGGCCTCGCTGTAGTCGCGGTGCTGGGCGATCTCGCGGCCGAGGAAGATCTGCTCGTCCTTCTTGCCGAAGCTGAGCGGCCCCAGGTCGCTCATGCCGTAGTCGCAGACCATGGCGCGGGCCAGTTCGGTAGCCTGTTCAATGTCGTTGCGGGCGCCGGTGGAGAGCTGGTGGGTGTAACGAATCTCGCCCAGGCGTCCGGCCATGGCGACGCACAGCCGGGCCTCCATCTGGGCCTTGGTCCGGTTGAGCACGTCGCCGGTGGGCAGTTGCATGGTGATGCCCAGGGCGCGGCCGCGCGGGATGATGCTGACTTTGTGCAGGGGGTCGGCGTCCTTCAGCAGCGCGGCCACCAGCGCGTGGCCGGCCTCGTGGAAGGCCGTGACCTTCTTGTCTTCTTCGGTGAGGATCATCGAGCGCCGCTCGGCGCCCATCAGCACCTTGTCCTTGGCCACTTCAAAGTCGGCCATGGTGACGACTTTGCGGTTCTGCCGGGCGGCCAGCAGCGCGGCCTCGTTGACCAGGTTGGCCAGGTCGGCGCCGGCAAAGCCGGGAGTGCCGCGGGCGATGACGGAGAGGTCCACGTCGTCCGACAGCGGCGTCTTCTTGGTGTGGACCCGCAAGATCATCTCGCGGCCCTTCACGTCGGGCAGGCTCACCACCACGCGGCGGTCGAAGCGGCCCGGGCGGAGCAGGGCTGGGTCGAGCACGTCCGGGCGGTTGGTGGCGGCCACCAGGATCACGCCTTCGTTGGACTCGAAGCCGTCCATCTCCACCAGCAACTGGTTTAGCGTCTGCTCGCGTTCGTCGTGACCGCCGCCCAGTCCGGCGCCGCGGTGGCGGCCGACGGCGTCGATCTCGTCGATGAAGATGATGCAGGGAGCGTTCTTCTTGCCCTGCTCGAACAGGTCGCGGCCGCGGCTGGCGCCCACGCCGACGAACATCTCCACGAAGTCAGAACCCGAAATGGAAAAGAACGGTACGTTGCCCTCGCCGGCGATGGCGCGCGCCAGCAGGGTCTTGCCGGTGCCGGGAGGTCCGATCAGCAGTACGCCCTTGGGAATGCGCCCGCCCAGCTTCTGGAACTTCTGCGGCTCGCGCAGAAACTCGATGATCTCTTGCAGCTCTTCTTTGGCCTCTTCCACGCCGGCGACGTCCTTGAAAGTCACCTTCTTCTGCTGGGAACTGTGCATGCGGGCGCGGCTCTTGCCGAAGCTGAGGGCCTTGTTGCCGCCGCTCTGCATCTGCCGCATCATGAAGACCCAGAAGGCCAGCAGCAACACGAACGGCACGGCATTGATCAGCACCGTGATCCAGGTACTGGAATTGGCTTCCTTGATGCGGACCACTACGTTCTTCTCGCGCAGCAGGTCGTACACCTTGTCGTAGGTGGCGGGGATGGTGGTGCGCAACTCCTGCTTGTCCTCCATCTGCCCTCTCACCTCGGTCCCGCTGATGCTGACCTCTTTGACGTGCCCGGCCTCCACTTGCTTGAGGAAGTCGGTGAAGGACAGATCCTGCACCGTGCGCGCGCCGTTGGTCTTCACCACCGTCCAGAGGAGGATTGCTACACAGACGAGGACGACCCAGAAAATCGCTGTTTTGACGTTGGAATTCATTCCATCTCCCGCGCTACTCCAAAACCGGCCAAGCCGGTGGTAACGCTACTTCTACAGACGCAGACGGCGGCTCTTTTGATTCATCCCGCCTTTCAGCGTTCAGAAGCAGCGGCCGCTTCTCCAACTTCCCTCACGCACAGGACACTCCGGCATTCCGCGCCGGCCGCTGCCCAGGCGGCGACCCCAAACTTGCGGGACCAGACAATTCGGTCCTTCCAAACGACCATCGGCCAACCGGCCCGCTTCCATGAGGGTACACGAGCCTCGTGGAACATTTCTTTCAACTTCACTGGCCTCAAACGGCCCAGTGGCTGGTATGAGTCGCCCGCGCGCCAATTCCGCAGCAAGAGCGGAAAGGAAACCACTCGAGCATCCAATCGATGACTGACTTCATTATATAGGGAATCTGACCGCTCCGGCTCGGGAAGAGAAAGAGTTTGCTTTTCAGTTACTTCCAGGCGCACCGCGCCGGCGCCGGCTGGGCCCGGTCCGGACAGACTGATCTGCCAGTCTGCGGGCGGAAGATCGCCGGCGCCCGCCAGCCGCAGCCAGTTGAATGATCGTTGAACGGTGATACCCGGCAGTGCCAGCCTGCCGCGGCCCGGTTGTTGCCTCGCCAGCGCGAGTACCGCTTCCACATGCTCCAGGCTGACGCCGCGCAGAGAGCCCGCTGCCCGGCGTAGCGCCTCCCGCACCACTCGCCGGGCCAGCGCTGGGTGCAGAAAGCCCAGGCTGCCGGTCTCCAGCACCACCGGCCCCTCGCCCGCGCCGGCCAGCTCAGTCGCCACCAGCGGGCGCCAGTAGTCCTCCTCTTCGCCGGCGATGGAGGCCAGCCGTGCCAGAGCCTGCGCGGCGCCGGGATGAACGTGGCGTAGCATCTCCGGTAACAGTTCGTGCCGGATGCGGTTGCGTGCGAAGCGGGCGTCGAGGTTGGAGGAGTCCTCACGCCAGTGAATACCCTCCGACTGGAGCCACTGACGGACCTCGTCTCTCCCGGCCTCAATCAGCGGCCGGACGAGCCCCTCGGCTGTGACGGGCAGGATTCCCGCCAGGCCGCCGGGTCCGGAGCCGCGCAGGATGCGGAAGAGCACGGTCTCGGCCTGGTCGGAGAGCGTATGCCCGGTGGCCACGCGTTGGAGGCCGTGGGCCTGCATCATGCGATGGAAGAAGTCGTGACGGGCGTGGCGGGCGTCCTCTTCCAGATTGCCGCCGTCTTCGGCCACCAGCCTCTGTTCCACAGTGCAAGGCAGGCCGAGATCGCCGGCGGTTCCGGCGACGAACTGAGCGTCGGCGCAGGATTCCTCGCCGCGCAGGCAATGATCGAGGTGCAACACGTGCAGCGAGATGCCCAGGTCCGGAGCAAGCCTGTGGAGCAGGTGGAGCAGGCACACCGAATCGGCGCCGCCGGAGTCAGCCACGCCGACGCGGGCGTCCGGAGGCAGCATGTGGAAACGCGAGAGAGTGCCGGCGACAAGCTGCTGTAACACGCGAGCCTCTATTGTAGATTCAGTATTCTAGATCAAGGAGTCAACACCGCAATCATGCCCCCTGTCGTTACACCGGAGGTGCGGGAACGCGCCGCCAGGATCAAGCTTGTTTTGATGGACGTGGACGGCGTCCTGACCGACGGCAAGTACTTTCACGTCCCCAATCCGGCCGGCGGGCTGTTCGAGGTGAAGCTGTTCGATTCACAGGACGGCATCGCGCTCCAATGGCTGCACCGCGAAGGGATCAAGACGGGCCTCATCAGCGGACGGGACGCCCAGGCCACCGCCGAGCGGGCGCGTACGAGCCATATGGCGTACTGCTACATGGGCCACACGGAGAAGCTGCCGCTGTTCAACGAGATCCTGGCGGAATCCAAACTGTCGCCCGAGGAGATCTGTTACCTGGGCGACGACCTGACCGACGCCATCCTGATGAAGCGCGTCGGGCTGGCCGTGGCTGTGGCGAACGCCACTCCGGAGGTGAAACGCTGCGCCCACTACGTCACTGCGGCTGCCGGGGGCCAAGGGGCGCTGCGGGAGGCGGCTGAGCTGATCTTCGACGCCCAAGGCAAGTGGGAAGGCATCCTGCGGCACTACGAGATTGAGCCATGAGCCTGGAACGCGCCGGCGCCGTCATCCAGGCGCGCAATGAACCCGGAGTGCTGCATCTGCTGAGCGGCATCATCGCCGCCCACAACGGCAACATCGTGTCGGTGGAGATGCTGGAAAGCGCGGCAGCGGACGAGTCCAGAATTTACTTCGAAATCGAGCTGGAGGGCCCGCCCGAGGCGCTGTTTGCGGACCTCGGCGCGGCCGGACCGGTACGCGCGGTGCGGGCCGAGAAGAGCCTGCAGAAGATCTACGGCAAACGCGTCATCATCATGGGCGGCGGAGCGCAGGTGGGACAGGTGGCCATCGGCGCCATCAGCGAGGCGGACCGCCACAACATCCGCGGCGAGCACATCTCGGTGGATACCATCCCGCTGGTGGGTGAACAGGCTCTGGCCGACGCGGTGCGGGCCGTGGCGCGTCTGCCGCGCGCCCGCGCGCTGGTGCTGGCCGGATCTCTGATGGGCGGCGAGATCGAGCAAGCCGTGCGCGAGGTCCGCGCGCAGGGGCTGCTGGTAGTCAGCCTGAACATGGCCGGCAGCGTTCCTGACGCCGCCGACCTGGTGGTGACCGACCCCGTTCAGGCCGGCGTCATGACGGTGATGGCCGTAGCCGACACCGCCAAGTTCACCGTGGAGCGGCTGAAGCGCCGCGTCTTCTGAGTTCGACGGGAGGAGCACACATGACCAGGCTTGCCTGCCTGCTGTTGCTGGCCGTTCCAGCGATTCACGCCGCCGACATTCCCGCGCTGGATCCCCATTTGGCAAAGACCACGCTCCACGAGCGCCAGGCTATGGTGGAGGCGCAGATCCACCTGGCCGGGCTGGTCAAGCCCCTGCCGGCAATCGCGGACAAGGCCCAGTGGGAGGCGCAGGCGGCGGAAATCCGGCAGCAGGTGCTGGCCAACGTCGTCTTCCGGGGCGAAGCGGCGAAGTGGCGCGAGTTGCCGCTGCGGGTGGAGTGGTCAGAGACAATTCCATCGGACGGCTACAGGCTGCGAAAGTTCCGCTACGAGGTCGCGCCGGGCATGTGGGTGCCGGGGCTCCTCTACGAGCCGGCACGCCTGGAGGGCAAGGTCCCGGTGGTGCTGAACCTGAACGGCCACGAGGGCGAAGGCGTCGCCATCCCCTACATCCAGACCCGTTGTATCCACCTCGCCCGGAACGGCGTGTTGGCCTACAACTTCGACTGGTTCGGCAAGGGCCACCTGTCGGCGGCCGGATACGACCACTACCGCATGAACCAGTTGGACCTGACGGGGACCAGCGGTCTGGCGCCCTTTTTCCTGGCCCAGCAGCGCTTGCTCGAAATTGCGCTCCAGCACGCCAACGCCGACCCGTCTCGGCTAGCCGTGACGGGGCTCTCCGGCGGCGGTTGGCAGACCATGCTGCTCTCTTCGCTCGATCCGCGGGTGAAGCTGGCTTCGCCGGTGGCCGGCTATTCCAGCTTCGTCACCCGCGCGCAGTTCCCCAACCTGGACCTGGGCGACTCCGAGCAGACTCCGGTGGACCTGGGTGTCTACGCCGACTACACGCACCTGACCGCGATGCTTGCGCCACGGCCCACGCTGATGATGAACAACGCGCTGGACAACTGTTGTTTCCGTGCCGACTACGCGCCGGCGCCGCTGCTGGTGGCCGCGCGCCCGTTTTTCGCGCTCTACGGGCAATCCGGCAGCCTGCGCCATCACGCCAACTTCGATCCCGGACACAATTACGGGCAGGACAACCGGCAGGCGCTGTACCGCTTTCTGAAGGAGCACTTCTTCGCAGGCGCGGGGACTCTTGCCGTTGAGGAGACGGCGGAGGATGCACAGGTGCGCACGGCGGCAGAGCTGCGCGGCCCGTTTCCGGAACAGAACGAGACCTTCCACACGCTGGCGCTGAAGTTAAGCGAAGGGTTGCCAAGAGATGCGTCGATCCCCGAGAGCGCCGAGGCGCAGCGAAAGGCGCGGGAGAGGCTGCGGGCGGTGGTCCGCTGGCCGGATTACACGGCAACGCCGCGGACGATTTCCACCTCGACCGAAGCCGGAATGACTGTTCGTGCGCATCAGTTCATGATCGGCGACACCTGGACCGTGCCGGCTTTGGAATTCTCGCTGGCTGGCAGCCGCGGCACAACCATCGTGATGGGCGATGCGGGCAAGGCGGCGCTGGGCGCCGAGATTCGCGCACTGCTTGAGTCCGGGCAGCGGGTGGTGGCGGTAGACCCGTTCTACTTCGGCGAGAGCCGGATCGCCGAGCGCGACTTTCTGTTCGCTCTGCTGGCCTCGGCGCTGGGCGAGCGGCCGCTGGGCATTCAGTCGGCGCAGGTGGCGGCGGTGGCGCGCGCATTGAAGAGCCAGTACGGCGCAGTGTCGCTGGCGGCATTCGGGCCCAGGACGAGCCTCATCGCGCTGGTGGCGGCCGCGGTGGAGACCGATGCCATTGAGAGCGTGCGGCTGGTCCGCCCCATGCGCACGCTACGCGAGCCGATCGAGAAGGACATGAAGGTCAGCGACGCTCCCGAGTTGTTCTGCTTCGGGCTGTTGCAGGAGTTCGACTTGCCGCAGTTGACGGCACTGGTCCGGCCGCGGGCTGTGGTGGCGGAATAGCTCAGACCATGTGCTGCCTGGCGTACTCCAGGCTGTTCTCCAGATCCAGCATCTGCTGGCGTTTCATCGCCGCCTGGAACTCGGGCGCGCCCATCCCGGGGGCGGCGGCGATGACCATGGGCCCCATCAGCGGGCTGCCCTTCTTCACCAGCGAGACGAAACGGGCGAACTCCGAGGCGCGAGCCTTGGGGAAGGCCTTCCAGAACGGCTCCTCCAGATAGGGGACAACCCGCGGCGGGCGGCCGGTGATGATCTCCAGGTGCAGCGGCGCCTTGGGGCAAAGCTGCTTCTGCAACTGGCCGAGGCGCTTCAGGTCGATGCTGCCGGCACCGCAGGCCGTCCAGTGGGCGGCGCAGCCGCGGGGGTGCTCGAAGATGGCCGTGTCGCGGGCGTGGGTGGTGATGGTGAAATCTCCCAGCACCTCCAGCGTCACCTCGGGATGCTCGACGCACCAGATGGGATTGCCCGTGTCGGCGCAGGCGCCCACGTAGGACTTCCCGGCCTGCTCGATGAGTTGCTTCAGCTCCCAGGCCTGCAGGTCGCCGGAGTGATTCTCCAGGGCGATCATCACGCCGGTCTCCTCGGCCACGCTCTTGCAGGCGCGGAACACTCTCACGGTGTTCTCGATGTGGAAGTCGATCCCGTTTGGATGCAGGCGGTCATCGGACCCACCGAGGAAGCAGCGCAGCGTGCGCGCGCCGACGGCCTTGGCGACGTGGAGCGCTTTGGCCAGCGACTCCTCCGGCGGGCCGTTCTTCGGATCGAAGGAGCGGGAAGAAGGGCAGATGCACTCGGTGCCCGCGTCGATTTCGATGCCCAACTCGGCGGCGCGCGCCTTCACGCGGGCCAGGTGCGCCGGCTCCAGCGACTCGAAGTCGCCGATGGAGGAGATCTGGATGGCGTTGCAGCGGTGGCGGGCGGCGAACTCCAGGTGCTCCATCGCCTTCATGCCCCAGGCGCGAATCGAATAGGTGTCGTAGCCGAGCTTGAGCGTGGGATTCTGGGCGCGCAGCGCGGCAACGGATGCGGCCAGGGAGGTGAAGAGAAAGTTGCGTCGTTTCATCGAAAATCCAGCGAACATGCTATCAAGTCCGGCAGGCTATACTGAATGGTATGAAATGGGCATTAGCGGTTTTGACAGTTTCGTCGGCCTTGGCGCAGCAGCCGCCACCGGTGAAGACCGGCCCGGAAGTGGGGCAGAAGATCCCCGCGTTTGAGGCGATGGACCAGAATGGCAAGCTCCAGACCCTGGAGTCACTGCGCGGGCCAAAGGGCCTAGTGCTGCTGTTTGTGCGCTCGGCCGACTGGTGACCGTGGTGCAAGAGCCAGCTCGTGGAGCTGGGAGAAAAGCGCGCCGCTTTCGCCAGGGAGGGCCTGGGCGTCGCGGCGATGACCTACGACAGCCAGGCGATTCTGAAGTCCTTCTCTGACCGCAAGGGCGTCACCTACCCGCTGCTGACCGACCCGGATTCGAAGGTGATTCGGGCCTTCGGCATCCTCAACGAAGGCATGCCGAAGGGCACGCCTTACTATGGCGTTCCGCATCCGGGAACCTACATCGTGGATGCAAACGGCGTGGTGAAGCGGAAATTCTTCGAGACCGACTATAAGGAACGCTATACGGCCGGCAGTATCCTGTTCCAGGTCTCGCCGGAGGCGGCCAAGCAGGGCTGGCAGGAGGCGAAAACCAACCACCTGACGCTCCGCTGGCGGACCACCGACGACAAGGCGCATGCCGGCAGTCGTACCACGCTGGTGCTGGAAGTGGCTCTGGCGAAGAACATGCACGTCTATGCGCCCGGAGTGCAGGAGGGCTACATCCCGGTAAAGTGGACGCTCGGCTCGGAGGCGATCGTCAAGTCGGACGACGTGCGTTGGCCGCGCTCCAAAGTGCTCGACTTGAAGGCCATCAAGGAGAAGGCCCCGGTCTACGAGGGCCGCTTTACGGTCGAGCAGGACGTCACCTTCGCCCAGCAGAAGCCGCTGCAATCGGCCGTGCGCGATGGCCGTCTGGAGTTCGAGGGGTCCTTCAAGTACCAGGCTTGCGACCAGAAGGAGTGCTACCCGCCGGTGACCGTGCCGCTGAAGTGGACTGTCGGCTTTGAAACGCTCGACTCCACCCGCGTGCCGGATGAACTGCGGCGCAAGTGAGGCCCTACCACTCCGAGTAAGGCGTGCCTTCCAGCGACTTCTTATCGGACTTGGAGCGCACGTCGAAGATGCCCGGCTCGGTCTGGTTGACCGAAGTGAGCGCGTCTTCCTGGATGGTCTGCCAGTCGGCCTCGCCGGTCATGGGGTCGAATGGGATCTGGCGAAGATAGCCCTCCTGGACCAGGTCCTGGAGGGCCTGTGGCGCCTTGGCCTTGTCGTAGGTGAACTCATCGATGACCGTGCGCAGGGAGAAGAGGTTCTGCCGCAGGACGCTCTCCTTGGCGCGGACCACGGAGCGCTGGTACATGGGCACGGCGATGGCCACCAGGATCGAGATGATCGCCATGACGATCATCAGCTCGATGATGGTGAATCCGCGCCGGAGCCCGCGCGGCGCCGCCGTCATGCGGCTACCACTCTGAATACGGCGTGCCATCAGGGGCCTTCTCCATGGTCTTGGTGTAGACGTCGAACACATTCTGGCCGCCCCAGCCGTTCGACTTCGGGTCGTCCTGCGTGGAGCGGAGCCCCCAATCGGTGGAGCCCGTGAAGGGGTCGCGCGGAATCCGGCGCAGGAAGCGGAGCTTCTTGCCGGAGGGGTCGTTGGCCATCTTCACGCCTTCCACCAGCTGGTCGATATTCTCCGGGTAGCACTCGGTGCCCAGTTTGCACTGGAAGACGCCCTTGTCGCCGGCGTCTTTGTACTTGTCGATGGCCGTGCGCATCTCGCGCAGGGAGTAGCGCAGCTCGCGCTCCTTCTCGCGCCTCACCTTGAAGCGCGCCAGCGGCAGGGCCATGGCGGTGAGCAGGGTCATGATGGTGAAGGCGACGATCAGTTCCACCAGCGTCAGACCCCGTTGCCGCAAACGCATATTGGACCTCACTTCACCGTGATCGCCGTGGAAGGCGGGGTCACGGCGATGGGCTGCAGCCGCGCGTCGCGCAGGGTCAGATCCTCAAAGCTGACGGCCGAAACGCCCTTGCCGACGGCCTGGAACTTGAGCGTCACCAGGGTGCCGGAGCCGGAGATTCCGCCGGCGCCGGGAACGCGGTTCATGTTGATGATGGCCGTGCCGGCCTCGTCCACCCTGGACTCTGAGAAGGTGATCTGCTGGCCGTCTCCGCCCAGGAAGGCGCCCTTGCTGATCTCCACCAGCTTCAGCACCTTGTTGTCGTACTTGAGCCGCATGGGCGAGCTGAACAACTCGGCCACGTTGTCGACGTTGACGCTCACGGTGACGGTGGCGTTCTGCGGAACCTCCGTAGCCGACGCACGCAGCGCCACTACGGGCGTTCCTGCGCCGGCCGTGGGCCTGCCGATGCCGGGAACGTCAGGGCTTTGCGCCAGGTTGCCCTGAACGGGCGGTGGCGTGGCGTCCAGAGGAGGTCCGGAACGCGGAGTCTCCGTTCCTGGCGCCGCGGCGGGTCCGGCCGACGGCTTGACGGGCAGCGCGGGAAGCCCGGCCGGGCCCGTGCCTGGCTTGGCCGCGGCAGGCGCTTGTGGCATGGCGGCCGGCTGGGCGTAGTTGAGCTTGTAGATGGACTCCGTGCCGGTGGCGATGGTGCGGATATTCTCGGCCGTGATGTCGGGCGTTCGCACGATGTGTGGAACAAGCGCGACCAGGAGTTCGGCGTTGTTGTTCTCGATGTTCTCGCTGGAAAACAGCCGGCCAAGCCAGGGCACGTTCATCAGGAAGGGCACGCCGCTGCGCACCTTGGAGGAGGTGGCCTGCATCAGCCCGCCGATCAGGGTGACCTCGCCCTCCTTCACGCGGATGATGTGGTTCACCTTGCGCTGGCCGATGACCGGCTGCGAGAGACCACCGACATCGATGCGGTCGCGGATGTTGGAGATTTCGAACTCCACCTGCATGGAGACCTCGTCGCCGGCGTGAATGCGCGGCGTCAGGTCGACGTTGATGCCGACTTCGGCGAACTGGAACTGCGTCTGCACCAGCGGGCTGACGCCCACAGCGCCCATGCCCGGCTGGAAAGAGCCGGTGGCGTAAGGATAGCGATCGCCCAGGCGGAGACTGGCTTTCTGGCCGTCGGTCGCGCGCACCTGCGGCGTGGTGAGCACTTTGGTGGACGAGTCCTTCATCAGCGCCTGCACCATGTAACCGGGCATGTTGACCACCCAGTCGCCGGTACCGATGGAGCCCAGCGAGTTCAGCCTGACGCCGGAAGGCGCGGCGGCAGTTCCGGTTCCGGTGCCTGCCGGGCTGTAAGCAATGTTGGCGCTCAAGCCGCTCTTGCCGCCGGAGGTGGGCGTGGCGGCGAGATCGCGCGTCCTGGTCTTGTTGGCCTCCATCACCAGTACGTCTACGATCACCTCCGGCTTGGCCTTGTCCAGGTCCATGAGGACCTTCTCCGCCAGCGCCACCTGGTCCACGGTGCCGCGCACGACGATGGCCGACTGCGAATTGATGGGAAAGACCTTGCGCACGTCGGTCACGGTGCGCATGCCGGTCATCACCTCCTGCAGCTCCTGCGGCGAGGTGAGGTTCTGGAGGTAGAAGATGCGCGTGACTTGCTCTTCGTAGTCGCGCCGCTTGGTGACGTTGTCCTGGGTGACAAAAATGGCGTTGGAGGAGAGCGGCTTGACGTAGGTCTTGGTGAGCAGGGCGAGATAGTCCAGCGCCTCGTCCAGCGTGGTGCGCGAGAGGTCGATCGAGTAATGCCGCGTATCGTTGTACTCGGCGTCAAAGAGGACGTTGATGCCTGTCAGCTTGCCCAGAGTCTCATAGAGGACCTTGGTCGGCCGGTTCACCATCTTCAGGCCGGTGATCTCGCGGGAGAGCGGCTTCAGCTCCGGCACGGACATTATCGAGGCGGCGCGCTTTTCGGCAGCCTTGCGGGCCACCTCGGAAAGGGTAAGTCCGCGTTCCTCGGGCTTGGGAGCCTCGGCGCCGGGCGTCGACTTCAGGGCCTTCTCGCGCTCGATCATGGCGGAGGTGCGGCGCATCTCCTGTTCGGCGATGGAGGATGCGGGGTCAATCCCGAACGCCTTCTGGAACTCCGTCAGGGCCTCTTCGAGCTTGCCCTCCTGGCGCAGCTTCTGGCCCTTGTCGACGTGGGACTGCGAGGCGGCAGCGGTCCAGGGCGACATCGAACTCGCGGCGGGCCTCGGCGAGCTTGCCCTCAGCCTGGAGCTTGTCGCCTTTCTTGGTGCCCGCAAAACCGGGTCCGGCGCCTGGCCCGAGCACCATGATCAAGGCCAGCACGGCGGCGCAAAAAGCCGCTAAACGATTCATCTTCGGCATGTTAGGTACGTTCCTGGTTGCGTCGAGCATGCTACACTGAAGTCTCAGGCGCACCCGTTCAGGGCACTTCCCTCACATCTCATTGACGTGCCGGGACGTTGGCGCGTGGAGGCGAATCTTCTTGGCCGCGGAGAAATCAGGGTTCAAACTCGTCGCCGAGAACCGTAAGGCGTACCACGACTACTTCATCCTGGACAAGATGGAGGCGGGCCTGGTGTTGACCGGGACCGAGATCAAGTCCGCCCGCGAGGGCAAAGTCCAGTTGCGCGACGGCTTCTGCGACGTCCAGCAGGGCGAAGCCTGGCTGGTGAACACCCACTTCAGCCCCTACTCCCACGGCAACATCTGGAACCACGAGCCGACCAAGAAGCGGAAACTGCTGCTCCACAAGCGCGAGATCGTGAAGCTCTTTGCCATGATCCGCGAGAAGGGGTTGACGCTGATTCCGCTCAAGCTCTATCTGAAACAGGGTTTGCTGAAGTGCGAACTGGGTGTGTGCAAGGGCAAGAAACTGCACGATAAACGCGAGGCCCAGCAGACGCGCGACCAGGAGATGGAAGCCAGGAAGGCAATGAGCCAGAGGAACGCAAGGCAGAGGGACTAAAGGGACTGACATGGAAGTGATTCTGGGAACCACGAAAGCCGCTGAATTGGAAACTGAAGCCCTGGTGATGGTCGGCTTCAGCGACGAGAAGGCGGGCGACGAACTGGCCGGCGGCCTGGTCAGGGATCTGTACGCCAACGGAGAGTTCACCGGCAAGGCGCTGGAGACCGCCTTGATCCACCGCCCCACCGGGATGAAAGCCGCCCGGTTGCTGCTGGTGGGAGGAGGCGAAAAGGCCAAGTTCACCGCCGGCGACATGAGGAAGGTGGGGGGCGTTGCCGTACGCGCATTGAAGCCGAAAGGCGTGAAGGACCTCGGCATCCGGCTGAAGGGGCTGACACTCACCCCGGAGATGCTCGAAGCGGTGGTGGAAGGCGTCGTCCTGGGCGATTTCGAGCCGGACCGGTACAAAACCGAAAAGAAGAACGGCGACAAGAAAGTGGAGCGATTTCTCGTCTCGGTTCCTGAAGAGTCGGGAGAGATGCGCGGGGCGCTCGACCGCGGGCGCGTGCTGGGCGAGGCGCAGAACTTCGCACGCGAACTCAGCAACGAGCCCGGCAATCTTCTGACGCCGCTGGGCATCGCCGCACAGGCCAAAGCCATGGCTGCCGAGTTCGGTCTGGAGTGCGAGATCCTGGACGAACCCCGGATGCGGCAGTTGGGGATGGGCGCGCTGCTGGGAGTGGCGATGGGGTCGGCCGAACCTCCGGTGATGATCGTGCTGCGTTACACCCCCTCCGGCGGCGCGGCGGATGGCCCCCACCTGGCTCTGGTCGGCAAGGGCGTGACCTTCGACACCGGCGGCATCTCCATCAAGCCCGCCGACGGCATGGAGAAGATGAAATACGACATGGCGGGAGCCGCGTCGGTGCTGGGGGCGATGCGGGCCGTCGCGCAGCTCAAGCCTTCCATCGCGGTGACGGCTCTGGCCCCGTGCGTCGAAAACATGCCCGGCCACAAGGCACAGCGCCCGGGCGACATCGTCACCACCTACCAGGGCAAGACCGTGGAGGTGCTCAATACCGACGCCGAAGGCCGCCTGATCCTGGCCGATGCGCTGACTTAC
>JACRKW010000027.1 GCA_016215215.1 Acidobacteriota bacterium
CCGCACAAACCTACGATGTTCTCATCCGCAACGCCCACATCCTGGACGGAGCCGGAAACCCGTGGTTCAGCAGCGATGTTGCCATTCAGGGAGACCGGATCGTGGCGGTCGGCCGTCTGGACCCGCTGAGTGCAGCCACCGTGGTGGACGCGGCGGGGCTGACGCTGGCGCCGGGCTTCATCGACACCCACAGCCACGGCATACGAGGCATCCAGGAAACGCCTTCGGCTGAGAACCAGATCCGGCAGGGTGTCACCACCATCATCGAAGGGCCGGATGGCAGTTCGCCCATCCCGTTGCGGCCGTTTCTCGACAAACTGGGCGAGAGCAGGATCGGCGTCAATTTTGGAATACTGGCCGGCCACGGCAGCATCCGCCAGAAAGTGATGGGCTCTGAGAACCGCCGTGCCACCTCTGATGAGCTGGAACGGATGAAGGAACTGACGCGGCAGGCGATGCTGGATGGGGCGTTCGGTCTCTCCACGGGGCTTTTTTACGTTCCCGGCAACTACGCCCCCACCGAAGAGGTCATCGAACTGGCCAAGGTCGCCGGTTCTATGGGCGGGTTGCACACTTCGCACATGCGGGATGAGGCTGCCGGGGTGGTGGACAGCGTCAAGGAAACGATCCGCATCGGCGAGGAGGGTCATCTGCCGACACAAGTGACGCACCACAAGGTGATCGGCAAGGCGAACTGGGGGCGAAGCGTGGAGACGTTGCGTCTGGTGGAGACAGCGCGGGCGAGAGGAGTGGATGCGACCATCGACGCCTACCCCTACACCGCGTCATCGACGGGAACCGGGGCGCTCTTCCCGCAGTGGGCGATGGCGGGCGGCTCGAAAGCGCTGGCCGAACGGCTGGCCGCTCCGGAGTCCCGGGCCAAGATCAAGGCCGAGATTGTGAACCGGATCGTCAACGACCGCGGCGCGGGCGACCCGAAGAACGTGGTCATGGCGAGTTGCGGCTTCGACCGCGCCCTGGCAGGCAAGAGCCTGGCCGACATCACGCGCGAGCGCGGCAAAGAAGCGAGCTTCGAGAACGCCGCCGAAACCGCCATCGAGATCCAGCTCAAGGGCGGATGCTCTGCCATCTATCACGCCATCAGCGAGGAGGATGTGGAGCGCATCCTGCGTTACCCGTACACGATGATCGCCTCCGACGGCGGAATCCCGGCATTTGGCCGCGATGTGCCCCATCCGCGCAACTACGGCACGTTCGCCCGCGTGCTGGGCCGCTACGTCCGGGAGAGGAAAGTTTTGACGCTGGAGGAGGCGGTCCGAAAGATGACCGGGCTGCCGGCCCAGCGATTCGGACTGCAGGATCGCGGCCTGATCCGGCCAGGCATGAAAGCCGACTTGGTGCTGTTCGATCCGGCCACGATCGCCGACAAGTCCGATTTCGCCACGCCGCACCAATACGCGGTGGGCGTGCACTCGGTGTGGGTGAACGGGATACGCACGCTGGCCGGTGGGGCGATGACCGGCCAAAGAGGGGGAAAGCCGCTGTTGGGCCCGGCGTGCAAGCCATGATCACGCCGGAGCAGGAACGCGCGTTCTACGACCGCCAGTATGCCCAGTTTCTGGCCATGCCCGATCATGCATTGCGCATGGACCGGGTCGTCCTGCTCGGCAACATGGCCAATCCCGCTCACCCGTTCTTCGAGCGCCGGCGGCTGTACCGCATGGCGATGGCGGAATTGGAGGTGGAGCCGCTGGCGGGAAAGCGCGTCCTCGACTACGGCTGCGGCCCGGCCGATTTCGGCCTCTGGATGGCTACGGAGAGCGCCGAGGTCACATTGCTGGATCTTTCGCCGCTGGCGATAGAGCTGGGGTTGAGGCGGGCGCAGGCCAGCGGAGTGGCGCGGCGCGTGAAAGGCGTGGCAGCCGACGCGGCCAGGCTCGACATGTTCGCCGACGGCGCTTTCGACCTGGTCTTCGCCTGCGCCTCCCTGCACCACACGATGAAGTATCCGGGCGCACTGGAGGAACTGGCGCGCATCATGCGTCCCGGTGCGCGTCTGGTGCTGTGCGAAACCTGGGGCGGCAATCCGCTGCTGAACGCCGCGCGAAGATGGCGGGCGCGGCTGCAGGGCGAAGAGGAGGAGCAGGGCGAGGAGATCATACTCGCCGGCGCAGAGGTCGAACTGCTGAGAGGGCACTTCAGCCAAGTCCGTGTGCAGCAACTGAGCCTGCTGGCCATGGGAAAGCGACTGCTTCGCGGAAGGTTCCAGAGCGGATGGGCGCGCGCTGCCGTGGGCGCGCTGGAGGCGGTGGACCGTGCAACGCTGGCGGTTTGCCCGCCGCTCCGCAGATGGTGCGGCGAGGCCGTGATCACGGCCCGCCGGTAGGCCGTGTAGGCTACTTCACCTCGAGGATGTCTTTTTCCTTGGCCTTGCTGAGCTGATCGATCTTGGCGATGTAGGAGTCGGTCAGCTTCTGGGTCTCGTCGTGCCCGCGGCGATCCTCGTCTTCGCCGATCAACTTGTCCTTGAGCAGCTTCTTGATCGCTTCGTTGCTGTCGCGGCGGATGTTGCGCACGGCGATGCGATGTTCTTCCGCCACGTGGTGCAGATGCTTGACGAACTCCTTGCGCCGCTCCTCGGTCAGGGCAGGAATCGGAATGCGGATGAGCTTGCCGTCGTTGGATGGATTCAAGCCGAGATCGGAGGAGCGGATCGCCTTCTCGATCGGGCCGATCTGCGAGCCGTCATACGGTTGGACCGTAATCAGGCTGGGCTCGGGCACGTGCAGCGTCGCCACGTGGTTGAGGGGCATGGGCGAACCGTATGCCTCCACGGTGATGCCGTCCAGCAGGTTCACCGAAGCCCGCCCGGTACGGATGCTCGCCATGTCGTGCTGCAAGGTGGCGATCACTTTCTCCATCCGGACCTTGGCGGCGCCTTCGACGTCCTTCACGGTCTGAAACTGGCCAGAGGAAGGTGAGGATTGGTTTCCAGGTTTCATAGAGCGGTTCCGATCAGTGTGCCGACGGGTTCGCCCATCGACATACGCATTATATTGCCATGGGTGGTGAGGTTGAACACGCGGATGGGCAGCTTGTTGTCCCGGCACATGGCGACGGCGGCGGCGTCCATGATGCCGAGGTTCTTGGCGAGCACCTCGTCGTAGTCGACGTGCTCGTATTTGATCGCGTCGGGGTGCTTGCGGGGGTCCTTGTCGTAAACGCC
>JACRKW010000028.1 GCA_016215215.1 Acidobacteriota bacterium
CGCCTGGCCTATCGAAGCCCACGGCGTCGGCGGCCGCCACTACCGCGGCATTTCGCTCGACCAGAACTTCGCTACCTACTCCGTCCAGTACACCTTCCCCGACGGCCCCAAGCTTTTCTTCGATGGCCGCAACATGAAAGGCTGCCGCGATGAGTTCGCCAGCTACGCCCACGGCTCCAAAGGCTCCGCCGTCATCTCCACCCTCTCTCATGCCCCCGGCATGACCCGCATCTACAAGGGCCAGAAGATGCCCACCGTCAACTCCCGCAAGGACCTCCCCCTTCCTGAGGACCCCAACCTCGTCTGGGCCTTCCCCCAGCCCGAAAAGAGCCCCTACCAGTGGGAGTGGGACGACCTCACCGACGCCATCCGCCAGGACAAGCCCTACAACGAAGTCCGCCGTGGCGCCGAAGCCAGCCTCGTCGCCTCCATGGGCCGCATGGCCGCCCACACCGGCCAAATCGTCACCTTCGACCAGATGCTCAATTGCCCCCACGAGTTTGCCCCCAACGTCGACAAACTCACCATGGACGGCCCTGCGCCCCTCACCCTCGGCCCCGACGGCAAGTACCCCGTCCCCGAGCCCGGCATCAAGATCGATCGCGAGTACTAGCGACTCGCGCCCCAGCGCCCCAGTTCGTTCATTAGCCCCACTCGGGCGGACGCCATCTCCGCGCCCAGTGCCGCCACCTCGGCACGCAGCAGGCTGTGAAACCACCAAGCCAGGATCGCTACCAGCAGCCCGGACGCCGCAGGCGCGATCCCATGCGACAGCCGCAGCGCCACCGCTGCCATCAACGCCGTTCGCTCTCCAGCCGTTCCGATGAACGAGTTCACGATCCCAAGCAGCGCTCCGAACACCCCCACCCACCCTGCCGTCGCCGCGATCGTCGCTATGCTCGTCAGTCCCTGGCTCAACTCCGCTCGCACGACCCCCTCTGCCCGTATCATGGCGCGCTCAGCAAACCCCACTGCCGAATACTCGAGTGCCATCAACCTCTTCGACACCGCCCCCTGGGATTGGTTCCCCCAGCCCTACCTCCCCCGTAGCGCCCGCTTCACCACCGGTTCGATCACGTCCACCATCCGCATGAATCCCACATCGGTCGGATGCACCCCGTCCACCGTCGCCTCGCCGTCATCGCCGTACAGCTTCCCGCCGCGAACGTAGAAGACCCGCCGGTCGCCCTCCTTCTTGAGCTTCTCGTACACGCCCCACAGTATCTGGTTCTTCTCCACCACCACCGTCCTGCGCTGCTCCACAAACTGAGAATTCGTGTACGTCGCATTCTCCACCAGCACCACCGGCGTCTCCGGATGCGCCTTCCTCAGCGCCCGCACAAACGGCTCCACCCGCTCCCTCGCCTCCGCCGCACTCAGGTTAGGCAGGCTGTCGTAGACGTATGCGCTCGCCTCGATCTCACTCAGCAGCCCCGCCAGTTCCGGCTCGGACTTCCCGTTCCCCGAGAAGCCCAGGTTGATCACCGGCCGGTCCAGCCTTCTTCCCATGATCGCCGGATACGCCATACCCGGCCTCGACGCGCACCCGCCTTGCGCAATCGAGCTCCCATACACCACCACTGGCTTCCCCCGAGCCGCGGCGGCCTCCAGGCTTGCCCCCTCCTGCACCCCCACTTCCACAACTGCCGCCCCGTTGTATAGCGGCAGGTACAGCATGTACTCCCGCCGTCCCCCCGCCCACTTGGCCAGCAGTGTCTGCTCGTTGCTCTGCTTCTCCGGCCGGCCGTTCGCTACCCACCGCCATCCGGCCGCCAGCTTCACGTACAGGTCCAGCCCGCTCACCCCCGTTGCCGGCATGTGCGGCATCGCCAGCCGTTCCCTCTTCAGCGTCCACCGTGCCCGGATCGTCGGCGCGTCCGTCACAAACCGCACCGCCACTCCCGCCGAGTCCCGCCCCAGCCCCCACACCTCCTTCCGCACCACCCCAACCCGATTACGATCCTCATGCTGCTCCTCCGCAATGCGCAATCACCCGCGGTCCCCCTTACACCTCCACCCCCAGGTCGCTCCAGTTCACCACCGTCTGCCGCACCATTGCCTCATGCCCCAGTATCGCCGTCAACGCCGCGGTGGCGCCCACCTCGATGCCCGCCGGCACAGGCGTTCCCTTCGTAATCGCTTCGTAAAACGCCATGATGTGCGCATGCCTCGACTCTTCCCGCTTCTCCGCCAGCACCGATGGCTGCCCCTCCTTCCCCAGCGGATACAATGTCGCCGTCGACATCAGGTCTACCGCCCCCTTCGTGCCGTACACATGGATGTACTGCCCGCCCGACGGCATCGTCCGCGGGTGGAACACGTTTTGCGTAAACGACAGCTTCACCCCGTTCTGGTACTCATACGTCAGGCTGGCGCAGTCGAAAATCGTCCGGCCCGGCGGGTCGTTCTTGTACAGTTGCGTTCCACCGAACCCGCAGGCCCGCACCGGACGCGACCCGATCACCCAGTTGCACGCGTCCAGGTTGTGAACCGACTGCTCAATCAGATATCCGCCCGACTTCGCCACGTCGAAATACCAGTCCCCCGAAGTGCCGTCATGCGGCAGGTCGGCCGTCGCATGGCGCTGCGCCTTCACCCACATGACGTCCCCAATCGCCCCCTCCCGGATCCGCCGCACCGCCTCGCCCAGTTGCTTGCCTGACCGCAACTGCTGTCCCGAAACGAACACCGTCTTGGCCCCCTTGGCCGCTTTCACCAGCGCTCCTACTTGCGCCGCCGTCACCCCCACGGGCTTTTCGCAGTAAACGTGCTTGCCCGCCGCCAGCGCCGCCATCGCCATTTCGGCGTGCAGGTGCGGCGGCGTCGCGATGAACACCGCCCCGATGTCTTTCCTGTCGATTACCCTCCGCCAGTCGTTGTAGGTCGCCGGGCTGTCCTTCGCCGCCGCGCTCGCCGCCTTGTCCAGGCGGTCCGGCTTGATGTCGCACACCGCCGCCACCTTCGCCTCCGGCTGCTCCAGCACCCCCGATAGCAGGTAGGAGCCGCGATTGCCCGTGCCGATCACCGCCGTCGCAATCCGCTCCGCCGTCTGTGCCCGTGCCACGCCTCCCACGGCCGCCGATGCCAACATGAAATCTCTTCGTTGCAGCTTCATCGTGTCTTCTCCTGTTGAATGAGTCCGCGCAATACAGTCTCAAGATACTCTCTCGCCCGCTTTGCCAGCGTATCCACCTCTGCCGCCTCCGTGGGACGGCTCACCAGCGGCTCGAAGATGTTCTCGCACGCCAGCGGCATCGTCAGCGCCGTCCGCATCACCGGCGCCAGCAGCTTGTAATGATCGATCTCTCCAAAGCCCGGCCCGCAGTCTTCGTCCCGCGGCGTGTTCCTGTGGTCCTTGATCGCAAACGCCCGCACGTCGCGCCAGCACTTGCCGATGTCCGCGATCGGGTCGCTGTTGTCGTAGTCCAACACGTTGCCGGCGTCGTAGCAGATCCGGATCGGCTCCTCTCCCACCTCGGCCACAATCCGTGCGCACGCCGCCCCCGTCGCCGTGTTTCCTCCGTGCTGCTTGATCACCACCGTCACCCCGGCTGCCCGCGCCCTGCCCGCCATCCCCTTCAGGTTGCGGATCACGCTTTCGTATTGCCCCGGCTCGGTCTTCCCGAAGGTCAGCAGAAATGGGATTCCCGCCGCTGCCGCCTGGTCGATTCGCCGCAAGTGCAACTCCAGCGCGTCCGCCGCCTCCAGGTGCACCGTCGAGAACATCATCACCGGCTCCAGCCCCATGCCCCTGCATCGCGCCGCCAGCTTCGCCGCCTCCGATGCTGGCGCCTTCTCTTCCAGCATTCGCCGCACTGTCCCCGATGCGTCGCGATGGCTCACGCCCCAGGCCACGTACCGGTATCCGGCGCTCTGGATGCCCGTCAGCGCCCGCTCCATCGGAAACGCCGCGTACGGCAGCGTCATGCAAGCCGTCTGAAACCGTGTGAGGCCCGCGCCCGCCTGCGCCGTCACACCCGCCGCCACCGTTCCCAGGAAATCGCGGCGCTTCATCATGGCAGCTCTTTGATCTCGACCTTGCGGTAATACACCGGCCAACCCTCCGATTGCAGGCAGATGTTCCCCGACCTCGGCTCCGCGTCCGTGCCTTCATTCACCAGCACGCCGTTCAGCACTACCGTCACCTTCCCGTCCATCGACGTGATTTCGTACCGGTCCCAGGACCCGAACGGCGGCCGCTCCTTTACAAACGGGCCCCGCTTCGCCCCCTTGATCTTCCCTCCTCGCACCCCGAACAGGCTCCCCGCTTCGCCAAAGTAGCCCTGCACCTCGAACGAAACCGGCCACCCATCCACCATCGGCCCCGCATGGATGAAGAAGCCCGCGTTCGGCCACTCATTCGCCGGTGGTGGTGGCGGAGTCCATCCCTCCTGGAACCGCCACTCCGCCCGCAGCACGTAGTTCCGGTAGACCTTCCTGCTGCGCAGAATCCCGTTCGGCTGTCCCGTGCAGGCGATCATCCCGTCCCGCACCGTCCACGCCTCCTTCGGCGCTTTGCCCTCCACCGTCCAGTGCTCGGAGATGTCCCGCTCCGGCATCAGGCTGACGAACTCCTGCCCGTACCCGAGGCCCGCCAGCCACAACGCTCCTGTCAGCCACGCGGATCGCCGTATCATCGACGACGATTATACTGGGCTCACGCCCCGCATCACGCGTGCTCCTGCAACTCCACGCAGTCGGCGGCCAGCCCCGCGGCTTGCCGGGCCATCAGTGGAGGCCGGCATCACTCTTTCCAGCCGCACCGTCGATCAGATCGTCCACGGCCCCAAGCCCTGAGTGCTACGCCGGCGCTTTGGCGTTCATTGCGTTTCTGGACCGCTCCGATGGTCTCCATGCCCGCTTCCGCCGGTTGTTCTCCGCCCTGCCTCCGCTTGCAGCGTGAGGAAGTCCTCCGATCAGTATCACACCTCGGCCGGCACCCACGGTCTCGCCACTATGCCTCAATGCCGCATCGCCTGCTCTTGGTTCGCTGATTGTCGCCTCGCTTTGGATCGCGTCCTGCTCGCGCCCCGGACTCTTGAGAAGACGCCCGCCTGATCCCGCACCTCACTCGTACCGCAGCACCGATTGCGGGTCGATTCGCGACGCCCTCCGTGCCGGCCACAGAACAGCCAGCACGAGAATCAACAGCACCCCCGCGCTGGCGGAATAGAAGGTAAGCGGGTCAGAAGGCTTCACTTCGTACAGCATCCCGCTGAGCCAGCGTTGCGCGTAGGACGCCCCCGCCAGCCCCACCACGATGCCGATCCCGCCATACACCAGCCCTCGCCTCAGAAACTGCGCCAGGATCTGCTCCGGCCTCGCACCCAGCGCCATCCTCAGCCCGATCTCCGGCGTGCGGTCGCTCACCACCTGCGCCACCACGCCGTGCAGCCCCACCGTGGCCAGCAGCAGGCAGATCACCCCGAACGTGCATACCAGCACCGCCACCACCCGCCGGATGCCCAGCGATTCCGAGATGCGATCCTCCATGTCCCGCTCGTCGAATACCGGCGTCGAGGCGCTGGTTTGCCGCACTGCCTCGCGGATCAGCCCGCCGGCCGGCTGGTTCGAGCGCACCAGCGCCGCCGCCTGCGGGAAGAAGGGCACCTGCACCAGCGGGTAGTAAACCACCGGCCGGGTAGCCTTCTCCAACGTACTGGCGCGGATCGCGCCCACCACCCCTTCGATGCGTGCCCAACCGCGGTACATCGCGATCTCCTGCCCGATCGGATCACGTCCAGGAAAGAAGCGTTCAGCGAAGTTGGTGTCGATCACACAGATCACCGGCGCCTGCGCTTCGTCCGATGGGGAGATGCCTCGGCCGCGCACCAGCGGAATGCGTAGCGTCGGGAAATACCCGCTCGACACGAAATAGGCCTCGCCGTGCCATTCCGGCTCCCCGGATTTCCTCTCCCGTCCCTTGATTCGAAACCTGCTGGTCAGGCCCCCGCTGGTGAAGGGGAGTGGAAAAGCCAGAGCCGACGATTGGACGCCCGGACTCGATGCCAGCCGCGTCTCCAGCCGCGTGATGAAGCCCGGGTCGTCTTTTGGCTTGATGAAGTAGGCCGTGCCGACGTGCGCCGGGTCGAACCCAGGCCGAACCTGCTGTAAAGCCCAGAAACTGCGCAGCAGCAATCCTGTGCCCACCAGCAGCATCAGCGCCGCGGCCACCTGCGCCGTCACGAACAGGTTCTGGAACCCGTGCCGCGCTCCTCGCCGGATCGCCTCCGACTGGCTCTCCCGCAGCAGTTGCACCGCCGGCGCCAGCCCGAACACCAGCCCGCTGGCCAGGGCCAACGCCAGCCCGTAAAGCATTAGCTGGCTGTCGAGAGTCACTAGTTCCAGCAGCCGTCGGCCCGGAATACTGACGCGCGTGAGGAGCGACAGCGCTCCGGCGGCCACCAGCACGCCGAAGGCGCCGCCCAACGCGCCCAGCAGCAGGCTTTCCACCAGCAACTGTCTCAGGATCTGCAGCCGCGTCGCCCCCAGCGACAGCCGGATCGCCATCTCCCGTTTCCGCCCGGCAACACGCGATAGCAGCAGCGCCGCCACCGTCGCGCAGCCGTTAAAGAGGACCGCCAGCGCCGACGCCCACAGCAGCCACAGCGGGCGGCGCAGATCGCCCGCCACATGGCCTGCGAACGGTTCCAGGTCGACAAAGTAGCCCATCTTCGCCATCGCCCGCGCCTCGCCGTCCACCGGGGATTTCAGCGCCGCCACGTAGCGGTTCACCCTGTCCTCGGCCTGAGCCGGCGTCACTCCCTCCTTCAGGCGGGCGAAGATCGCCAGATTCATGTTGTTCCCCCGCTCCCGCAGGCGCGCCGGAGAGAGCACCAGCGGCGTCCACGCCTGAGCATCCACTGGAAAACGGAAGCTCGCCGGCGCGACGCCGACAATGCGGTGTGGCTGGCCGTCTAACATCATCACGCGGCCGATCACCGTGTCTTCTCCGCCGAACTGTG
Source organism: Acidobacteriota bacterium (assembly GCA_016215215.1). Taxonomy (GTDB): domain Bacteria; phylum Acidobacteriota; class Terriglobia; order Bryobacterales; family Bryobacteraceae; genus Paludibaculum. The sequence goes on from JACRKW010000028.1 coordinate 6,966, forward strand.
CCTTCCACAGGCCGTGCGAAAGCACGACCGATTCCCGGTCCTCCGGAGTGAAGAACCTCCCGGCCCTCGGCCTTTCGCCGAATACGCGGAAGAAATCCGGCGTTACCGCCCTTCCCACCAGGCGCGACGCCTCGCCGCTTGTCAGGATGGTCCACGTCCGCCCCTCGGAGGCGGCAACGGCCGAAAAAGCGTCCGTCATCGTGCTGAGTTCGCGGAACTCGACGCCGGAGGTGGGCGTCTGGCGCATCTGGAGCTGTTCAAGCCGCACCGTTGCAACCAGAACCTTCCCGGAGTCCCGCAGCCCCAACGGATTCAGCAGCACAGTCTGCAGTACGCTGACCACCGCTGTGTTGGCGCCCACCCCCAGGCCCACCGTCAGCACAGCCGCGAGCGTCAGCATCGGCCGGTGTCGGATCAGCCGCACCGCGAAACCGCAGTCCCGCAACACCGTATCCAGCCAGCCAAATCCCCACTCTTCCCGGCTCTGCTCTCTACTGCTGAGATCGCTGCCGAACTGCCTTACGGCCGCCTCGCGCGCCTCGCGCGGAGTCATCCCCTCCCGTGTGTACCTCTCCTCCAGCATCTCGCGGTGCGCCAGAATCTCATCGGCCAGCTCCCGGTCCAGCCGCTCGCGTGCGGAGAAGAATCGGATTCGGTTCCAGAGCCTCATGCGCCCTCCATCACCCGGGCGATGCCGGCGATCAGGTAGTCGAACTCCGCCACCTCTCGCGCTAGCTGCTTCCGGCCGCCGGCCGTCAGCCTGTAGATCCGCACCCTGCGGCCTGTCTCCGAGATCCCCCACTCGGCTTCCACCCACCCATTCACCAGCAGGCGCTGCAACGCCGGGTACAGCGACCCCTCGCCGATTCGAAGTGCCTCGTTGGACACCTTCTGGATGTACTGCGCAATGCCGTAACCGTGATTTGACGCCCGCGTCAGCGTCTTCAGAATCAGCATGTCCAACGTGCCGGGCAGGAATTCAGGCGTCTTGTTTGTAGCCATCGATTGCCAATACCTCGATTGTCGATGCCTACATTGTGGAGCGCACCCTCCCGCCAGTCAAGTAACATTCCACGATGTAACATTCCACGTTGCTCCGCGTGGCTGCTCCAGCAGCCGCGGGCGGCCCCGGCGGCGCCTCACCGGTGGTGTCGGCGCTCAGAACGCGATGCGCAGCCCCAGCCGGATCTCGCGCTCGCCCCATGCCGAGGTGATCTCCCCCAGCCCGGTGCCGCTGGCGTCCGTCCGCGGGTTGTCGAAGCGTGGCGTGTTGGTGAAGTTCGTCGCATCCATGCGGAGTTGGATGTTCACCCGCTCCGTGACCGGGAACCTCCGCGAAACGCTCAAGTCCCACGTTCGCATGCCCGGACCGCGCATCCTGTTCAGCCCCGCTGTCCCGAACCGCGCCGTGTTGACCGCCGCGAATGCGCTCGGGTCAAAGTACGGAGTCCCCGGCCCGATCGCCCCAAGGATGTCCACCGTCGGCTTCACCTGGTCCGCCCGCTGGCTGCTCCCCGGCGCGTTGAGCGAAGTGCCCGACGACGTCACAGTGAACGGCGCCCCGCTGATCAGGCTGATGACGTTGCTCAGTTGCCAGCCGCCGGCCAGTGCCGATAGCAGCCCGCGGTCGCTGAGCCACCTCTGGCCCTTGCCGAACGGCAACTCCGCCACGTTCGTGAACTGGATGTTGTGCGTCCTGTCCAGCCCGCTGATGCCGCGGTTCAACCCGTAGTACTCGGGAATCGGTATCGGCATGCTGCCGTCGCTGTTGTCCGTCCCCGATGTCGTGATCGACTTGCTCCATGTGTACGACGCGTCCACCATGTACCAGCCCGCGAACCGCCGCTGCAGCCGCGTCTGCAGCGAGTCGTAGTGCGTGTTGCCGATCGGCGTCACCAGCATCGTCGACGCCGTCCGGCCGTACGCCTTGTACAGTTGCCGCCCGTTGTTGCCGCCGCCCACCGGCGACCAGTTCAACTCCCGGTATCCGAGTTGGCGGATCTGGCGCGTCGCCACGTAGCCCGCCTCGCCCTTGAAGCCCCTCCCCAGGTCCCTCTCCATCACCACGTTCCAGCTCTGGATGTAGCCGCGG
>JACRKW010000029.1:0-5890 GCA_016215215.1 Acidobacteriota bacterium
GACGTGCGGCTGGAGCCGGTAAGCGACCGGCGCGACATGATGGCCGATCACGCGCCGGGACTGGAGCGGGATAGAGGGATAGATAGAGGAGAGGAACAATTGGAAGAAGCCGAGCCGGTGGCGGCGGCACCGGCGCCGGTCCGGGCCGAGAAGCGGCGTAGCGGCGGGTTGAAATGGCTGGTGACCGGCGTGGTGGCCGTGGGCGTGGCGGTGGGGATCTACTTTGGGACGCGAGGCGGCGGGGAGACGGTGAAGCAAGGCGCGGCGAAGGATCGCGGGGAGGCGAAGGACTATCCGGCGGTGCTCAACACGCCGGCCGGGACCATGTTCCTGGTGACGGGCGGCAAGTTCATCTTCGGCGAGGACGAAGCGGAGTCGCCCAACAAGCGGCAAGAGGTGGAACTGGCGCCCTACTATGTGGACGCTACCGAGGTTTCCAACGAGCAGTATGCGCGGTTCGTGGATGCCAAGGGGCATCCGGCGCCGGCCTCGGACAGTTTCCGGACATCGCCGTCACTGCCGGTGACATCGGTGACGCTGGAGGACGCGCGCGGCTACTGCGTTTGGGCTGGCAAGCGGCTGCCGAGCGAGCAGGAGTGGGAGAAGGCGGCGCGCGGCGTGGACGGGCGGCTGTATCCGTGGGGAAACCAACCGCTGCCGAATCCGGGCAAGCTGGTGGCGGTGGACGACTACCCGGAACGCCAGAGCCCGTTCCGGGCGCTGGGAATGGCCGGCAACGCCTTCGAATGGACGACGACGCCGTTTCCCGTGACGGAGCGGGAGATCGAAGACATGCAGAAGGCGCTGGGCGGCGGCGCGACGGTCACGCGTGAATGGTTCGCCATCAAGAGCGGGAGCTTCCTGATCAAGGACGACCGCTTTTTCCGTTTATATATGCGAAGGGGTTGGCCGGCCAATCAGGCCAACCCGGCGATCGGATTCCGGTGCGTGAAAGATGCGAACTAACCTGACTCCATTCCATTTCGGCGCGATCCTGACGGGGCTGGCCGTGGCCGGCCTGGCGGCTCAGGAGGCGCAGATCAACGCGAGGGATGCCTTCTTTTCGGCCGCAGATCTGCTGGCCGTGAACAAGGGACAACCCGCCAAGGGGCAGAAGACTGCCAAGGCGGCCACTCCGGCGGCCAAGCCGCCGTCCGGGGCGGCCAAACCCGATGCGGGGCGGGCCAGCGGGCCGAAGCCGGAGCTGGCATTGTCGGCGCCGCCGAAGGACACGGAGGAGCACTTCCGGCTGGTATCGCAGAAATCGGCGCAACCGCTGCCGATGGGGCTGCGGTACAGCCTGTTGAAGAAGGGCTCGGAGGGCGTGGTGGAGGTACGGACGGATGCCGAGTTCCGGGCCGGCGACAGCATCCGGCTGAGCGTGATGGGGAACCAGAAGGGATACCTGTACGTGATTGCGCGCGGGACGAGCGGCGTCTGGAGTCCGCTGTTCCCGCATCCGGAGTCGTCGCAACAGGGCAACGAGATCGTACCAGGCCGGGCGTATCAGGTGCCGGGCGGTCCAGGCGAGTACTTCACCTTTGACGAGCAGCCCGGCGAGGAGAACTTTGACGAGCAGCCCGGCGAGGAGAAGGTGTTCATCATGCTGTCGAACCGGCCGGTGAGCGACATCGAGGAGCTGATCCAGAGCCTGACCGGCAAGGGGCCGTCGCTGCCTGATCGTCCGGTGCAGGCGGTGAAACCGTCGACGATGCAGGCGGCCAGTGGATACGACGACGGCTGGGTGGAGAAGCTGCGGGCACAGGTGCAATCGCGCGACCTGGTGTTCACGCGCGTGGAGAAGGAGGCGGCGCAGGCCGGCGAACAGGCGGTGTACGTGGTGAACACCGCGGGCGCCGCGTCCGGCGGCCGCGTGGTTGTGGACTTGAGTCTGAAGCACAGGTAACAGGGTTGAAGCCTTCCGGAGGGGCAGGCGATGCTGAAGCATGTGTTTGTGCCGGCTTTGGGAGCCGCCGCAATATGGATTGGGCTGGGTAGAGCGCAAACGGGCGCGGTGCAAGCTGCGCGGCCCGCCGCCGATGCGGCCAAGCGCGTGGAGATTGTCGTCGAGCGGCAGAAAGCCGGCCGCGTGGAGGCGATGGATCCGAACCATGTGTTTGACTCCGGCGAGCTGGTGCGGTTCCGCTTTCGGGCGAGCTTCAACGGGTACCTGTACGTGATGAACCATTCGACCTCCGGGCAATACGTATTGCTGTTTCCGAAGGAAGAGACGGGGCGGCAGAACCGGATAGAAGCCGGGCGTGAATACCTGGTGCCAATGACCGAGAGCGGCTGGTTCCGGCTGGAGGGCCCGCCCGGGCACGAGGTGGTCTATTGGCTGGTGAGCCCGGTGAAACTGAGCGAGAGCGACTCCGGCCGTCCGGTGGTGGCGAAGCTGCCCGCGCCGGCGCGGCCCTTGAACCCGTCGATCACGCCGCGCTGCGACGACGCCATCTTCCGGGCTCGTGGCGAGTGCATCGACAATTCGGCGGGTTTGAAGGCGCTAAAGAAAGACACGCCGCTACCGGAGAACTTGCTCAAGTACGATTCGATCAAGGCCCGTGACCTGACGATGGTGAAGACGAGCAAGGCCGCTGCGGTTTCGGCGGCCGACCAAACCGATGAGCCGTTCATCTATACGCTACGGCTGGCGCACCGCTAGGAGGTCGACGATGAGGCAGGCATGGCTGGGTTGGCTGATGCTGGCCGGCGCTTGGGCGCAGCCGCAGGCTCCGCCCTCCCCGGCGGAGCAGCAGCGCGACCTGAAGTTTACTCGCGCGCCGGCGTCCACGGTGGTCAAGCCGGGGGAGGAGGTGGTGATTCCGCGCAGCTATGCGCTGGTAGTGGGCATCAGCGAGTATCAGAACCTGCCGCCGCAGGGACAACTCCGGTACCCGGCGCGCGACGCGGCGGCGGTCTACACGTCTTTGATCAGCCCGGAAGGCGGGCAGTTCCCGCCGGAGAATGTTCACCGGCTGATCGGGCGCAACGCCACCCTGGCGAACTTAATGAAGGAACTGGAGGAGTGGTTGCCTGGCGTCTCGCGGGACGAAGACCGGGTGGTGATCTACTTCGCCGGACACGGGTTCGTCTCCGGCGGCAAGGCGTATCTGGCCCCGTATGACGTAAGCGCGGGTAACATCGCCGGAACGGCCTACCCGATGGAGCGGCTGGGCCAGGTGATGGGTTCCCGGATCAAGGCCAAGTGGAAGGTCCTGCTGACCGATGCATGCCATTCGGGGGCGATCACGCCGGAGTCCGAGGCCCAGCAGATCAACGCGAGCCTGCTGAACCTGGACCGGTCGCTGTTTTCGCTGACCGCCAGCCGGGACCGGGAGCAGTCGTTTGAAAGCGAGATCTGGGGCGGAGGGCACGGGGTCTTCACCTACTTTGTCATGAAGGGGATCGAGGGAGAGGCCGACGAAAACGTAGACGGTGTGGTGACGGCCGATGAACTTGGGGAGTATGTCAGGGTAAACGTCCGCAGGGAAACCAAGACGCGCCAGAACCCCACGGCGGAGCGGGGCAGCTACGATCCGAACATGATCCTGGCGTTCAACCCGGCGCGTGCTCCGTCGGCGCCGGCGCAACCGCCGAAGTTCGGCCGGCTGGTGATTGAGAGCAACATGGACGGCGTGGAGGTCTTCGTCGACGGCAAGACGCAGGGCGTGGTGGACCGGAACAAGCCGCTGCAGCTTCCCGGCATCACTCCAGGTGTACACACGGTCCAGGGCGTGCGCATGGGGTACGAGCCGGACGGGCCGCGCGAAGAGACGGTCTATCCGGGACAGGATACGACGGTGAGCCTGCGGATAGCGATTCCGCGCACGAGGAAGAAGGCGGCCGTGGATGAGTTCAACGAGGGGATGGACTCCTACCAGAAAGGCTTTGAGAAGAACTACCTGAAGGCGGCGGAGCATTTTCAGAAGGCGATGGAGGTGGACGGCAAGTACAGCCAGGCGGCGCTGTACCTGGGGCGGGTCTACCATGCCTTGCTTGACTACGACAAGGCGCGGGCGGCGTTCCAGAGGGCGCTGGCGATCGATCCGGACTACGCCGAGGCGCAGGCGTCGTTTGGCGGAATGCTCCTGGACGTGGGCGACCTGGACGGGGCCATCCGGCAGTTGACGGCGTCGCTGCAACGGGCGCCGGGCAACTCCTTGACCAGCGCGCTGCTGGCCCAGGCGTTCACGCGCAAGAATGCGTATGTCGAGGGCGCCAAGTACGCGCGAGAGGCCATCCGGCTGAATCCGGGGCACGCCGAGGCTCACTTCTGGCTGGCGGAGGCGTTGCGTTTTGACAAGAAGTGTCCGGAGGCGCTGGGGGAGTACCGCGAGTATTTGAAGCTGAGCGATTTCGACTCGAAGCTGGCGGGCAAGCTGAACTATTATGTATTGGGCTATCTGACCGGCATGGGAAAAAAGAAACGCGCCGCGCAAACCGATATCTGGAAAGAACTGCAGTTCATGGCCAGCTTCGGCCTTTGCGACTGCGAGCGGATGACGAGGCAGTTTGACCTGGCCGTGGGCTCCTGCCAGAAGGCGCTGAGGTTGGACGAGACGGACCTCTACGCGCATTACGCGCTGGCGCTGGTGTTCACCGAGAAGTTCAACCAGTCGTCCAGCGCCGGCTATCTTTCAGCCGCTAAGGGGCACTTCGAGAGGGTGATTCAAATCAACCCGGAGACGGTGGAGGCGGAGCGGGCGAAGAAGTACCTGGGCAATATCCAGCAGGTGGTGACGCAACTGGGTGCGTCGACCTCCCCCCCTTGACTTCGGCCGGCTACTGTTCTTTTTATGGCTATATTCACGATGAGTGTTTCTTCATAGCCGATCTTCGGTTAAGCTAAGGACCTACTGGGATGAGCCTCTATCAGACTTTGTATTACATGTCGCTCGCCGGAGGAGTCGCCGGCCTGCTTTCGTGGGGGCTGACGGCCCTGCTGTCGGCGACGGCGCTCGCCAATCGTTCTTCATCCCTGGCGGACCTGACGGCCGCAGCGCTGCTGGGGTTGATCATCGGGCTGTTGACGGTGGGTTTCTCCGATAAGTGGTCTGGGAACCGCGTTGTGGGACGATACGTGCTGGCCGGCGGAGTGATCGGGCTGCTGGCCGGGATCCTGGGCGGGCTGGCGATGATGCCGATCACGAAGAACATGGCGGAGGCTCAGCCCTTTCTGACGCGGCTGCTGAGCTGGATGCTGGTGGGGAGTTTCATCGGGTTGGGCCTGGGTCTGCGCTGGGTGGCGGCAAACAAGATGCGGGTGGTGCACGCGTGCCTGGGCGGGTTGATCGGCGGCTCGGTGGGCGGCGCGCTGTTCCACGTGATGGGCAGCCGGATTCCGGATCTGACACAGGCGCTTGGGTTTGTGGCGATCGGGGTGGGCATCTGTTTCGGCGTGACACTGGCGCCCATCCTGCTGCGCGACGGCATACTGAAGTTCGTTTCGAGCGGCGACGGGCGGGCGCAGGCCAAATTCGGACGGTCGGGCAAGGAGTGGGAGTTGCAGCAGGGGGACAGCTACCTGGTGGGCTCCGAGTCGCTGGACCTGAACAAGACGGCCTACGCGGTGGGGGTGCAGGTGTTCATCCCGGACGCGGCCATCGCGGCGCGCCATGCGCTGATCTTCGGCAAGGACGGGCACTTCTACGTGGCGCGCCATCCGGAGATCAACAACCCGGCGGGACTAGCGCGGTACGTCCTGCGGGTACGCGGGCGCACGGTGACCACATCGCAGGAACTGCACGCCGGCGACGATGTGCTGGTGGGCCGGACGGCGATCAAGTTCATGACGAAGAAGGAAAGGTAGGGAGGCCTGGAGATGAGGAAAATCTACGTTTCCACAATCCTGCTGGCCGCCCTGAGCGCAGGTCTGGCGCCGGCACAGACG
>JACRKW010000029.1:5948-6970 GCA_016215215.1 Acidobacteriota bacterium
TTCCACGGTGCCCTGCTTCCGCATGAAACTGAACCTGGTGGACGAGAAGGGGCAGCCGCAGAATGCGCAACTGCCGGCGCCGGAGAAGCTGGCATCGCAGATCCGGGTGAAAGCGGGCGAACAGTACCTCACGCCGTTCTTCGCCTCGGCGGCGGGCGAATCCGTGTCGAAGGTGAGGGGGCGGACGGCGCTGGTGATTGTGGACGTCTCGGGCAGCATGAAGAAACCGCTGGCCAGCGGGCAAACGCGATTTGAGGCGGCCAAGCAGGCTGTGGGGTCGTTCCTCTCAGGATTTGAAGAGGGCGCCGACCGCGTGGCGGTGGTGCCGTTTGAGAGCCACAGGGTGTTGGACCAGATCCAGGGAGCGACGTTTTCGCGCACGCGCAGCGCCGCTTTGGCTCAGGTGGAGGCGCTGCCGGCGCCGCTGGAGCGCAACAACACGGCGCTCTATTCAGCGGTGGTCTTCGGAATCGACCGGCTGAAAGAAGCGATGCGCGGCGTGGAGAAGGAAAGCGGCGACGCGCCGGAGGCAATGGTGATCGTACTGACCGACGGCAACAATGAGGTGCTGCGCGGCGACGATCTGGGACTACTGGCCGGGCCGGCCGGGTTGGACGAGGCGGCGCGGAAGGTGAAGGGCGCCGGGGTATCGGTGATCGCCATCGGCTTCGGCGAGACGGGCAGCCTGGACGAGGCGGCGCTGAAGCAGATCAGCAACAAGTACTACCTGGCGGCGGACCTGGAGGGACTGCGGCGAATCTTCACGTTCACCCGGACGTTACTGAACAACCGTTTGTCGGCCACCTTTTCGTCGCCCTATCCGGACCGAGCCTCACTGGCCGGGCAGAACATGGCAGTGAGCGTGGAACTGAAGCTGGCGTCGGGCCAGACGCTGAAGTCGGACGAGACGCTGTGGGCAGCGCCGCAGATGGGCGTGCCGGTTTTCGACGGCAAGTGCGGGCCGGAGGAGATGAAGGCGGTGCTGGCGGCGCTTCCGGCCAGCGCGGGCTGGATGTCGATCA
>JACRKW010000030.1:0-55271 GCA_016215215.1 Acidobacteriota bacterium
TTCGAGATCCTCGACCTGCTCATCACCCTCACCCAGCAGATGGTGGACGGCGCACTGCTCCAGCTTGAGCGCATCGGCAAGATCGACATCTCCGAGGCGGACTCCATGGAGCTGATCGATCGCAAGACCGCCAGCCTGTTTGCCGCCTGCACGCGCCTCGGCGCCATCTCCGCCGGCGTCACCGAAGAGCAGCAATCCATCCTCGGCGAGTTCGGCTGGAACCTCGGCATGGCCTTCCAGCTCGTCGACGACATCCTGGACTTCACCTCCCGCGAGGCCGTCCTCGGCAAGCCGGTCGGCAACGACCTGCGCGAGGGCAAGGTCACCCTGCCTCTGATCTACGCCCTGGAAGACGCTTCGCCCGCCGACCGCGCGCGCATCCAGACCGTCCTCACCGACGGCAACTACGAGCGCGTCCACTTCGAAGAGATTCTGGCCATCCTCGACCGCCACCAGGGCATCGAACGCGCGCGCGCACGCGCCCAGGAGTTCACCGCCAAGGCCCGCGCCATTCTTGCCGGCTTCCCCGACTGTCCCGCCCGCACCGCCCTTTTCGCCGCCACCGACCTGGTCGCCGACCGCGACCGCTAACGCATACACTGGTCGAAGTGCTCCGCCGCCAGTTTGCTTTCACGCCTGCCCTCGCGGCGGCCTCCTGCGCCCGTCAGGTCGAACCCACCGGCTGGCCTGCGAGGTGGGATCGCATCCTCGTCCGCAAGGCGGTGGAGGCGTCAGACCATCGCTACGACCCCGACAAGGCCATGATCCAGGCCATCCTCGGCCCCGAGTACCGCTACCATACCCGCCTCCGGGAATGCCGCGCCCATCCCACGCGCGACTCGCTCGACTACGCCCTGCTGCTTCTGGAAGAGAGCTCCAAGCCCCGGGTGGCCCGTGCCCAGGCCATCCTCGACCGCGTCCTCAATCTCCAGGTCGTCGACCCATCCAGCAAGTGGTACGGCATCTGGGGCTGGTACATGGAGGAGCCGCCGGACAAGATGGCGCCGGCCGACTGGAACTGGGCCGACTTCAACGGCTCGCTGCTCCTGCTCACCGAGTTCCGCCACGGCGCCAGGCTCGGCGACGCGCTCCGCGCCCGTGTCCGCGAGGCCATCCGCCACGCCGCCTACTCGGTGATGCGGCGCAACGTCTCGATGTCCTACACCAACATCGCCGTCAAGGGCACCTTCGTCACGCTGGCCGCCTCCGAGCTGCTCGCGGACTCCGAACTCGGCGCCTATGCACACGACCGCATCGTGCGCCTGGCCCGCGCCATCGACGAGACGGGCAGCTTCGCGGAATACAACTCGCCCACCTATGCCCGCGTCTCCATCACCAACCTCACCCGCATCCGGATGTACGTCAAGGACGCCGGGGCCCGCCGCCGCGCGGCGCTGATTGAGAACCGCTTCTGGCTCCACCTGGCCTCCCATTGGGACGCCGCCCGCCGGCAGTTCACCGGCCCCATGAGCCGCTGCTACTCCAACGACACCGGCTACCCGGTCTGGATCGAGAAGGCACTCGGCGGGCGTCTCGGCCTCGCCAATCCGGAGAACCGCTCCGCGCCGGCCGGCGGCAACGACGGCGAAACCGGCATCCACGACTACCTCTGCCCGGCCGGGCTCATCCCTCGCTTCCTTACGCCCGCGCCCGGCGTCGAGCACCGCGAACTGTTCATCGCCCGGCCCGCCACCAGCGGCACATCCTGGTTCGGCCGCGGCTTCTCCATCGGCACGGCCAACCGCTCTGACTTCTGGGTCCAGCGCCGCCCCCTCATCGGCTATTTCGGCGACGCGTCTCGCCCGGCGCGCGTCATCCAGCCTCGCGTCATCAAGGACGGCTACGACTTTTCCTCCGCCCTCTTCTTCTCCGTCCAGCAAGGCCCGCGCGTCCTCGGGCTGGTGAACTTCCGCAACCCCGGCGGCGACAAACACATCTCGCTCGACCCCATCAAAGACGGCCGCTTCGAGTGCGGCCGCCTCTTCCTGGAGCTCGACTTCGAAGGCCTGCCTGATGGCTTTACGGCCGATGCCGCCGGCGGCGTCCTGCGGCTCAAGTCCTCGCTCCTCCAGGCGCGCTTCCAGGTCATCTCGGCCCGCTTCGGATCGCACCAGCCTGAGATGAAGCTCACGCCCTCGACGCAGAGCCTCACCGTCACGCTCGACTTCAAACCCGCTGACGCGCCGCGCCTGGTCCGCTGGAGCGACATTGCCGACGCCCACGCGGCTTTCGCGCTCGAACTGACCGATGCCGATGGAGCGTTCACCGCTCCGGTGCCGGCCGCGCGCCACGTCGACGACCTCATCCACCTCGCCTGGGGGCCGCTCGAGCTGACGGGCTCGACGCGCGTCGCCACGGCGGGGGAACAGAATGACGCTTTCATCGAGCGCATCAGCGGCCGCCCGGTCGCACCGGTGCGCCTCAGCCAGGACCCTTTGGAATAACATAGGAGACCACCATGATCACCCGACGACACCTCCTCGCAGCCGCTCCCGCCGCCCTGGCGGCAACCGCCTGGGCCAAGAAGAGCAAGCTCCGCATCGGCGTCACCGACTGGAACCTGCGCCTCTCCGGCAAGATAGAGGCCGTGGAACTAGCCGCGCGCCTCGGATTCCAGGGCGTCGAGGTGAGCCTCGGCCGCACACCGGTGGACGGCAAGTTGCACCTGGACAACGCCGAGTTGCAGCAGCAGTACCTGGCCGCCGCCAAGAAACAGAAGATCGCGCTGGCGGGCACCTGCCTGGACATCCTGCACGTCAACTGCGGCAAGAACGACAAACTGGCGCTGAAGTGGATCGCCGACGGCATCCCCATCACCAAGAAACTGAAGGCCAGGGTCATGCTCATGCCCTTCTTCGGCCCGTGTGCGCTGGCCACGGCGGCGGATTTCGACTATGTCGGCGACGCGCTCCGCGAACTGGGCCAGGAGGCTGAGAAGGCCGGCGTGCTGCTGGGCCTGGAGAACACCATCTCAGCCAGGGACAACGTGCGGATCATGGAGCGCTCCCGCAGCAAGGCCGTGCAGGTCTATTACGACGTCGGCAACTCCACCAGGGCCGGCCACGACATCCTGGCCGAGATCCCTTGGCTCGGCGCCTCGCGGATCTGCCAGTTCCATCTGAAGGACCAGGGTTACATGGGCGAGGGCAAGATCGACTTCCCGGAGGTCATGAAGAGGATCATGGATCTCGGCTTCACGGGCTTCGCGAACCTGGAGACCGGTTCACCCTCCAAGTCGATCGAGAATGACATGAAGCGTAACCTGAACTTTGTCCGCGGGTTGATCGGGTGAAGGGGGGGCAGAATGAAAACCCTTGCAGGATCAATCAAGTCAGTGACACGTGACATAGGTGGCACGACGCGCAGAAGGGGACATCCCCATCCTTAGCAGGGTGATTCCAGATGGAGGCGAGGTTGATATTAAGGCGGGTAAATGCAACAAAAATAGTGTCTTGCTGCTCTTCCCACTTGACTATGCAAGCGCTTCAGTTTACAGTTGGGTACTACTCCATGTAGATTCTTGAGACAACTCCACGAAGGTGGCAGCGAGGTCCGTGAATGACCTTTCAAGTCGGCGAGAAGGTCGTCTACCCGAACCATGGGGTGGGCACAATCGAGAACATCAGTTCCCGTTCCTTCGGCACCCAAGCCGAGCGGTTTTACCTGCTCAAGCTTTCCTCGAACAGTCTGACGGTGATGGTCCCGTTTTCCCATGTGGATCAAGTGGGACTGCGCAAGGTCACGCGGAACGGCGAGATCGCTAAAGTATTGAATTATTTGGCCTGTGGGGACAGCAAGGGCTGCCAGGACTGGAAGGACCGGTTCAAGGAGAACTCGGCCAAGATGCAGAGCGGCAGTCTGCTGGAGGTAGCCGAGGTGTTGAAGTGCCTGGCACGCCTTCAGGCCGTGAAGCCTCTTTCCTTCCGGGAGAAGAAGATGCTGGACCGTGCCCGGATCATGCTGGTTGCCGAGCTGGCCACCTCACGCGGGCTGCGAGAGCCCGAAGCGGTCGATCTGTTGAACAAGTCCCTGGCGAAGTCCAACCTCAAGTTCCCCGAGCCGCTGTAGGCCGCTCAGGTGTTTCACTGAGGGTCGTTCGAGATTCAAGCCCCCCATCTCAGCGAAAGCCCGCATAGCCTTCCATCGCCATCACGCCGATGATTTTGGTGGAAGGACACTGACCCTCGCATGCGCTGTCTGCACTGCGGCAAGAGACTATCGCTGCTACGCAAGTTCTCGGACGGCGAATTCTGTTCGACGGACCACCGCCAGCTATTCCAGCAGCAACAGAGCGACCTGGCGCTGGCGCGGCTGATCGAATCGCAGAGCCGGATTCAGCATCCGAAGCCTGCCAGGCCGGAGCGTGAGAAACCGAAGGCCGCAAAACCCAAGCTGCCGAGCGCCGACGCAGTGTTTCCCGAAGCTCCTCCTCTGCCGGAGTGGTTCACCCCTGTGAACCAACGGGTCGTCTTCACCGCTGAACTGGTTCCGCAGACGCCGCCGCGCACAACCCCTTGGCCCGAGCCGGATCTCAGGATGGCGCTGGGAGAGTTCCCCCAGCCCGGGACCGTGGAGATGATCGGCGCCCAACCCGCGTCGGCAAGTGCGATACGCCAGGTGGAGGCGTGTTCACTGCATGAATGTCCCGCGCCGGCTGGTGAGCTTGTGCTGGCGCCGGCTCAGGGAGCGGAGCTTGAAGTAGCCACAATCGGAATGGTTGCGCTACCCAAGCGGGCGCCGGTGGCGGCTGCGGTGCAGACTGCCGCGATGGGATGCGAGCCGCTTGCGCCGGAGGAAGAGATCCAGACCCCCGTTGCGGGGCTGTCGGTGGAACGGGAGCGGACAGAGCCGGCCGATGGCGAACCTGAAAGCCTTGTGCTGAGCCTGCTGCCCTTGGTGAGAGCGGTGGGCACACAGGTGCAGATCGAGCTGCCGGGCATCCAACAGCCAGCCGCAGAGAGACCGATAGCGGCAGCGGCGAGCCCGGAGTACGGGAGCGAGAGCCTGGAGCCGGTGTTGGCGGGCGCTCAGGCGGTGGCCAAGCGGGAGTTTGGACTACGGTCCAGCAAGCGTATGGCGCGCGTGGCAACTCGGGCTGCGCGGCCACGGGCGATGGCAGCGGTGGTAGGCGTCTCTCAAGGTCCGGTGGAGAGTGGCTGGGAGCCCGGGACTCCGCGACTCCAGGCGACAGGCGGGGAGTGTGGATGGCGATCTGAGAGCGGGCTGGAGCCGGTAGGCACGGCCCTGGCCATCGTACCTCGCGTTGTGGCTTACGGGGCGTGGCCATGCGGGGCAGAGATGGAGCCGGACTACCCGGCGGCGCGTCTGGAGCTGCAGGCGCCGGAGCCGCCGCCCGAGTGCGAGCAGCCGGCCTGCGTGGTGCGGATGGTGGAGGAGCCTATTCATCCGATTGAAGACAGCGAACCGGCGGCGCCGGCGGCGCCGCTCAACCAGATTCCGCTGCAAACCAGCGGCGGTGTGGCAGGAGCGCCGGCCGAGCCCGAGGTACCAACCTGCACGGTGCGGATGGCGGAGGAGCCGACTCATCCAAGCGAAGACAACGAACCGGCGGCGCCGGCAGCGCTGCTCAACCAGATATCGCTGCAAACCAGCCGTGGTGTGGAAGCACCGCCGCCAATCCCGCGCCGGTCGAAGGAAGCGCAGGAGCCGGTTTGGACGGATTCGGCAAGCGCACGCCCGCTGCACCCGACTTCGCGGCTCACGATCGATCACGCCGACGGATCCGGCGCCCGCGAAGCCGCGCGGACGACAACGCGCAAGAAGAAGCCCAGCAAGTTCCTGCTGGGTGGGCGTCATCTTCCGGGGCATCGGTTCTGGCGCCATGCGCCGGCGGACCTGAAATGGGTAGCGTTGGGCTTGCCGCTACTGCTCTTGCTGGTGGTGTACAGCATCAGGGGCGGCGCGTCGAAGCAGGAGGCGGTTGGGGAGACCGGCCAGGCGACGGTGGCCGCACAAGGAAAGACGGTGATCGGTGGGCAACTGAACACGCTGCAGAAGGTGATCATGAGCCGGGCGGCTGTGAAGTTGTTCGACGATTTCCGCGGCGGGCTGAGCGCCTGGGAAGGTCCGGAAGGCTGGTCGAAGACCTGGCGCTACGGACAGGCAAGCTTCCTGGAGCCTGGGATGCTGGCTCTCTACACACCCACATTGGGGATGCGCGACTACACGATGCAGTTCCTGGGCCAGATCGACAAGAAGAGCCTGAATTGGGTGTTTCGTGCGCGTGATGGGAAGAACTACTACGCCATGCGGCTGGTGATTACCAAAGAAGGACCACTGCCGTCGGCGAGCATGGTGCGGTACGCCGTGGTTGACGGCAAGGAGCAGGACCTGAAGACTCTGCCCATTCCGTTCCCGGTGCGCAGCGACACGCTGTACCATGTGCGGATGGATGTGCAGGGAGACAGTTTCGTCACCTACATCCAGGGGTCGGTGGTGGACCACTTCGAAGACAAGCGGTTTGGGGAAGGCGGGGTTGGCTTCTTCAGCCCGAAGGGCGAGCGGAGCTACCTGCGGTGGGTGGAGGTGACCCACCAGTATGACTACATCGGGCGGCTATGCGCACTGCTGGCGCCCTACCACATGCAGGGCGAAGGGAAGAAGACAGACTAAGCGGAGAGAGGGAGAGGGTTGAACGAAATGCGTGAATCAAACAAGAACAAAGAGACTCAGGCAACGATCGACGGGGGAACGGCTCTAGCGAGGGCTGTATCGCTGCACCTTGAGGGGAAGGGCAAGGAGGCTCTTCGCGAACTGGACCGGGCGGTAGAGTCGGGGGATCCGGCGCGGGAAGTGTACGCCGCCAAGGGGCACATCCAGTTTGAGCTGGAGATGTACGAGGAGGCGGTGAAGAGTTACGAAGGGCTGATCAGCCTGGACCCGAACTCCACATCGGCGTACTTCAACCTGGCGGTCTCTCAGGAGAAGCTGGGGCGCTGGAACGAGGCCGCGGCCAATTTCCAACGGACGCTGTCGACGGACCCCGGGCGAGCGGATGCGCGGCTGGGCCTCGGCATCTGCCTGCTGCACGCCAAGAACCCGGACAAGGCGTTGGAGTGTTTCGACCACTGCATGGGGAAGACGCCGAACGAAGAAACGCCGATGTTCGGCAAGGCGGTGGCGCTGGAACTTCTTGCCCGGTACGATGAGGCGCTGGAGCTGTACAAGCAGATTGTCGCGGCCAATCCGAACGCCGAAGAGCCGATGGCGAACATGGTGCACATCGGCATGCGGAAGGGCGACCTGGAACTGGTTCGCGACACCAGCGAACGGCTGCTGACGCTGCGGCCTTTCTCCCAGGCGGCGCTGGAGGGGCTGGCGTGGTGCGCGTTCGCGGGCGAGGACTACGAAGCTGCATCGAAGTATTGCGCCAAGCTGGTGGAACTGACGCCGGAGCACTTCGAACGGCGTTACAACCTGGGCGTGGCCTATCAGAAACTGAACAAGCTGGACCAGGCCGAGAAGGCGTATTTCGAGGCTTCGAGACTGCGGCAGGATCACGCGCAGACCTGGGCGAACCTCGGCGTAGTCAGGCAGGGACAGGATAACGCCAAGGGCGCCAGGGAGGCGTACGAGACGGCGTTGCGGCTCAAGTCCGATGTGCCGGAGGTTCTGTCGAACCTGGCCGGACTGCTGGAAGAACAGGGGATGACATCGGAGGCCGAGGAGTTGTATGTGCGGCTCTTGCAGAAGAGCCCGGAGTGGGACGACGCGTGGTTCCGGCTGGGCTATATCCGACTGACCCGCGGGGACGCGCAGGGAGCGATTGAGGCATTCGATCGCTGCGTGCAACGCAAGGCGGATTGGGCGGAGGCGCACATCAACCTGGGACTGGCCTTCAAGCAGATTTCCGAGATCGAGAAGGCATCCTTGCACTTCGACAAGGCTCTGGGGATCAAAGGCGACAGCGTGGAGGCGCTGCGCGGGCTGGCGGCTCTGGCAATCGAGCGGCAGGACCATCAGAAAGCGCTGGAACTGCAAGGCAAGCTCATCGACATGGGTGAGCGCAGCCCGGAGCTGTTCTACAACACCGGCCTGCTGCTGCAGAAGCAGGGTCAGGTGGAGGATGCAGTGGCGTTATACCGGGAGGCCCTGGGGCTACGGCCGAACTTCCCGGAGGCGCTGCTGAACCTGGGCCACGCCCTGAAGTCGCAGGGGCGAGCCGAAGAGGCGCGCACGTGCTGGCGGCAGGCGCTGGAGATGAAGCCCGAGCTGGCTCAAGGGTATTTCGGCAACTGACGGGGATGCCGTCGGACTGCGGTCCGGTAAAGATGAGGGTAGCTGGCCGTGACCGGCCTGCTACCCTTTCTTGTTGATGGACCACGAGACAGCGCCGCCGCGTAGTGGCGAAGAGATTGAAGCCGGTGCATTGTCTGCCTGGTTGGGCGAGCCGGCTGAGGTGAGGCAGTTCCCTGGCGGACATTCCAACCTCACCTACCTGGTTGTGACTCCGACCAGGGAGATGGTGCTGCGCCGGCCGCCGGCGGGTCCGGTGGCGATGAAAGCACACGACATGGGGCGGGAGTACCGTTTCTTGCGCGCGCTGCACCCGCACTTCGGACTGGCGCCAGCTCCGGTAGCGCTCTGTGAGGATGCCTCGGTCATCGGCTGTACGTTCTTCCTGATGGAACGCCGCCGCGGCCGGATTATGAGAGGAGAGCAGATTCCGGAAGAGGAGCGCGGGAGGGCGAGCCTAACGTTCGTGAGGACGCTGGTGGAATTGCACGCTGTGGACGCCCGGATTCCCGAAGTGGCCGAGCTGGGGAGGCCGGAGGGATTCCTGCGCCGGCAGGTGCAGGGGTGGGGGGAGCGATGGCAGCGATGCCGTCCGGAGACGGCGGCAGAGCTGGACCGCGCGCTGGTCCGGCTGGCGGAGAGCGTGCCGCGGGAGTCCGCCGCGGCGGTGATCCACAACGACTACAAGCTGGATAACCTGATGCTGGATCCCGGGCACGCGGGGAAAGCGGCGGCTCTACTGGATTGGGAGATGGCGGCGCTGGGCGATCCGCTGTTTGACCTGGGAGTGGCGCTCACATATTGGAGCCACGCGGCGCTGCCAGGGTTGCTGACGCCGGCGCCGGGGTGGTGGACACGCGACGAGGTGGTGGAGCAATACACACGGCTCAGCGGGCGCGACGTAACAGAGCTTGGATGGCACGAAGCCTTCGGGGTGTTCAAGCTGGCGGTGATTGTCCAGCAGATCTACGGCCGGTGGCAGAGAGGCCAGACGAAAGATGAGCGCTTCTCTGGATTTGGTGAAATGGTAAAGGCGCTGGGAGCGCGGGTGTCGCAACTGCTGGAGCACGCACATTGAGCACAATCTACTTCTTCCGCCACGGACAAGCGGGCCAACGGGACGACTATGACCGGCTGTCCGAGCTGGGCCGCGAGCAGGCGAGGCTGTTGGGCGAGCACGTAGCCGGCTGGGGCGAGCGATTCCATCTGGCGCTGACGGGAGGCTTGCGAAGGCAGGCGGAGACGGCCGAGGTGGCGCTGGAGAGGCTGGCGGCGAGCGGTTTGGCGCCGGCGGAAACGCGGGTGGACCCACGCTGGAGCGAGTTCGACCTGGACGCGGTGTACAACGAGATCGCCCCGCGGATGGCGGCTGAAGACGAGGAGTTCAGGCTGGAGCACGAAGAGGTGCGGCGGCTGGTACGTGCGGGAGACGGGCACATTCACCGGCGGTGGACGGCGGCGGATTCGAAGGTGGTGAAGGCGTGGATCGCGGGCCGGTACGAGATCAAGGCGGAGAGCTGGCAGGAGTTTGCCGCGAGGGTACAAGAGGCGGGCAGGGAGTTCGGCGAGTTGCCGGAGGAGACGAAGGTAGCGGTGTTCACCTCGGCGACGCCGGCGGCGATCTGGGTGGCGGCCTCGTTTGGGAGCGAGCGGCCGCGACACGTGATGGGTTTGGCGGGGGCGGCGATCAACGCGAACATCACGGTTCTGAGGTGGCGTGATGGCGAGCCGCAGTTGCTGAGCTTCAACGGCGTGCCGCACTTGGGGGAGGCGCGGCTGCGCACCTTCCGGTAAACTGGCCGCATGCCATTTGTCAGGACCGAGAGGTCACTGGAGTTGGAAGCACGGCTGCGCGCGTTCATGGACGAGTGGGTGTACCCACGTGAGGCTCAGTATTTCTCCGAGAAGCGGACACCCGAGCGCTGGCAGCCCTCAAAGGTGATTGAGGAGCTGAAACCCAAGGCTCGGGAGGCGGGACTGTGGAATCTGTTTCTGGAGTTGCCGAATCTGGACTATGCGCCGCTGTGTGAGCAGATGGGCCGGAGTTTCCTGGGGCCGGAGCTGTTCAATTGCTCGGCACCGGACACAGGCAACATGGAGGTGCTCCACCGGTACGGGAACGAAGACCAGAAGCAACAGTGGCTTGCGCCGCTGCTGGCGGGGGAGATCCGGTCCTGTTTTGCGATGACGGAGCCGGAGGTGGCGTCGTCGGATGCGACGAACATCCGGGCTGAGATCCGGCGCGACGGCGAGGAGTACGTCATCAACGGGCGGAAGTGGTGGACTTCGGGAGCGGGAGATCCGCGGTGCAAGATTGCGATTGTGATGGGGCAGACCGACCCGTCGGCGGCGAAGCATCTGAGACAATCGATGATCCTTGTGCCGATGAACACGCCGGGGGTTCGCATCGAAAGGATGCTGAACGTGTTCGGCTACGAGGATGCGCCGCACGGGCACGGAGAGGTGGTGTTTGAGGACGCGCGGGTGCCGGCGTCGAACCTGCTGCTGGGAGAGGGACGGGGATTCGAGATTGCGCAAGGGAGACTGGGCCCAGGACGCATTCACCACTGCATGCGGACGATCGGACTGGCCGAGCGCGCGCTGGAGTTGATGTGCAGAAGGGCTCTGGCGCGAGTGGCGTTTGGGAAGACTCTGGCCGAGCAGGGCGTGATACGGCAGTGGATAGCCGAGTCGCGCATCGAGATCGAACAGGCGCGGTTGCTGGTGATGGAAGCGGCGGCGAAGATGGACGCCGGCGGGAACAAGGCGGCGCGGCGTGAGATCGCCATGATCAAAGTGGTAGCTCCCAACGCGGCGCTGCGGGTGCTGGACCGGGCGATTCAGGCGCACGGGGGAGCAGGCGTGTGCGACGATTTTCCGCTGGCGTACGCCTGGGCGCAGGTGCGGACACTGCGGCTGGCCGACGGGCCAGACGAGGTACACCTGGAATCTGTGGCCAAGCAGGAACTGAGAAAGCACATGGAGGGAACCAAGCCGTGACACTGACCAGAAGGGGGTTTGCGGGCGCGGGATCTGCCGCTCTGCTGTTGCGCGGGCAGGCCAGGAGATACCGCACGGCGTTGATCGGGAGCGGCTGGTGGGGCATGAATATCCTGGGCGAGGCGATGGCTTCGGGAGAGTGCGAGATTGCGGCGCTGTGCGACGTGGATGAGAACCAATTGAGGCCGGCGCGGGGCGATGGTGAACGCGGCGAGGTCAGCCAACCGGGTGGTGCAGGTGGGCACGCACAGGCGGGTATCACCACACAACATCAGCGCGATGGAGTTCCTGCGGTCGGGCAAAGCGGGCCGCGTGGGGATGGTGCGGGCGTTCGTGCATTCAGGTGGAGCCGCGGGTGTGAAGTCGCCGGACTCGGAAGCGCCGGCGGGGCTGGACTGGGACTTCTGGTGCGGTCCGGCGCCGCTGCGGCCGTACAACAAGGCGATTCATCCGCGGGGCTTCAGGCAGTTCATGGACTATGCGAACGGGACGATCGGCGACTGGGGCATCCACTGGTTCGACCAGATCCTGTGGTGGACGGAGGAGAAGTACCCGAAGAAGATCTACTCGACGGCAGCGCGCCGCGTGAAACAGGATAGCAGCGACGCTCCGGACACGCAGGTGGCGACGTTCGAGTTCGAGAGCTTCACGTGCGTCTGGGAGCACAGGCTTTACGCGGCGAACAATGCGGAGTCGGCGAGCCTGGGGGTGTACTTCTACGGGACTGAGGGCACGCTGCATCTAGGCTGGCGCGACGGATGGACATTCCATCCGGCGGACCGGAAAAGGCCGGCGATTCACGAGAACCCGACGCTGCACGATCCGGACACGCAGAACATCAAGGAGCTGTGGGCGGACTTCCTGGGAGCGATCAAGGCTGGGCGGCGGCCGGCGTGCGACATCGAGACGGGGCATCGTTCGACGAGCATGAGCCTGCTGGCCAACGCAAGCGTGAAGGCGGGACAGAGCCTGGTGTGGGATGGCGACAAGGAGACGATCACGAACGCTCCCCGGGCGAACGCGCTGCTGTCGAGGATCTACCGGGCGCCATGGAAGTATCCACAATCGTAACAAGCCGGTAAGTCGGAGAAAACCCTACCCGCCGGGGCAGCATATTCCCCGTTCATCCATTCGCAGCGACGGCCCCTGCCGGTGCAATTGAGGCTCGTCCGCAGGCAAGTGGGGCCGTCGAGTCTGCAATCTCCGTTTATTTTCAACGGTGACATTGCTGTCACTTGAGGCTTGCCGGGCGGCTTGCAGGTCAGCTCGCAGCGGAGCTGAGGCGGGATGGGTCAGGCTGCCGCGCTCGGGGCACTGATACCTGAGGTGAGGCGGAGCTAAGAACAAACGCCGATTTACAGACGGCCCCAGTGCTGGCAAACTCTGCAAAGGACGCTGGCCCATCGCTCCATCCACTCGGGGATTGAGCAGCGATGAGCAGACCAATATGAAGTGCAGGTTCTGTGGTACGAAAATCGGAGTTTTCGAACGCTGGAGGTATGGCGACTTCTGCACGGAAGAGCACCGCACGGAATTTGCCGAAGATCTCAACCGGCTGAATGCCCAGATTGTGAAGGATTTGCGGCGGATCCCGGTGCTGATGAAGCCTCCCGAACCGGAGGTGGAAAGCGACCCGCCGGAGGCGCCGTTGGTGGCAGAGCCGGCGCCGGCGCCCGTGACGATGGCGCGCGTGAAGGAGTCGCGACAGGAGACGCTGGCTGCAAAGACGCGGAACGGCGAATGGCGGATGCTGGCGCAAATCGCGGAGTGGGACCAGTTGCCCGTGGCGGCGCTGGCGGCGAGCCGGAAGCGTCAGTCGCGGTTCATCCTGTTGGGCGACGGGAATGCGCCTGAGGCCGGCCCAGGGGACAGCCTGACGACAGCCCAATTCGCAGTGTTTCTACCGAGCCCGGAAGCCGTGTCCGGCGGGGGATGGCCGGCGCCGGGGGGCGCTCCAGCCTGGATCGACGACCAGGGGTGGCGTTGGGTTTCGGAGAGCGCCCCGGCAGCAGCGCCGCGGATGGACACCGTTTTGACGCAAATGCCGTTGCGGGCGCCGTGGCTCAACTGGGAGTTTGTCGCTCCGGGGCATGGAGCGGGGCGCGGTCTGAGGGGGATGTCGCCTGGATACGGAGTGCTGCCGTTTATGGGTGAGCCGTATCCGGCGCTGGCGCAGCCAGTACCGGGCGGGTGTGTCCCGCCTGGGCCGATGCAAGCCTCCCCGGCGTGGCTGTTGTTGGCGCCTCCGCTCTTCAATGCTCTGGTGGACGTGGCGTTCGGACTGGCTGTGCAATGGAGCGGGGCAGAATGTCCGTCACATGCGGCGGACCTGTGGACGGAGCTTGAGCGGCACCTGCCGCAGATGCACCAGGCGCCCCAATGCAGCGTCCACCTGGTTGACTGCCAGGACGATCTCTCATCCGAGGAACGGGCAGCGGATCACAATGGCGCGATGCGGAGGCCGTTGCTGAATACTCTCTGGCGGCGGCAATTGAACATTCCCGCGGCGCTGGGAACAATAGGGCGGCCGCAGGTGCCGCGGCAGGCTGTGCGCGAAATGCGGCTATCAATCGGCGCTGCGCCGGAACTGCCCCCGGCCAGGGCCGAGGCGTTTGCCAGGAGACGAGCCTACTAAATGCCGGTGCAACCTGCCCGAGTCATTTCGATGCCCAGCCGCGAAGCGGAACCTGCGATGGTTGTGCCGGCGATGCCGCCCGTCTGGTTGAAACTGGAAGGGACCGCCCGGCGGCAGGCCGACATGGAAGTGGAGGCTCCGACCTTGCTCGGCAGGGCGGGAGAGGCGTGGAAGGCGGGGGACCAGGAACAGGCGGAGATGCTGTGCGCGGAGGCGATACGAGTGGATCCGGCCGCTTGGGAACCACGGTATAACACGGCTCTGATTCTGGAGGACCGAGGACATGTGGAGGAGGCGATCGTCGAGCTGAAGTACGTCTGCGCGCTGGCTCCGGGGGAGGCAGATCCGCTGCTGCGTCTGGCCTACCTGCTGGAGGGCACAGGACGGGAGGCGGAGGCGAGGTTCTGGTACGGACGAGCGTTGGATCTGGACGCGTCGCAATCGACCGGATGGCTGAGGCTGGGCCTGCTGGAGATGAGAAAGAGCCGCTGGCAGGAAGCGCTGCCGTGCCTAAAGAAGGCGTTTGAGCGCGAACCTTCGGCATGTTACCACCTGGGCTTGTGCCAAGCGATGTTAGGGCAACTGGCAGAGGCGGTGGATACGCTGGGGCGGGCGCCGCAGGGCGATCCACAGGTCCTGATTGCGCTGGTGGCGCTGTTGCTGGAGAGAGGCGACCTGGAGTCGGCTGAGCAGACCGAACGCAAACTGCGTGCGGCGGGAAGCGTGCCGGCTGAACTCTCCTACAGGCTGGCGCTGGCGTGGCAGGATCGCGGAGACGAAGAAATGGCACGCACGCACTACCGGCGCGCCGTGTTGAGCGAGCCGGCGCTGGCGAGCGGGTACTTCGCGATACAATCGCATTCTTGAAGCACCGCAAGCCTGAACGCCGGCCGGGGCGTGCCTCGGCAGCGCCTCAGAACCGGATCCTGAAGACGCTGGATCGCGTACTGTCCAAGGCGGGAATCTGCTCGCGCACCGAGGCTCGCGAGTGGATCGTGCGCGGACGGATGAAGGTGAACGGCAAGACCGTCCGGGATCCGGAGCACTGGGTGGATCTGGACCGCGACCAGGTGGTGCTGGACGGGCGGCCGCTGCAGGCCGAGAAGAAGATTCACGTCCTGCTGTACAAGCCGAAGGGGTATCTGACGACATTCAAGGATCCGGACGGGCGGCCGACGGTGTATGACCTGCTGCAGCGGCTGGACCAATGGGTGTTCCCGGTGGGCAGGCTGGATCAGGACACGTCGGGCCTGCTGATCATGACCAATGACACCGATTTCGCCGAGCACGTAACCAACCCGGACCACCACGTGCCGAAGACTTACCTGGTGAAGTGCTCGACACTGCTGACTGACGAGCAACTGGAGCGGTTGAGGGGCGGGTTGGAATTGAAGGACGGCCCAACCCGGCCCGCTCATGTGAAGAGGGTAAGGGATTCGGCGAGCAAGACGTTTTTCGAGATCACGATCACCGAAGGGCGGAACCGGCAGGTGCGGCGGATGGTGGAAGCGCTGGAGAGCAAGGTGCTGAAGCTGGTGCGGGTGGCGATTGGTCCGATTCGCATCCATGATCTGAACATCGGACACTGGCGGATTCTCACGCACGACGAGGTGAGGCTGCTGAGGAAGAGCGGGGGCAGAAGAGGGGGCGGGGCAGGTAACCTGCCGGCGGAGGCGGGCACCTAGGGGATCGATTGAGCTGATGTGCCGGGCGCCGAGGAGCGGCTGGCGAGGTAGGCAACGGGGGCGGCGCCGAGCGAGGCGAGGGTCATGGCGAGGATCTCGCTGTCGCCGAGGTTGTATTCAAACAGGCCAGTGACCAGGATGCCGATGAGGACGGCGGCGCCTGCGCGAAGAGCCCAGACCCCGTCTCCGGCGCCGGCACGCAGGGCCGAGAGCCAGTCGCGAAGGTTCATGACGAGGAACCAGACGAGGGCGAGCATGGCCGGCAGGCCGCGCTCGGCGGCGAAGTGGACGTAGATGTTGTGGAGGTGGCCGTAGTAGCCCTCGGGGAGCTGCTTCGGGAGATCGGGCGGGACGTATTGAGTGAAATGAGGACCGACGCGTTCAGGGCCGAGACCGAGGAGGGGGTGGGCCTTGATCATCTCGATACCGGTGCGCATGGTGTAGACGCGGTGGAGGTTGGAGTCGGTCTGGCCATGGGGCCGGACCAGGGAGACCAACCGCTGGCGCAGGCCCGCAGGTCCGGCGGCGAACGCGAGCAGGGCGGCAAGAGGGAGCAGGGCCACGGTCCATCGTTTCCACGACCAGAGGAGGTAGACACCGCCGGCCGCGGTGGCAATCCAGACCCCGCGAGTGAAGGCGAGGACGAGGGCGAGGGCGACGACGGGGAGGCAGGCGATGAGGGCCCAACGTAGGAGGCGCTGTGGCTTGCCCCAGAGGAGCAGAGCCGCGCCGAAAAGGAGGACGATCATCATCTGGCCGCTGAAGGTCATCCAGTGACTCATGAAGCCGGTGATGCGGTGTCCGACATAGGCGAGGTAGAAATCCTGACCGGAGTTGGCAGCGGCGGACCACTTGACGGCAAACTGCCAAAGGCCTCGGAGGGCGGAGAGGGTGCCGCCGGCGAGCCAGGCTGCGGCGAGCCAACGGACGTCGCGGAGTGAGCGGAAGAGGGACAGGACGACGAAGAGCATGGCCCAGACGTAGAACTTGCGGATCTGGGGGAGGCCGGCGCGCGGCGCGTCGCTGAAAGCGAGAGAGAGGATGGTCCAGCCGGCGAAGATGGCAAGGGCGGGCCAGTGGGCGGGGAGCCGCCAGCGGAGGCGTCCGGCGAGCATGGCCGCCAGTGCGAGGCCGAGAAAGGATTGAGAGGCGGCGATGGAGACGGAACTAGTGGCGGCGGCGCCGAATGCGCACCAGAAGGCGGCGTGTTCCCAGCGCGTGGTCATTGAAGAGTCACACCAGTATGGCAAAATGCGGGTAAGGAGAGATCGTTTGGAGATCTACCTGTTGCGCCACGGGATTGCCGAGGAGGGCCGCACCGGAATGCGGGACGTCGACCGGCCACTGACCGAAGATGGCAGACGCCGGCTGCGGACGACGCTGAAGCGCGCAAGCGAGGCCGGCGTGAATCCGGCGTTGATTCTGACCAGCCCGTACCTGCGCGCGAGGCAGACGACCGAGATTGCGTTGAAGATCCTTGCGCCGGGTGCGGTTGTGCTTGAGACAGGCGCGCTGACGCCGGGTTCGGATCCGGCGGCGGCGTGGGATGAGATCCGGCTGCACCGGGACCACGCGCAGATCCTGCTTTCATCCCACGAACCGCTCTGCGGCTTGCTGGCCGCGTTTCTGCTGGGAGCGCCCCAGGTGAGGCTGGACTTCAAGAAGGGGGCCATCGTGCGGATCGACGTAGACAGCGCCGGGCCCCACCCGCGCGGGGTGCTGAAGTGGATGCTGGCGCCGAGGCTGGCTTAGGTCAACTCAACCGAAGGTACGCTTGAGCCAGACGAGGGCCTGATCGCGGGAGGTGACGCGGCCGTCCAACTGCTCCTCTTCGAGAGCGGTGAGGATTCTGGAGAAGAGCGGGCCGGGCTGATAACCGAGAGCGATGAGGTCCTGGCCGCGGAGAAGCGGCGCGGGGCGGAGTTGGTCGACGGGGATAGAAGCGCGGCGCTGGGATACGGCGTGCCAGTTGCCGAGCGGGCGCTGGGAGGCGAGAAGATCAAGGCGGTGGAGTTCCAGCAACTGGTCGAAAACGTCCTGGCGGGCAAAGCGTTTGAACGTGGCGGCGGTCATCTTCAAGGCGTCGGCGAACTTCATGTGCTGGGCGACCATGGAGCACACCGCCTCGATGGTGGAGGAAGGGTAATGCAGGCGCGCTAGGATCTGGCGGGCGATGTCTGCGCCGAGGCGGTCGTGACCGCTAAAGCGGATGCGGTCCTCGAAGGATTGTGTGACGGGCTTGCCGACGTCGTGGAGCAGGCAGGCGAGGGCGAGTTCCACAGAAGGACGTTCAAGGCGTTCGAGGAGGCCGAGGGTGTGGATCCAAACGTCGCCCTCGGGGTGGAACTCGGGAGGTTGGATGACGCCCTTCATCCTCGCGACCTCAGGCAGGATGACGGCAAGGAGCCCGGCTTTGTCGAGGAGTTCGAAGCCTCGGCGGGGGTGTCCTTCGGTGAGGATGCGCGAAAGTTCGTCGCGGACACGCTCGGGAGAGATGGCAGCGATGTGGGGGGCGCAGCGCCGAATTGCGGCCATGGTAGCCGGCTCGATGGCGAAGCCGAGGCGGGCGGCGAAGCGGATAGCGCGGAGCATGCGGAGGTGGTCTTCGGCGAAGCGGTCCATGGGGTCGCCGATGGCACGGATCAGACGGGCATCGAGATCTGCGCGGCCTCCGACATGGTCGATGACTTCGCCGGTGAAGGGGTTCTCGAGCAGGGCGTTGATTGTGAAGTCGCGGCGGGCGACGTCACGGCGGACATCCGATTCGAAGTGGACGCGGTCCGGACGGCGGCCGTCGAGATAGCTTGCCTCAGTACGGAATGTGGCCACCTGCACTTCGGCGTCTTCGAGTCGAACGAGCATGACGCCGAAGTGCACGCCGACCTCCTGGACGGCTGGGAAGAGGGCGGCGATGTCGGCAGGGCGGGCGTTGGTGGTGAGATCGAGGTCGTGAACATTCAAACCGAGCAGACGGTCGCGGACGCATCCGCCGACGAGGTAGACCTCGAAGCCGGCCCTGTCGAGGATGGCGGCAACGCGGTGAGCGGCGGCGGTCTGAGCAGGATGGGGCACTCGGTTTAATCGTAGAATACTGGTCTGGGGCTCGCCCCGCACAAATGGACGAAGCAACAATCAAGCCATCGAGCACGACGAAAGTGGTGGTGGCCACGACGGTTGCGCTTTCCTTCATCTCGTTCTGGAGGGGCGCATCGATCGTGCTGAGCGACCTGGCGTCGACGATGTTCTACGTCGGGGGCATCGCGGAGCAGGCGATCGGGAAGTCGGCGCCATGGTTCGTCGTTTCGGTGCTGCTGTTCGGCTTCGCGATCCGCTCCATCTACCTGGAAAGTTGCGGCATGTTCGTGCGCGGCGGTGTGTACGTGGTAGTGCGGGATTCGATGGGGCCGCGAATGGCGAAGCTGTCTGTTTCGGCGTTGGTGGTGGACTACGTGCTGACGGGGCCGATCTCCTCGGTGTCGGCGGGGCAGTACCTGGGACGGCTGTTGAACGAGATGTCGGAGTTCATGCATTCGCCGTTCCGCCTCAACCCCAACTACTTCGCGGCGTTCTTCGGGGTGGCTGTGACCATCTACTTCTGGCGGCAGAACGTGAAGGGGATCCACGAGTCGTCGTCGAAGGCGCTGCGGATCATGCAGATCACCACGGTGATGGTGGTGGTGCTGCTGCTGTGGTGCGGGCTGACGGTGATCTTGAACAAACGGTTTCAATTGCCGCCGCTGCCGACAGTGGGAGCTATGAAGTTTGACTCGACCTCGCTGGGATGGCTGGAGGGGACTTTCTGGCCGACTTTCTGGCCGGCGGTGCTGCTGATCGGCTTTGGGCATACTCTGCTGGCGATGAGCGGGTTTGAGACGCTGGCGCAGGTGTACCGGGAAATCGCCTACCCGAAGATGAAAAACCTGAAGATCACGGCCAACATCGTGTGCATCTACGCGCTGCTGGCGACGGGCATGGTGTCGTTCTTCGCGGTGATGATCATCCCGGACGAGACGAGGAAGAACTACTACGACAACCTGATCGGCGGGCTGTCGATGAACCTGGTGGGGCCCGATTTGTTGAAGCTGGCCTTCCACGTCTTCGTGGTGATTGTTGGCGCGCTGATCCTTTCCGGCGCGGTGAACACGTCGATCATCGGCGCCAACGGCATCCTGAACAGAGTGGCGGAAGACGGCGTCCTGACGCCGTGGTTCCGCAAGCCGCATCACAGGTTTGGGACGACCTCGCGGCTGATCTCGCTGATTACCGCCGCCCAGCTCATCACCATCGTGTTCTCGCTGGGCGACGTGTATCTGCTGGGCGAGGCGTACGCGTTCGGAGTGGTGTGGAGCTTCGCGCTGAAGGGGACCGGGGTGCTGGCGCTGCGATTCCAGCGGCATGACCAGGAGTACAAGTATCCGCTGAACTTCAAGTTCGGCAAGTCGGAGATCCCGGTGGGGCTGGCGGTGACGACGTTCATGTTGCTGCTGGTGGCCATCGCCAACCTGTTCACCAAGAAGGTGGCTACGATCTATGGCGTCAGCCTGACGATTGTGCTTTTCCTGGTGTTCACGATCTCCGAATTGCTGAATGCGCGGGCGCGCAAACTGGTGGAAAAAGGTCACGCGCTAGAGGAGTTCAACCTGGAGCACCAGGCGCAGGTGGATGCCGGGAACGTCCACGCCCGGCCCGGCTGCGTGCTGGTGGCGGTGAGGGATTTCCGGCACATGGACCACTTGAAGCGGGTGCTGGAAAAGACGAACCTGAGGCGCCACGACATCGTGGTGATGACGGTAAGGCCGGTATCGACCGGCGCCGGCGAGTACGACCTGGCGGAGGAGCAAATGTTCTCCGTCTACGAGCAAGAGCTGTTCTCGAAGGTAGTGGAACTGGCGGAAAAGGAAGGCAAGCCTGTGGAGTTGCTGGTGGTACCGGCGACCGACCCGTTTGTGGCGATGGTACTAACGGCGCAGAACCTGAAGGCGTCGCGTCTGGTGACCGGGGTGTCCAGAGCGATGGCGAGCGAAGAACTGGCCCGCCGGATCGGATTGGCGTGGGAGAATCTGCCGGAGCCGAGGCAGCCGTTCTCACTGGAGATTATCGCCGCGGACCGGCCATCTGCGTATGTCAATCTGGGGCCGCATCCGCCGCGGCTTTGGCCGGAAGACGTGGACCGGCTGCATGAGATCTGGCTGAGGCTGACGTCACGAGAAGGCTTCGGCTCCAATCTGCATCACCGCGATGTGGTGGGTGCGGCGCTCAGGCGTCTGGAGAAGGAGATGGATACGGAGGCGAGGCGGGACGAGGTGCTGGAGGAATTGCGCCGGGAGACACGGAAAGGCTGAGCTGCGGCTATTTCCCCCGGCCTTTGGGCTTGGCGGCGGGTTCGGAAGCAGGAGCGGCAGCGGGGATCGATTCCAGAACGGCGTTGAAGAGTGCGGCCTTCCGGAGGTCTTTCTTCGAGGGGGGGATTTCGCTATTACGGAAGGGGCCCTCGTTGTAGCAGGTCCGGCAACGGACCTTGGCGGGCTGGTCAGAGACCAGGGCGATGATGACGTGATTGGTCAACCGCTTGCACTTGATGCAGTAATCGTCAATGTCGTCGCCGAGGCGCAACGCCGCCATGAACCCTCCTCTCTTTCCTTACCCTGAGCCCGCAGTATATCGTGAAACGCGGCTGGTCTGGAGGGAGAAGGCGCCCGGACTATGATGAGGTATGCGAGGGAAGTGGATCCTGTTGTGCGGAGCGGTGCTGTTTACCGCCGCCGGTGCGGGGGCGATCGCCTGGTACTATCGCCATGCGCCGCCGCAGAAGCAGTCCAACCAGCCGCCGGTTGAGCTGCCCAAAGGCGCCGAGGTGCACCTTGCAGGCAAGATTCGCGCGGCCAACGTGGTGCGGATTCCTGCTCCGCTGGAGGGAGTGGCCGAGGAGTTTCCCGTGAAGCCGGGAGACGAAGTGTACGAAGGGCAGATCCTGGGGCGGATTACCAACGACGCATTGTTGAGCGATGAGAAGGAGACGGCAATCGAGGCCGAGCGCGCGCAGGCGCGGGTGTCGGCGCTGGAGTCCGAACTGATTGCTGTGCGGTTGGAGGAGTCGCGGTTGGCGGCCGATGCATCGAGAGTTCGCATGGAATTGCAGCGAACGGAGAGGACGTACCGGAGGCAGTCCCTGCTGCACGCCGAAGGGGCGACCGCGAGGAACGCCTTCTTGAAGTCGGAGGAGGAGTACACGGCAGCCAAGCAAGAGTCTGAGACGGTGCTTGGGCAAGCGGCGGCGGCGGCCGAGCGGATCCAGAAGACGGTGCGCGAGATTGAAGCAGCCCGAAAGACTTTGGCGGAGAAGGAGCAGGAACACGAACGCGCCAAGGACGCACTGGCGGCTGCCAACATCCTGGCGCCTGTGGACGGGCTAATCCTGACCATCAAGAAGTCGGCCGGTGATCAGGTGGACCGCAGCATGGAGGACCTGATCGAGATTGCCACGGATCTTTCGCAGTTGGAGTTTGTCATCGAGACGGCCGATCCGCGAATGCTGAAACGGTTTGCCGTGGGACAGCAGGCGCTGATCCAGATCGCGGAGATTCCGGGTGACGGAATTCCGGCGACGGTGAAGTCGGTGGATGAGTCACAGGTGGTGCTGGAGTTTTCCTCGCCTTCACCGATGCTGAGGCCGGGGATGACGGCGGTAGCCAAGCTGAAGCTGAACTAGCGGGCGGAGAGATAGGATAGAGGGTTGGTCATTTAGGAGAGCAGTGTCATGGAATTCCTTTTCAATAGCCTTCTTGAACTCATCACACAGACGTCGACCAATCTGCCGCCGGACGTGCGCGCTGCGATGGGTATGGCCTTGAAGAACGAGACGCCGGGGACTCAGTCGCACCAGGCGCTGTCGATCATGGCGACCAACATCGATATGGCGCATGAGGACGAAGGCCCCATCTGCCAGGACACGGGCATGCCGACGTTCATCGTGCACACGCCGGTTGGGGTAAGCCAGGTGGCGATTGCGCGGCAGATCCGCGAGGCGGTAGCCGAGGCGACGCGGCGTGGGAAGCTGCGGCCGAACTCAGTGGATTCGCTCACAGGCAAGAACTCGGGCAACAACCTGGGGGCGGAGACGCCGGTAATCCACTTCGAGCAGTGGGAAGAGGACGAAATCGAGGTGAAGCTGGTGCTGAAGGGAGGCGGCTGTGAGAACAAGAACATCCAATACTCACTGCCGTGTGAACTGGACCATCTGGGCAAGGCCGGTCGCGATCTGGCGGGCGTGAAGAAGTGCATTTTGCACGCGGTTTGGCAGGCGCAGGGGCAGGGTTGCGCACCTGGTGCGATCGGGGTGTGTATCGGCAGTGACCGGGCGCACGGCTACAGCCTGGCCAAGATGCAGCTCTTCCGCACGCTGGACGACACGAATGCGAATCCGGAACTGGCTGCACTGGAGTCCGAGATCATGGCCGAGGCCAATACGCTGGGCATCGGCGCGATGGGACTGGGCGGCGTGGCTGCGCTGATCGGGTGCAAGATCACGGCGGCCAACCGGCTGCCGGCAAGTTTCTTCGTGTCGGTGGCGTACGACTGCTGGGCCTTCCGGCGGCTGGGTATCCGCATGGACGCGAAGTCCGGCGCCATCACCGGGTGGCTGTACCGCGATCCGTCGCGGGCCGTGGAACGGATGGCCAAGGAGAGCGGATTCCCGCTGAGCGGCCGGGAGGTGATCCTGGCTCCGCCATTGTCCGCGGAGCAGATGCGGGCGCTGAAGGTGGGCGACGTGGTATTGATCCGAGGTGAGATGTTCACGGGGCGCGATGCGGTGCATGCGCACCTGATGAAGAATGCGCCTCCTGTGGACCTGAACGGAGCGGTGCTGTACCACTGCGGTCCGGTGATGCTGAAAGAAGGCGAGGAGTGGCATGTGAAGGCGGCCGGGCCGACGACTTCTTCGCGCGAGGAACCCTACCAGGCCGACGTGCTGCGGAACTATGGTGTGAAGGCGGTGGTGGGCAAGGGCGGCATGGGGAAGAAGACGCTTGCGGGCCTGCAGGAATGCGGCGCGGTATACCTGCACGGCGTGGGTGGGGCGGCGCAGTTCTACGCCCGGACGGTGAAGAAGGTGCTGGGCGTTCACCTCTTCGAGTTTGGCGTGCCGGAGGCCATGTGGCATCTCCAAGGGGAAGACTTCATGGCGATTGTCACCATGGACGCACACGGCAACTCACTGCACGCGGACGTGGAGAAGTCGACCGGCGAGGCGCTGAAGCGCCTGGGGGCATAGGGGGGGAAGGCGAATTAGCGCGGTAGACGGACGATTTGGTAAACTGGCTAAGTAGCCGATGGCCAGGTAGCTCAGTTGGTAGAGCGCGGCCCTGAAAAGGCCGGCGTCGGCGGTTCAAGTCCGTCCCTGGCCACCATCTGCATTACGCACTTACTTTCCCCGTCGAGATTTACTCCCCCCGACACCTTGTAAATGGGTTCGCCCTCGCGCTCCACGGGCGTGAGCACGAGCTGCGGAATGTGCTTCTGTAAGGCTGCTCGTGCAGCAAGCACGTTGTCGCCGTCGAGCAGGGTTCGCAGTGTCAGCAGGGTCTTGTTGACGTGCTGCCGGACCTGCTGGTCGGTCACCTTCAAATCCATCGGGTGGTAGGCGGCGATCTGGGATTCGACAGTCTGGCGTTCGGTGTCCACTGCTTTGAGCTTGGCCACCAGAACAGCCATTCCATCGGTGGTGGCGATGGCGTCGGTTAGGCGGTCTACCTGGGCCTGAAGGTCGTCCCTGCGGAGCTTCAAGCTGTCCACCGTCGTAAACTCTCCCTGTCGCTCCATCTCTGCGATCCGCTGCGCTACCCCTTCCCGTACCAGCGAGGTGATCGAATCCAATAGGCCAGGCTGGAACAGTCGCTGTTCGAGGGCTGCGAGGAGTTGTGCTTCCAGACGATCCTGGCGAATGTACAACTTGTTCTCGCAGGTGCCCCGGTAACGGTGGCAGGGGCAGCCGTACTTCACATAGCCACGTTTGCCGCCGCCGCTCACGATCACCATCTTCGATCCGCAGGTGGCGCAGACCAGGAGGCCGCTGAACACGTAACTCCTGCTCTTCTCTGTGCGGCACTGTCCCCCCAAGCGGTGAATGCCGGAAGCGTTGACACGGGCGTTCTGCCGCCGCACCGCCTCCCATTGATCTTCGGTGACGATCCGCCACTCTGGAACCTCTTGGCTCACATGATCGGTGGCTGTCCGCTCCCGACTGGTCTTTTTGCCCGTCTCCGGGTTGCGCACCTTCTTGGTGCGGTTCCACTGGAATACACCCCGGTAGCGCTCGTTGTTCAACATCGCTCTGACGGCTGTCGGGCACCACCCCTTGTCCGGCCTGTTCCGCGGGGGCTGGGGCGACCGCGTCCCCTCGGCGTTAAGCAGTTTGGCAATGGCCCCGAACCCCATCCCAGCGGCGTACAGGTCGAACATGCGCCGGATGACGGCAGCCTGCTCCTCAATGATCTCAAGGCGGACACCAAGCACCGCCGGACGCCCGTACTTGGCTGTTCTTGTGGGGTCTTCTATGGGCACGTTGCGGTAGCCGTAGATCCTGCCACCAGGGTTGAAGCCCTTCAGAACACGTCCCTCCTGGCCCCGGTGGACCTTCTCCGCCAGCCCGTCCAGGTACTGCTCGTCGATGATCCCCATGACCGCCATCGTCATCTTCGACGACTTCTGGCTCGTGTCGATGCCGTTGGCCACAACGCTGACTTCGACACCGTAGAACTGGAGAGTCTTGACAAGCTTGGATGAGTCCGCGTAATCCCGTGCAAGCCGGGAGGTGTCGTCAACGAGCAGCCGATCAAAGGGGCGCGGCTTCCGCTTCGCTGCTTGAATAAGGGCCTCCAGTCGACCACGCCCAGCGAGACTAGCGCCGGACAACGCCTTGTCCGCCAGCACGAACTCCTCCACCACGGCCCATCCCTGCTGCTCAGCAAATTGGCGGCACCGCCGCTCCTGGTCCTCAATGGAGGACTCGCGCTGTAGATCTGAACTGTACCGTGTGTAGATCGCGCACAGCATCCCGGCTATCCGTCCTGACTCCCTGCGAGCAGCTCCCGGACCAGCGTGTCCACCAAACGGGGCACCAGCCAGTCTTCCACAAGACTGTGCAACTGCGCGTCGCTAAACACGCTGTCCGGGATCTCCAGCCATGGCCCCTGCTGATACTGCTTCGTTCTGGGCTTCGGCGTGGAGTTCGCCTCGCCCGGAAGCATAGCACCACGCGGCTGGTCCAGAAGTACTACCCTCGCACTGGCCTTCTCCTGCGCCTCCCTGCCGTGGTCCTTGGCGGGAGTGCTCCTACGCATCTCCGCCCGCCCCGCATCGATCCTGACCACGGCCACGCGGTCCACCGGCTCGACCACCTGGACACCCTGGTCAGCGCCGGGCGGCGTGGTGACCACCGGCTGTGCGGACAGCGGCATTGCCCAGAGGAGGCCGAGGAGGCAGGCAGGTAGGTAGTGAGACAGGCCCCAGCGCCATTCCCAGCCCAAGCTCCAGTGCCAGTCCTGCCTCCGGCCCCATGGCCAGCCCCCGGGCGGCAGCAGTCGCCTCAGGTAGGTCGGGAGCGCGGACGAGTACAAAACCAGCCAGGGTGAGTATGACTGCAAGTCATCAATGTCGTAGAGCCAGACCTCAGCAGGAGCTTGATCGCTTTGGTGGTCAGCCATACCGCTACCTCTTCGATCCCTGGACCGCTGGCAGCCGAGACAGCAAACGCCGGAGCCTGAGGACCTCGTCCACGGCGTCGGCCACGTCCCGCCCGGCGTCTTGGCGGCGTTGGAGCTTACTTGGGAAAGACCAAGCCGCCGTGTGGGTGGTGCCGACATCGACAGCGGCGGGGGCCCGGATCAAGCTGCCGAGAGTGGATTCGAGGGCCAGGAATAGGACGACCCACAGGCCGGGGCCCCACGGTGCGGAGGCGGGGCTCATTGCCAGCCTCGAGAAGGTGACGACCGTGCCGATGGGGCGTGCAGACAATGGGGACATGTGCGGACAACGGTTGGTTCTGGCGTTGTCCGTAACAGTGGCACCAAGATGTCCTTCTGGTTCACTGAGTTCAGGGTGGCGACAAGTGGACGCGGACAAGCGGACAACGGAGATGCCAGTGCTTACTATACGTATTACAGAATAGGAAAGGAACCTGCCCATCCCTTGTCCTCCTTGTCCACATGCGCGGATTTGGCGGTTGGAGGGGGGAGCGTTACCGACGACTCCTGCGTCGATGCTGGGTGATGGCATGGATTTCACTCCTCGGAGTCGTCGTACACGAGGTTGCCGCAGTCGTCGACCGACGGCGGTTTGGCATTGGGGCGCGTCGGGTGCGACTCCTCTTGGGCGCCGTCGACATCGAAGACCAGGAATGGTTTGTGGTCGCGCGCCTTGGTGTTGTCGCGGCGAAACACGATACCCGCATTCCGGAGTGCGCTGGCGATCTTGTTGAGCTGTGTGCCGAGGGCCTTGTGGTCGGCAGGCAGAAGCGATCTATCCCGCACGAGCGTCCGCAACATTTCCAGTAGCTGCGAAGCCGTGACCGACAGCCTCCCGCGAGCCCGGACCATCTCCACTAAGGGGCGACCGATCACCGACGCATCCAGTGCGTCCACCATTTGCTCGCCCATGTTCTCGCGATAGACGCGAAGCCACTGCTCAGAGTCCCAGCCGAAGGCGGGCGCGGCTGCAGCAGTCCACAGGCCGAATTCGTTCACATAACACAAGCCTGAGTCCCTGATCGAGTCCAGGTGCCCAATGCCGTAGGAAACCGCCGAAAACAAGCCGCCCAGGATCGTGCGCCGGTAGTTTTCGAAGTCGCGCCACACCTCCATCTCGGGCCCCGCCAACAGATTCTCTATGGCGTCTATCCGGATGCGGAACTCTCGCAACCCCCGGGCGCGCACGATGTCGTCGTGAGAGGTCAGAATAACCGCACGCTGAACGGATGTGATGGTCACGTCATCGTCGGTGTAGAGTTTCCGCGGCCGGATGCTGGCTCCGGTGAGGATGCCGTACACGGCGTCAGCGAGCGCCTGTGGCAAAGACGAAAAGTCGCCGAGCAAAACGATGCGCATACTTCGCGTGGCCAGGATTAGGTCCTTCGCCTCTTTCGGCTTGAGCAGCGACTCACCCGCACAAGGGTCAATGGCCCGCTTGATAATCCTGGCAAGCAGAGCGATACCACTCCGCGGCGGGCCAATCAGATGGAGCAGCGGGCACGGTGCGCCAACGATCAGGCTGTGCACGCACCACATCACTAGCAGCATGCGCTGCTTCTCGGACAGACCGGGAAACATGACGCCGAATGCGGCGTCAACGAGGTCGGGATCGTGGCCGTTCTCTGTGTGGGGTGAATCGACTCCGAGCATCCCCGGCGGCTGCCAGAATGCACAGGGCGGATTCGCGATAACTCCCCAACCGCCGGAGGTGACCTTGATGATGCGTCCCCGCTCATCCCGCGTGTCATAGTACAGAGCGCCGTCGTCCCTACCGATCCGAAGAGCAACATCACACACCTTCGCGCTTGCCCGGGTCTTGGCGCGGATCACTCCGAGGGCGCAGCGAAATGCTGCAGGCGAAGGGGCGTCTTGGAAACTAGCGTAGTAAAGGTCATGGACGAGGTCTTCGAACTCGTTGGATCCGACCCTCAAGGCACTGAATCGTCCCGCGACGTCCACTAGTGCCCAGTAGTCGCCGTTCGGACAACGGAAGAAAGGGAACGCATGGGTGATTTTGAGGATGTTGGAGACCTCCATTTTCCTCACCTGTCCTTGCCACGATGTGGCATTTGCGTTAGACTCAGTCACGAGATTCTCTCTTTCGGCCCCGTTCCCGCGGGGCGTTTTTTTGTTCGGCCTACACGGTCGGGACCGTCGTCTGTTCCACCTTGCAACGCGCCAGGTAGCGCTCCAGATCGCTGAGGCGGTAGAGTACTTTGCGTCCGATCTTGTAATGGCCGGGCGTGCGCCCCTGCTTGCGACGCCAGCGCATAGTCGCTGGGCTGCAGCCAAGCACTCGGCTTGCCTCACGTTCGTTCAGCAGCCGCTCTTCGGTGTTTTGCATTCGCACCTCCAGCCTCATGTTACCCTCGGTTCGCACTTACTGCCCCAAACAATGGTGTATGCTAACCGCATAATGGCGCGAGGATTATCCTGTCTGTTGCAGCTCTCCGCGCAGGAGTGCGATTGGTTTGTTACATGGGTGCTCAGCGACGAGGCGAGCCGAACTCCTACTAAGCGTGGCCATCAGGACAAGCCACTGGTGGGTTTCTTCAGACGCGCACCAGCCGCTGCCAACGCGACGGGCCGTCCTGTTCAGCGGGGCACTGATCGTCGGGAACGGCTCTGGGCCGGAGTGAAGGTCCGGGCTCTCTTTGCAGGTGAAGAGGTCCGCGCTGCTGCGATAGCCGTGGCACAGGCAGACAACCCGAGTTTGGGCCTAGAGAAGCACAGCGAGGATGTCCGGCAGGCGTATTACGAGTGCGAACATCTGTTCTCCACGGGCCGTCTGAATATGTGGCTGGGTGCATTCCAGAGTTTCTCCAAGTGGGCTGCGGAGTTGACTGAAGACAAGATCGACGCCGTCGGCAAGCTGTACGGGAGAAGATTTGGAGCGAAAGCATTCCGACGCTTGAAGTCGGTGATCGATGCGGTACGGGCGGCGCGCTCGCATGGTGATGGGGCAACTCCGTTTATTCGGAGTCTGGACGAGACGTCCTTCTGGTTGGCCAGGCTCAAGCCTTCCGACCTAGCGGCACTCCTCCGTGCACACAGCGTTGGTACGGACCCGCCTGCAACCGAGCGCTTGCTGACCTTGAGAGACGCGAAGGCGTTGGGCGCTGTCCAGACAGGCGACATCGTGTTTCTGTGGGGGGCTGCCGCTGAGAGCGGTGCGCTGGCAAAAAGTGGCGTGCTGACGAAGGGCTGCCTCTGTGGGGACGGCGTTTTGGCGGTGTGCGACCGTCTCGCCGCGACTCCTGGAGAAGGCGAGGGCCTCGTCAGATTGCCCACCCTGTTCGTAGCTGATCTCTACGAGCGGCCCCTCACTGTTGACCACTGGAAGCGCAGCCCCGTGCTGCGAGCGCATGTGAATCAGGGCTGGTGGCTCAAGCAGCTCATTCGGATCGAGCGTGAGCAGGCCGTCGAAATGCAGCGCATCTTGGACAGACTCAACCACCCTGAGGCTACGGAGGAATGGCAGGCGCTGGAAGTGGAGGTCGCGTCATTCAGACCGAAGAGCGCGGAGCAATTCTGTTTCGGAATCCAACGGACCATCGTTCAGCGGCATGGCAGCCAGTTATTCCGCACGCGGTTGTTGCGGGCGTACGACGGGCGGTGCGCAGTGACAGGCTGCGATGTGGAGGAGGTGCTGGACGCGGCACTCCTACGCCCGCACATGGGTTCAGGTGCCCCACCCGTTTCTCTCGGCATCCTGTTGCGCGTTGATGTGCACACCCTGTTCGACTTGGGGCAGTTGCGGATCGAGTATACAGACGGCACCTACACCCTCCATGTGAGTCGGGGGCTGAAGCATTCCTCCTACATGAGCCTTCACGGTAAGCAGCTTCGACTGCCTGCGGAAAGGTCTGAGTGGCCTTCAGTGGAAGCCCTCCGCGCGCACGGGCTCGGGCTCCATTGGGTGTGATCGCCGCTGTTGTTGGGCCCCGGAGGCGAATCGATATCCGGGCTCCCAGAGGCCCATGACGTCCCGGCCGGCGATCGACACCTTGACGCTGTCGCCGTGATCGCAGAGCGAGGACATTCGAGCCGAATATCCGTCCTGCCCCTCCGTGTTGTGGGGTTGCTCGCGCATCGCGAGGATCCTATATCAATGGGTCCCAAGACAGGATCAGTGTTCTCAGGCGCCCACCGCCTCTATCAACCGCACCGCCGCCGCGGAGGTGCGGTGCGGGCATACCAGCAGATGATATGGGACCAGGGACCTGAATGCTCTAAGCGAGCCCGGGATTGCAGTCTCATCCGCTGCCGTCGCTTGAAGTCCCGCCCAACTCTGGGTCGGCGTAAAGAAGAACGATCGGTTGCGGCCCTTACGTGTACGCCAACTGAACACGTCCGCGTCGAGGTCTGGGACGAATTCTTGCTGCTCTACATGGGTAAGTTTGCGCCACTTTGGCTCGACTACGTCCCTACGGTTCCTTCGAGCGAGCATCTCGATCATAGGTCCGAGGACGAAGGAACTGCCGGCATACCCGCGATAATCGGCGCGTTCCAGTTGGTCGGGCAGGGACTCAGCAAGGATCTCCTCGACCGAAAAATAAGGAGGCGCAAAAACAGTGCCACGCCGCCCGTAGTTGACGTCCACTAGGGTGTTGAAAATGTTGGTCAGAATGCGGAATGCAGCGAGTTCTCGATTCTCCTGTTCGAGAAAGTGGATCATATGGAGAAGATATGGGAATGCGGATTCTCCCCAAAACCAGAGACGCTTGGCGTGCTTCTCAATGAGCTGTGCGACTCGCCGGCGCGTTTCTGCATCTGACTTGGACTCCGAGTCGAGTTCAACGCAAGCGATTGCGCCGAGCACGATTGTAGTTCGGGCTCTCAACATAGGCCCGCCATCGGCAAAGAGGCCTGGTGGATTGCCTTCCAGAAAATCTTCGCGCGCCAGTGCCTCGTCGCGGAGACCCTGAAGGTTTGCCCGGATCTCGCCCATCACCAGCGACATGGACGTGGCCCACTGCGCTTTTGGGACGGAGTACCTGAGAACATACCGTGCCAAGCACGCTGCTAGTGCGGCCCATCCCTCCGCCATCCCGTAGTGGTTCTGCGCCCGCTCGAAGCCGTTCAACAGGTAGCTGGTAATGACGAGACTCCCAGTGATGGCGTCCACCGCGTCGGATTTCCGCGTAGGTTCCTCCCCGAGTGCCGTCAGCTCCAAAACGCTGAACAGCTTCTCCTTTGGCAACATAGCGCGACCGTCGCTCAGATAAACTTCTAAGAAAGAGCGAATGTCAGGAAGCTCGGTCGGGACGAACCGACCCTGCGCATCAACGAAGGCCTTGAGCAACTCATCTCGGGCGATGACGGTCAGTTGCGCGTACTGCCTACCTTTCCGGAGGTTGTCTTCGTTGCGGGCGCTAATCTCCACCCGGACCGGGTCAGTCACCACACCGTTGGTAACAAGATAGGCTCGATGGCCTTTCGACTTGTCGACGCCAGGATAGTCAATCGGCAACTCGACAAGCTCCTGGACTTCACCCCGGATGTTACGCCACTCTTTCAGGTCTATGTCTCCGGTCTTTGTCTGGTAGCCGCAGTACTCGCCGTCTGGTTCGACCGTGATGACATCCTTTCCTTGTTCCATCGGCCCGTGGGAAGACGAATGAAGGACACGATGCCCCTGATGCATAAGCACCTGGCAAAAGGCGGCTTGGTAGTTGCGCTCGTTGGTCCTAGTCAACCAGTTTTCGATTGCTCTCTCGATCACTCCACTCAATCCTCTTTTTGGCGATGATCTCATCGCGACGTTTCCGTAAGACCGGATCAGTTTCCCACTCCGGACCCTTCTCTCGCAACACTTCGCCGAGTTCCGGCAGAACGACGATTCTTACAGAAGACAGATCCGGTTGACCGTATTCATCGAAGTCGATGTCGATTTTCTCGAGCAGATCGAGGAAAAGAGAGGGACTGAATGGCTGGCCGCCAGCGTCGACTCTATTGCCGGTGCGTTCCGTCACCTCATCCATTCTTTCGTGAAGCATCTGAACCAGATTCTGTTGCTGTACTGTAACCGCGTTCATCATCACTTTGACATAGGCGCCGACGCCCTCCTCGACAATGGCCGTCCGCTCGACCGTGATTGGGATACTCATCTGCTTCGGAGAGGAGGTCTGCTTGTCCCCCTCTACATCCTGAGTTTCGAATCGGTCGCCTTCGAAGTAGGGGACTTGGTTGATGGCGCGGATCAGTCCGTCCTCGCGAACTTTCTCTTCGAAGGTGATCTTCGTGATCGTGAGCAATCGCCGTTTTAGATCAGGGAAGTCAGGAAGCATTGATGTCAGTCGCTCAGGCCTGTCTCACGCAACCGCTCGGGCATGCCGTTCCCTAGCTTTTTCTTGGCGTGATCTGACCGGCTCTTGTACCAGTCTGACTGAGAGTATAACTCTGGCTGAGGATCGCTGGTTGGAGCAAGCTTGGTGGTCTTCCTCCGCCTGCTGATGAGCTTCGGGCAGGCCGGATCGGACCGGTGTCCAGGCCGAGCGTAAGCGAGTTGATCGCACAGTGTGGATTCCGTTCGGAGTTCGGCCGCATGCAAGGTTGACTGGGCCAAGGACGGCCTGTCCGATGGCCGGATCCACCCCGCCCCCTGTCGGGCTCCTGGCACGATATTCGACTCGAATACTCGGCGGCGACAGGCAGCATGGGACTTTTCACCCTGGTCGACGAGCCGGAAGTCTTGAGTCGAGACACTGCCTTCCGAGGATGCTCGGGTAGTTCAAGAGCTTCTTAGGGTATCCCGGCATCCGTTACGAACTCGCTATGGTTGATTGGCAGTCACCCACAGGAACGATAGTATCGTGTGCCCGTTCATGCACTACCATGTGATACTGATCCCATGGGCGTAGCAAGGAGCCTGTTGATCCTATCGGCCTGCCTGAGGACATTACAGTGCACCACGTTTCTCATCGCCCAGCGCGGCGACGTGATTGTAGTCGGTGCTGACTCTCGATCAACAATCACAATTGATTACGCGTCGAAAAAAGCGGGGCCTAACACTTGCAAGATTCGCAAGTGTT
Source organism: Acidobacteriota bacterium (assembly GCA_016215215.1). Classification (GTDB taxonomy): domain Bacteria; phylum Acidobacteriota; class Terriglobia; order Bryobacterales; family Bryobacteraceae; genus Paludibaculum. The sequence goes on from JACRKW010000030.1 coordinate 33,356, forward strand.
CCTCCGGAATATATTTCGTAATTTCTAGCAATCAGGTGATCAACCTCAAAACAGGCATCGATTTCTTCCAGTTGGCAGTTCACGCCTGCAACATGCCTGGCGATCCTAGATCCAAGGCCGACTTCTTTGAGAAACAGGCGCTTGCCGCAGCCGACAGAATTCTGATCGAGGACCGGCAGAACACGGTGGCGTCTGTGGCGTTCTTCGGATACGACCACGGACCTTTCTACTTCTCCAGAAGCATCAGGCGGTCCCACTCTGAAAGGTATCAACAACCGGCGGTCGATTGCCCACGCGGGTGCTCCCAGTGGCTGGCTGGTGGGTATCGCGATGTGATTGATCGGCTTGCGTCGCAAGTATTTAAGGACCACAGGCTGGAGGAGGCTGTCACCATCCTGCTGACGAAACAGATCGAAGCCGACAGGAGTGGTGAGGTTGGTGAACCGATCTCGGTTCTTCAACTAGACGGATCGGGTGAACGTTGGGTGTCGTCTGGTCCGTGTCCTGCCCGATAGTGCACGCTCCGGGCCACGCCGATCCCGATTCCGGACTGTGCCGATCAGAGATCGCTGAACACGGGTGCGGGCACGGTGGAATTTAGCGGCTAAATCCGGAACCCGGATCGGGCGGCCTGGTCCCCATCACCGTCTCCGTCCGCCCCACCAACTCCGCCGCCGCCACGCCCAATATCCCCGCCAGCTTGAACACCATCCGCAGCGTCGGGCTCTTGAGCCCCCGCTCCAGTAAGCTCACATAGCTCCGGTCCACTCCGGCCTCATGCGCCAGCCCCTCCTGCGACAGCCCCTTGGCCGTCCTGATCTCGCGCAGGGCGAGGCCAAACGCCTTGTCGGTGCCGGTCTGGGGCTGGACCTGCCTGTTGCTGCGCCGTTGAGCCAAGACAACATGCTGACCGGTGGAGGACTAAAGTCCAACGGACTATAGTCCGAATAGTAGAGTGCGTGTTGCCCCGGGCAACATCTGTCCGTTCTGCCCGCCGACGGCCAAGGAGGTGACAGTGAGTCGTTCAAAAGAAGACCTTCAGCGGATCTTTGACCGCACTTCGGGCAAGTGCCATCTCTGTCACGAGTGGTTGGTATTCGAGAACTACGGCAAACCTGCCGCTCAAGGCGGCTGGGAGATCGAGCACTCGAAGCCCAAGGCCAAAGGTGGCACCGACCACATCAACAACAAGTACGCCGCTTGTGTGCAGTGCAACCGAAGCAAGGGGACAAAGACGGCCAAAAGCGTGCGGGCGAAGCACGGCAAGAAGAAGCCACCGCTGAACACCAAGCTGCGACAAGAGAAAATGGGGAATCGAGCCCTGAAAGGTGCAGGTGTTGGCACGCTCGCGGGGTACTTGTTGGACCCGACAGGGGGGATTCTCACCGGCGTAGGCTTGGTTCTTGGAGGAATCCTAGGGAGGTCAAAGGACCCAGATGATTGAGATGCACGACCTCCGCATCGTCCAACTGCGCACTGCCTCAGAAGGGGGTGATGCCGGCGCTCAACTTGAACTCGGCGAGATGTACTTCGAGGGCCGTGGCGTGGCTCGGGACTACGCGGAGGCGTTTCGATTGTTCCTCATGGCCGCGACGCTCGGGAACGCAGAGGCCCAATACAACTTGGGCTTGATGCACGCCCGAGGCATCCACGTAAAGGGAGACTACCATGAGGCAGTCCGCTGGCTGCGCGTTGCCGCTGAGAAAGGGAATCCCAAGGCCCAGTACAACCTGGGGCTAATGTACTACAGAGCCAGAGGAGCACCGCTGGACTACGTGTCGGCCTACCAAGTGGGTAAGCGTTGCGGCCTCCAATTCTGTTGGGGACGAATCCACGGCCTACACCGCCTTCCGGGATCTAATTGCACGGAAACTGACTCCGCAACAACTGGCTCAAGCGAAGGACCGGGCGCAGGAGTGGGCGAGTCGGCAGTCGCAGCCCGCCCGCCGAGCCGAGCTGCCCGCCTGATCAACCTCAGCGTGGCCGCCCTCCGGCGATGGAGGCATGTGCATCCGCCTCACAACCGCGAGATCGGGGGGCACTACTCCCGTGCCGCGTTGCTGACATGGGTGGAGGAGCAGCCTGGATTACCGCCGGGGGACAGATGACCGGGGGCGTCGCAGTACCGACTCCGACTGACGGGACTTACGCAGGCCTTTGACCGGGCCCACCCCCACCCCCGGGCCGTGGGCCTTCCCCTGGCTGGATGAGGCCGCCCCACCGGGCTGAGCCATCGCCAAATCGCGCTCAGGTGGCCGATCTGAACCCTGTGATCGCCTCACTGACACAGCGATCTATCCACGTACCGCTTGCTCCCGCTTGGGCTCAGCGTATAACAGCCGCCTCGCGGCCCGCGAATGTAGCGTGAGGACGCCGCTGCCGGCTGTTTTGTCGTCTGCGCGGGCTGGTTGGCTTGGGCATTCCCGGGCGGCGAGGTGTTTGCGTCACACAGAGATCGGTCCACGTAACGCTTGGTGCCACTCGGACTCAGTGTGTAGCAGCCACCTCGCGGACCGCGCAGGAATCCCGAAGGCGGTGCAACGGATGGTGAATTGTTGTTTGCCGGGTCGACTTGCTGACGACTCTTTGGGTAGGAGGAGGATTGGCCAACTTTCGAACCTGCATCGCTGCAGAGCGACCGGTCCACGTACTTCTTGTTTCCGCTCTTGGTGAAGGTGTAGCAGCCCCCTCGGGGGCCAAGAACATACTGCGCGCTAAGCAGAACTGCCGTAATGCTAAACAGCAACAGCAGCGCACTCAGATGGAGAAGTCGACGTCCCATCTCGTGCAGCCCTCGCCTGCAACGGTGCCCTGAGGCACACACTCATGTATAGGCTTGTTGACCTCTGAAATCAAGAGTATTCGATCGAGCCAAGTTACCGTAGCACGTCCTGGGTTGTGTGAAGGGCGTCCGGCAGCAGCGCCTACCTGAGGGTCCGTTGGTAAGTTGTCGTGTTGAAAAGGTCAGCGCGCGTGAACCACAGCCTCCAGCCCTTCATCTTCACCCCTATGGGGGCAGCCAACGGTGGATTTTAGCCGCCAAATCAGGCCACACTCAGAGCTCGTCGCACTTCTCGCTCCCGTCCTTCGCCTTCTCCAACGGGTACTTCTCCCGATCCCTTTCCAACTTCTCCTCCATTGCCTCTAGTAGGTCAATTCCAAGGTGGTCGGCCGAGTCGAACAAGTCCATCCCGATGTCCGCGGTCTCCTCCTTGACATTCACGCTGGTTGTGGGCGAGACGGGCCTCGGGTCCCCGTCCGGCCAGTACGCCGCCACCGGCGACGACTGGACCACCGGCGATATTCACCTCTGGGGCGCCTGCCTCCAGCAGGGGAACGATCCGCAGAAAGCCTACGCCAGGACCTGGGCATCCCAGGCTCCACATGTCGTCTCCGGCCTTGCCGCCGGCCCGACCGTGGTCGCCTCTCCGGACAACTCCGTCTCACCCTTCAGGATCCACGGCCCCGGCTCCAACCTCGCCGACTGCACCCTGCTGGAACTCACCGCCAATGGCGAACTCATCCTGGCGGGCGGCTCCGGTAACGGCTATCGATTTGCGGAACTGGTGCCTGCAAACAACCCCTCCGGTTGGGCCGGCATGCTCAAGGTGAAGACACCCAGTGGCGCGACGCTTGGATATGCCTTGCTCTACTCTAATCCATGAGACATCAATTGTGCCAGACAGTTGGGGCGGGTGGCCTCCGCTCATCCGCCCCAACTGCTCGACGTGTTCACTTGGTGAGGCTCTTTGCCATCTCTTCATGTTCGGCGGCCATCGCGCGCATCTCAGCGGCCGCCTTACGGCAGTGTTCGGCGAAGTACTTGCAGTGCGCAGCACTGTTCGGGTGCATCGGGATCTTGCTCGATCCCATTCGGGGATTCCGGGTGTATTCCTCTGCAAGGGCCTCATGTTCCTTGGCCTCAGCCTCATGCTTTTCGGCCATCGCCGCGTAATGACGGGCCAGTTTCATGTGGTCCGCCGGCGTCTTGGCGCTGGCTACGAGCGCCTTGACCTCCTTGGACTTCAACATGCCCTTCATCTCCGCGGCAGCCGCCTGAGGAGCCGGGCCCACGATCAGCGCAGCCAGAACCATCGATGAGACGATAGCTCGTTTCCAGTTCAGAATTGCTTGTTTCATTCACCATTCTCCTTGTTGCCCGCTCAGCGACTTGGTGAGCTCTGACACTCTGCTTAAAGCATCCGAGGGGCCAACCTGCCAGATGTCGCTACTTGATTGTGCCTCACAGAGTTCTCTATGCTCTTGACTTCGTCTCTCAACGATTACTGGACATGCAGGGACAACGTTTGGAGAAACCCGTACAGTGCTCGACGGCGCCTGGCCCCGAGTTCCAGCTTTCGGGTGTAGGATTAGGCCAAGGAGGGACTGTGACGCAACGGAAGAGCGTGATCGCGAGCTTCGTTGCCATTCTTGTCATCGCGGGACTCGGATACGCCACCTGGCGCTTCGTCAACGAGAAGAGCGCTCAGTCGTGTAGAGCTTGTGCGCGGCCCGTCCATTCGCACATGAAAACCGTCGCCATTCTGGACGGCCAACGGGCAAATTACTGCTGTCCGGCGTGCGCGTTGTCTGAGCATCAGCAGTCCGGCAAGCAGGTGCAAGTGGTCGAACTTACGGACTATCTCAGCAACACGACCCTGAAGCCGGATAGCAGCTTCGTGGTCCGGAATAGCGATGTGAACCCTTGCCTCCAGCATCGCCCCGCGGTTGGAGAGGACAGCCAACCCCTCGAATCTCGATTTGACCGCTGCTCTCCCAGCGTGCTGGCCTTCCAAGATCGAAAGTCAGCGGTGGCTTTCGCGGGGGAACACGGGGGGCAAGTCGTCAAGTTTACTGACTTTGCCACTCAATACCAGCGATAGGTCTCGCCCGCAGCCACGGGCACTCACACCTCTACTCGACGGAGGCGGAGGGCGTTCCCGACGACGGAGACCGAACTGAAGCTCATCGCGGCTGCAGCGATCATCGGGCTCAGCAGCACTCCGAAAAAGGGGCAGAGCACGCCCGCCGCGATAGGCACGCCGAGCGCGTTGTAGACGACGGCGAACAACAAGTTCTCCTTAATGATTCGCAGCGTGGCGCGGCTCAGCCGGCGCGCGCGCACGACGCCACCGAGGTCACCTTCGTCCCTCGAAGGAGGCGGAGACTGCCGAAGGCCGTTGCGAAGTGCTCCGTCTCGACCACAGCGTCGAAACCTGCTTGACGAATGAATTCGGGCAGAAGGCCGCGAGCGTTGTCGGTCGTCGACTCGAACCCGTCCAGCAGTTGGGTCAACAGGAAGCCAGCCCGAAGTAGGAAGCTCGCCGACTGTCCCCAATCTGCGATGTGAATCTCACCATCAGGACGCAGTACTCGGTGGCACTCGGAAAGCGCCGCTAGCTTCTCATTGCGCCGCAAGTGGTGGAATACAAGGCAGGATAAGACCCGGTCAAAGGAACAGTCTGGAAACGGCAAGGGGCCAGGCGAGGCCTGATAAAGATGGATCTTCGATCGGTTTGCTCCTAACTTCGCGCGAGCGATGTCGAGGGCCTTTTCGTCGACGTCCACACCAACGATCTCCGCTCCGGGTTCCGAGGCCTCGATCATCAGGGTGAGGGTCCCCGTTCCACAGCCAAAGTCAAGCACGCGCTGACCCGCTCGTACATCGGCCCGACGAACCAAAGCGAACTTGAACGCCTGTTCCGGCATCGCGCGACTCAGCGCCCAATCGTACGACCGGGTCAGCGAGTGATACCGCAGAGCTGGAATGTATCGTTTCTGATCTTGAGGTTGAGGCATTCGCTTCCCGCGCAGCAAGCATGGGCGCCGGTCAGTGCTTTTGACTCGGGCCGTGCTTTGGGGCAGCGGCTGGCGCGCTGTTATCGAGCAGCACCTCTTTCGCGATGATCTCGCCACTCGCCAGCGTTGTTCCGAATACGGCGACGCGATCACCTTTCTTAAAGCCGGACACAGATGTTTTGGTCTTCCCGCGTTCAAACGTTGTCTTGCCGTTGACCGTGATCGTCTTCACGCCCTTGTCCGTCTTGACTTCGATCCGATCGGCGGCGATTGACAGCACCTCGCCCTTGGTTGGGGTTCCCTTGTGTTGGCTGGGATCGTGGGCCCTCACTACGGCGGCACCCATAAGACCAGTCAGGATCAGCGTCGCAAACAGCCTGTGGAACATTCTTCCGTCTCCTTCGTTCGAGTTAATGAGATGCGCCGCCGTGGATCTCGAGGCCGTTGACTTCCTTCATCAGCTCGAGTTCTTTAGCGGTGAGTTTCGGCAGATGGCGAATGAACAGGACGAGCTTCCAGTTCTCCTCGTCCTCTCCGCCCCACCCCGGCATGCCGGTGAAGCGGATTCCATTCTTGATGATGTAAAACAATTCACCGTCTGAGAGATCCTGTGAATCGGGTTGCCTCATATCAGGCGCCGGCGGATAGAGCCCGGCGTTGATCTGCGTGCGGCCACTGCCGTCGTTGGCGTGACAGGTAGCGCAGTGATCGGCGAAGTGCTCTCTCGCCTCGGCGATGGCCAACGGCGTAAGACTCACAGGGTTCTTCAGGCCCCGTGCTCCACGGGGCGAGGCGATTCTTCTCGCGTTCCTGGCCAGGAGAGCTTCGATCCTCAGAGGCTTCTCCCGTGCACTGAATCCGTGTGCCGTCACGAACCAGTACACCCACAGGCCCGCGGCCAGGCACAACGCGACGATCGCCAACGCAACGACCTTCAGCCTGAGGCTCATGCGTATTCCCCTAATGTGAGTGGCCAGAGTGCCCACTGCCGGCGCTGGCGGCCTCGATCTTGTCGACCTTGATGACCTTCGTCTTCTCGAATAACGTCCCGGTCACTGTGACCTTCTGGGCGGCGAACTTCTCCGGGGTCTGCTGGTCGCTCAACACGTACACGTCCTTGCCAGCCAGAAGCGCGAACTTCGTCTTGGAAGCCATCTTCACGCACTCCCGGACGCATTTGTCGTCGGGCGTGATGCCCATGGTGTGTTTGGCGCCGCACATGGTGTCGGTGATAACGCCGGTGAACGTTTGCGGTTTGTCGGCGGCGGCAAGCAGTGCCGCGCCAAATAGAAGAGTGGTGATCGTCCGTTTCATCTCGCAGTCTGGTTCCTTTCTTCGATCGATGTCAAAAACTGAAGCCCTTTGTCCTGATTCAGGCGCTTCCAGAGCGCCTCGAAGCGTTTATCGTCCAGCGGTCGCTTGAGCTGGAAGTTGAAGCCCTTCATGCTGCCGTAGTGCGTCTTGGCGCGCTCGTAGGTCGTGAGCGTGAGTTGGTATCGGTCTGAGGTACTGACGTTCTCGATGTCCTGGTACCGCCACGTGCGCGACTGGCGGGCCTGGTCCGTCTTGTAGACGATGCGATCCGGTCCGACCTGGAGGGTTCCTTCTGATCCCTTGATGGTCCCTTGTAGTTTCACCGGCAGTTCCCACAGAAGGTTGGCTTGGGTGTCCGCCATCGCTGCCACGAAGCGTCGATCCAGCTTATCCTCCAGCATCGCGTAGGCCGCTTCGAACGTCTGGCCCTTGGGCACCATGAACTCGAATTCCTTGTCGATGCCGAGAAACCACTTCCGGTCCTTGTAGGTCACGAGGACGAGTTTATCCGGAGAAATCCAAAGCTCCTGGATGTCCTGGTAGTTGAACTGAACGCTCTCCAACTTCGGTGGTTTCTTGGAAGCCTTCTTTCGCTTGTTTTCGGGCAGCACTTGTTGATAGCCGATGCCTTGATCGTTGATCGTCAACACACCCTCACTGGCCTTCTTCTTGAAGACGCGGGCGTGGTCGCTCAGCGGCCGGTCGTGGCGAACCTGAAACGTGAGTTCGGCCGCCCCCACCGGGGTGAGCGCAAGTAGCGAGACGAAGAGGCCTACGACGCGATGAGCTTTTTGACTTCGGTGTTCCATTTCCAAACCTCATAGATGGCCGGGTAAACGACCAGTTCCAGAATGAAGGACGTGAAGATGCCGCCGATCATCGGGGCCGCGATGCGGCGCATCACATCTGCGCCGGCCCCGGTGGACCACATGATGGGGACCAATCCCATGAACATCACGGCCACGGTCATGAACTTCGGCCGAATTCGCTTGACGGCCCCATCGTGGATGGCAGTCTGCAGATCGGCGAGGCTGTTCATCTTGCCATCCTTCTTCGCTCCTTCGTAAGCGATGTTCAGGTAGAGCAACATGAAGATCGCTGTCTCGGCATCGACGCCGAGTAGCGCGATCAGACCCACCCACACGCCGATGCTCATGTTGTAGCCGAGGAAATACAGGAACCAGATCGCTCCGACGGCGGAGAACGGGACCGCCAGGATGATCAGCATGGTCTCTGTCAGTGACTTCGTGTTCATGTAGAGCAACATCATGATCAGGAAGAGGGTGAGAGGCAGGATGATGGTGAGCCGCTCTCGCACTCGTTGCATGGCTTCGTACTGCCCGCTCCAGATCAAGGTGTATCCGGCTGGCAGCTTTACCTTCTCCCGGACAATCTGTTTCGCCTCCTCCACGTAGCTGCCGACATCGCGCCCAGCCACGTCCACGTAGACATAGCCATTCAGCATTCCGTTCTCATCCCGCAGCATGGCGGGGCCGCTGGAAAGCTTGATGTCGGCAAGTTGCGAGACCGGGATCTGCGTCTTTCCATCCATGGTGGGGACCAACACTCGGCTAAGCCGGTTGATGTCGCTCCGGAAGTCTTGCAGGTAGCGCACGTTGACCGGATATCGCTCGCGGCCCTCGATGGTCGTGGTGACGTTCTCGCCGCCCACGGCGCTCATCAGGACGGCTTGCACGTCCTCGACGTTGAGGCCATATCGGGCCATCTCCTCGCGCTTCCAGTCGAAGTCCAGAAAGTAGCCGCCGCCGGTCCGCTCTGCAAACACATTCCGCGTTCCGCGCACCTTCGGCAGGATGCCTTCGATCTCCGTACCGATCTGCTCGATCTGCTTCAGGTCCGAACCGTACACCTTGATTCCTACCGGCGTGCGAACACCAGTCGTCAACATGTCGATTCGGGCCTTGATGGGCATGGTCCATGCATTCGACACGCCAGGCATCTGGAGTGCTGCGTTCATCTCGTCCACAAGCTGTTCAGGGGAAATATGGTCCGGAGTGATGTGGCCGAACGCAGCCTTCAGCCAGTGGGGAGCCCAGTTCCACTTCGAGTACCACGTGTCCACCTTGCGCCATTGATCGGTGGGCTTCAAGACAATCGTGGTCTCCATCATTGAGAACGGCGCTGGATCTGTGGAAGTCTCCGCCCGACCGGATTTGCCCATGACGGTGAGAACTTCAGGGAAGCTTTTGATGATCCGGTTTTGTACCTGCATCAGCTTCTGGGCTTCCGCAACGGAGATGCCGGGCAATGTGGAGGGCATGTAAAGCAGTGTGCCCTCATAGAGCGGTGGCATGAACTCGGAGCCGAGCTTCTCATAGATTGGAACAGTGACCGCAACCATCGCGATGGCTCCGGCGATCACCACGTACTTCCAGCGGAGCGACCAGCGGCAGATGGGGTCATACAGCCGCATCAGAACCCTACTGATCGGGTGCGTCTCTTCCGAATGGATCTTGCCGACCAGGACGGCGTTGACCACCCGCGCTAGCCAGCGCGGCCTGAATTGGAAGTTGTCCATGTGCGTGAATAGCAGCCGCATGGCCGGGTCCAGCGTGATGGCCAAGACTGCCGCGATGATCATCGAGAGGTTCTTGGTGTAGGCCAGCGGCTTGAAGAGGCGGCCTTCCTGAGCCTCCAGGGTCAGCACGGGCAAGAATGCAACGGCGATGACCAGTAGCGCGAAGAAGCTGGGGCCACCGACTTCCTTCACGGCATCAATGACCACCCGGTGGTAGTCTTTCTTCCGGCCCGTTCGATCCCATTCCTCGAGGTGCTTGTGCGTCTGCTCCACCACCACGATGGCCGCATCCACCATGGCGCCGATGGCGATCGCGATACCGCCGAGCGACATGATGTTGGCGCTGACGCCCATCATCTTCATCGGGATGAACGAGATGATGATGGCGATGGGGATGGTAAAGACCGGAATGACGGCGCTGGGGAAGTGCCAGAGGAAGATAAAGATCACCAGCGACACGATCACCATTTCCTCGATCAGCGTCCCCTTCAGGTTCTCGATGGATCGGTTGATCAAGTCCGAACGATCGTACGCCCAGACGATCTTCACGCCTTGCGGAAGACCAGGTTCGAGGTCTTTGATCTTGGCTTTGACGCGGTCGATCACATCCAGTGCGTTCTCGCCCTGCCGCATCACCACGATGCCGGAGACCACGTCGCCCTCGCCATTCCAGTCGGCGATGCCTCTTCGGATATCAGGGCCCAGTACAACAACTCCTACGTCCTTAACGCGGACTGGGACGCCTCCCGGGCTATTCAGCAGAACGATGTTTCCGATGTCCTCGGTGTTCTTGGCATAGCCGCGCCCGCGCACCATGTACTCCGTACCGCTGAACTCCACCAGCCGGCCGCCCACGTCGTTGTTACCGTTGCGAACCGCATCGACCACCTTCATGATCGGAATCTTGTATGCCTGGAGCCGGTTGGGGTCGACCTTCACCTGGTACTGCCGGACGAAGCCGCCGAGGGGCGCAACCTCAGCGACACCGGGCACGGACTTCAATTGGTAACGGAGAAACCAATCCTGCAAGGACCGAAGCTCCGCGAGCGAATGCTTTCCGCTCTGGTCCACCAGGGCGTACTGAAACACCCAACCGACTCCAGTAGCGTCCGGACCCAACTCTGTCTTGACGCCCTGCGGGAGCCGTTGAAGGACGGCAGACAGGTATTCAAGGGTCCGGGAGCGCGCCCAATAGATATCTGTTCCCTCCTCGAAAATGATGTAGACAAACGAATAGCCGAAATCGGAGAAGCCGCGAACAGCTTTGACTTTTGGTGCCCCCAGCATGCTGGTGACGATGGGGTAGGTGACCTGGTCCTCCATGATGTCGGGGCTGCGATCCCAGCGCGAGTAGACGATCACCTGGGTGTCGCTCAGATCCGGAATGGCGTCGAGCGGGATACTCCGCATCGAATAGAGGCCGGCGACTACCGCGAAGCCGATCAGGATGAAGACGAGAAACTTGTTCCTGCCGGAGAACTCGATGATATGGTCAATCATGTTTGTGCTCCGCAGGCGCGGCGGGCGCAGGCGCGCTAGCCGCCGGTTTCGATGAGGCGCCACCGTGCTGATGGCCGGCCATTCCTGCCGCCGACGACTTCAACTGACTTTCGGAGTCGATCAGGAAGTTGCCGGAAATAACGATCCGTTCAGTCGGGGACAACCCTTTCGTGATCTCGATGCGATCGCCAATGCGCTCACCCGTTTCGACCTGGCGAGGCTCCAAGTAGCCGTTTCCGCGGTCTACGAACACGGTCTTCTTCAACCCCGTGTCCAGGACAGCCTCCGCTGGCACGGTCATCCTGGCGGGCATGGACACGTTGAACTCCACGTCCACAAACATGTCGGGCTTCAACGTCATACCTGGGTTGTCGGCCTCGATGCGCACCTTTAGGGTGCGCGTCATGGCGTCGACCTGTGGCTGGATATAGCTCACACGGCCACTGAAGGCGCGCCCCGTTCCATAGGAGAGTTTGATGCGCGCCGGCAAGCCCACCTGGATCATGGAGGCCTCGTTCTCAAAGACATCCGCCATGATCCAGACCTTGCTCAGGTCGACCACGGTGTAGAGTTCCGTTTCTGAGGTGATGCGCTGTTTGGGGAACGCATTGCGCATCATTACGTATCCGCTGATGGGCGAGTAGATTGTGATGTTGGTGAGGGGCTGACCGGTCTGGTTGATCTCCTGAATCTGTGCCTCGCTCAGCGAGAAGAGTTCCAGGCGCTTCCGCGCTGCCTCGATCAGCGAATCACTCTGCTGCTTCGAGTCGCTCAGCGGGTTGCCCTTCATGATCTCCCGGCTGCGGAGCGCAAGCAGATACTCCCGCTGGCTGGCCAACATCTCCGGGCTGTACATCGTCAACAGCGGCTGGCCCTTTTCGACGAACTTGCCGGTGAAGTCGACGTAGACCTTCTCAATCCAGCCATCAATCCTGGTTTGCACCTTAGTGAAACGAGTCTCGTCCATCGTCACTTGCCCGACGGAACGGAATGAATGAACGCCCGCGCTCGGCGTCACCTCGCCGAACTTCACGCCAATCAACTGCTGCTTCTCCGGGCTCACGCGAATCGTGCCCATCGGCATTGCGGCAGGATCACTCTCGTAGACAGGCTCGAGGTCGCCGCCCGTTTCGGGATTGATGCCGGGTTTGTCCGACTTGAAGTTAGGAGCCTTCGGATCGCGGTAGTAGAGGATCTTGCCGACAGGCTTCTGGGCTTCGGCGCCTACCGGATGAGCCGCGTCGTCATCCGGCACCAGTTTCATGCCGCAGATCGGGCAGTCGCCTGGTTTGTCGGAGTGATAGTTCGGATGCATCGGGCAGTGGTAGCCCCTGGGCTTCTTCGTCGCGGCTTCCTCGTGACGGTGCGGTCCATACCAACGGCCGTATCCAAAGCCGCCTACAAACCCAGCGGCGACCAGGCCAATGAAGAGCAGAATACGTAGAGTTTTCATGGAGTCGTTCCTCATTGGACCAGCGGACGTCCCGTCATCTCTTCGAGACGGGCGAGCGCGAGATAGAAGTTCTGGAGTTCGTCGTAGTAGTTCATCTGGTACTCAACCACGGTGGTGTAGTTCATGAACACGGTCAGGAAATCAACCGATCCTGTCTCGTACGAAGACAATGACGACTCCAAGGCCAGTCTGGCCTGTGGGATCACCGCCCGCTCGTAGAGCTTCACCAGTTGCGAGGCCGTCTCCGCCATCGAGTAGTCGTCCTGGATGCGATAGTGAAGCCCCTGGTTCGTGGCTTCATAGGTCTTTCGCGACTGTGCCAGTGTCTGGGACTGTTCTGTGACGGCCGCGCGTTGTTTGCGGAAGTAGTAAAGCGGGATCTTGAAGTCGGCGCGGAACATGTACATGGGACTCATGCCGCCCATGTTGTAGTAGCCGCCATTGAGGGTGAAGTCCGGATAGTATTCCTTGCGCGCCATGTTGACCGCCACTTCGGCGCGCTGGATCATCTTCTCGTCCCGCTTGAGCATCGGGGAGTTCTCGCGTGCCGACAGGTAAAGTTCTTGGAGTCCAGGCGGTAGATCCATGACCCGCAAATCGTCGGGGCGGCTTATCGGCGAACCGGGAGCGCGATTCACCAGGCTATTGATTTCGGCCTCCCGCGCTCGTTTCTCGCGCTCCAGTTGGACTCGCTTCGTTTCCAGGATCGAAATCTGTGTCTGCGCCTTGAAGATGTCCTGCTGCGCAGCCTTGCCCACGGCGTAGCGTGCTTCCGTGATCTTCAGGAACTTGCGCAGCAAATCGAGATTCTTCGTCAGCACGTCGACCGCTGCGAACGCATAAGCCCGGCGGTAATACGCTTGCTTGATGCGGGAGACCACGCTCAGCTTGGTCTGCTGATACTGCTGCCATTCCGCCTCGGACTCCTTCACTGCCATATCACCGGCCAACTTGCGTTTGCCAGGGAAAGGAATCTCCTGGGAGATCATCACGCCGATGTTGCTGGTGACTTCCGTTCCCAATCCTGCACCAGGCCAAGGCCGCCCGCTGCTGTTGTACCCAGGAGAGAACATCGGGTCCGGCAGGCTACTGACCTGACTCGGTCTCTGCCGGGACGCCTCGTACCGCTTCTGCGCGGCCACGACCTCCGGGTTGTTGTTCAGCGCCTCAGCGAGCAGATCCTTGAGGTCGGCCCGGTCTCCCTGCGCCGAAAGCCCAGAGGCGAGAAGCGGCACGAGCAGCATCGCCCGGCTGATCAAAGGTGTTCGCACCGTACTTTCCTTCCTGGTTGCCACTGCCCCCTCCATCGCACGACCCGTGCCAATCATGGACGAGGCGAGCGAAGTCTTTCAGTTCAGGCTACTTATCGGTCGCTTTACCGCCACCGTGAGCGTCCAAGGCTCACTGGAATTGGAGATTCTCGGACTCCGGTTGGACAATTTTCGGCAGCAGGGTGTCACCAAGGACAGTTCGTCCCGATGAGAGTCCGTGGTAACCAACTGGAATGAGGGAAGTTAAGGGTGTCCATGCGTGTTTGGCGCTACAATTGCCGAACACAAGTTGATGTCGTACAACCGAACGATGCGAGGAAATCGATGATTCGTCTCGCCACACCAGCGCTCACCTTCCTCGCGATCCTTGCCCGACCGTTGCCAGCCGTCGAAGGTATCCCCGGATGGGAACAGGTGCTGAACGAAGTTCTCGAACGGGCTGAGCACGAACGGCAAGGGACCGAAGCGATGTCGTCACGAGGACGGAACCCGAGTTCGGCCGAGTCTCCAGAGCGGGCGGCACGCGAACTGCGGCCCATCGTCGGAGACTTCGTCCGCTACTTCCAAGGTTCAGGAGTGAAGCACTTCCGCGCCTCTTTGAACCGGCTCCAGCCGCTCCGGCCGATGATCACTCGTGTCTTCCGTGAGGAAGGGCTTCCGCCGGACTTGGTTTGGATCGGCCTTGTTGAAAGCGGCTATGATCCCGTTGCCAGATCACCCAAGAACGCCCTCGGGATCTGGCAGTTGATTCCCGAGACGGCGATGACGTTCGGCTTGAACGTAGCTGGACGCGATGAACGCACTGACCCTGAGAAGTCCACTCGCGCGGCCGCCCGATACCTGAAGTTTCTCTATGCTAGGTTTGGAGACTGGCCTTTAACGTTGGCCGCCTATAACGCCGGTGAACAGCGTGTGCGAAGCGCAATCGAACGTGTGGGCGACCGGGATTTCTGGCGGCTCGCGGCGGCGGGAATGCTGCCGCGGGAGACCCAGGCGTATGTGCCCGCAGTGTTGGCGGCGCAGTTCCTTGGCGAAGACAGGTCTGTGAATAATGAATCGACAGTATATGACGACGCAACCCAACGAGCGGCCAGAGTCGCCGTCGCCCCTTTCTCGCTCTCGCAGTGATGCGTCGTTGACGGATGAGGCCACCTTAGCTATGGGCTCCGACACGTCAAGATGGAACTGGAAGGCGGTCACGCTCGTGTTGGCGGGGATCGCTATTACGAGCGCCGGTCACTATCTGACTCCGCGTGATTTGAGGCTGTGGCACGGAATCTTTCAGCGGCTCTACTATCTGCCTGTCGTTTACGCGGCAATCGCTTTCGGATGGATAGGCGGCTTGGCCGCGGCCATCGTGGCAGCTCTGCTGTACATCCCGCACATCGTGATTATGTGGGGGCACGAGCAGCATTACGCGTTGGAGCAGTACGCGGAGATCTTCATGTTCCTCGCCGTGGGGATCGTCACCGGCGTGCTATCTGACCGTGAACGGAAGCGCCGTTCTGAATTGCAGGCCACCGCACAGAAGCTGAGTCAGGTGTACCGCGAACTCCAGGACACATTCGAGCAGGTCAAGCGGGCAGACCGTCTCTCGGCGATCGGTCAGTTGGCGGCCGGCCTGGCCCACGAGATCAGGAACCCACTCGCCAGCATCGATGGCGCCGCCGAGGTGCTTGACGTCGCCGATGACCAGCCGGAGTTGCGGAAGGAAACAGTGGGCATCATCCGCAAGGAATGCTCACGATTGAACCGCCTCCTCACGAGCCTGCTCGATTTCGCGCGGCCGCGCCGCCCGGAGTGGCGGCACGTGGATCTGCCAAAGGTGCTCGATTCGGTGATCGATCTGGTGAGTCACTCTGGAGGTAAGGGCATCCGGTTTCACAAAGAGACGGCTCGTAGTGTGCCGCGACTTCTGGGAGACGAGGAGCAGCTAACCCAGGTCGTACTAAATCTGACGCTCAATGCCGCTCAGGCCATGCCGGAGGGCGGCGATGTCTGGCTCACCATCCGCCCGGAGGATGACGGCATTGTCATCCAGGTCAGAGACCAAGGGCACGGGATACCTGAGGAGAATATGGATAAGATCTTCGATCCGTTCTTCACCACAAAGGACACCGGAACCGGCCTTGGCCTCTCCGTAGTCCATCAGATCGTGACGCAGCATGGCGGGACCGTGAACGTGAGCAGGAATCCGGACGGGGGCACGACATTCAGCCTGTTCTTTCCACAGACACGAGGAGAGGTCGCATGATCGGCAAACGAATACTGGTGGTTGACGATGAGGAAAACCTGCGCCGCGTTACCCAACTGAAGTTGCAGCAAGCTGGCTACGAAGCCATGACGGCCAGCGACGGCGCCCAGGCTCTCGAGGTCCTCGCCAAGCATCCGCAGGATCTCGTCCTGACGGATCTCAAGATGCCTGGGATGTCGGGAATCGAGTTGCTCCAAAAGATCAAGGAAGAGTACCTGGAGGTGGTCGTAATCGTTGTCACCGCCTATGGCACCATCGAATCCGCCGTGGAGGCGATGCGCCTGGGTGCATATGACTACATCATTAAGCCCGTCAACGCCGATGCGCTGAAACTGATCGTCTCGAGGGCGCTGGAACACCACCGTTTGCAGGAGGAGGTCAAAAACCTCCGAAGCGCGATCGACAGAAAGTTCGGGTTCGAGAGCATCATCGGCAAGTCGAAAAGCCTGCTGTCGACTCTCGACAATGCTTCGCGCGCCGCGCAAGCCGATTCCACGGTGCTCGTGCGCGGAGAGACTGGCACCGGCAAGGAGCTTCTGGCGAAAGCCATCCACTTCAACAGTCCGCGGCGCGATCGGCCTTTCATCGTGATCAACTGCGGCGCGATACCGAAGGAACTTCTCGAATCGGAGCTCTTCGGGCATACGAAGGGCTCCTTCACCGGCGCGCTCGCGAACAAGCAAGGGAAGATCGAGATGGCGGATCAAGGATCGCTCTTCCTCGATGAAATCGGCGAGATGCCTTTAGATTTGCAGGTCAAGCTGCTGCGGCTGATCCAGGAGCGTGAAGTCGAGCGGATTGGGGCTGCCGCTCCGACCAAGGTGAACGTCCGAATCATTGCCGCAACTCATCGAAACCTCCAGGCGATGGTGGAAGATGGCGCTTTTCGAGAGGACCTTTACTATCGCCTCAACGTGATTCCCCTGACGTTGCCGCCTCTGCGGGAACGGCCCGACGATATCCCAGAACTGGTCGCCATCTTCTTTGAGAAGTTCAAGCAGCGACTCAGCCGGCCCGGCCTGAAACTACCGCCAGCGCTGCTCCCTTACTTCTCGTCCCACCGCTGGCCGGGCAACGTGCGTGAGTTGGAAAACGTTATTGAGCGCCTCGTTGTGCTGTGTCCGGGCGATGAAGTCACTGTCACCGACCTGCCCGACTTTCTGGTCCGCGAGCGGCCGGCGATGGAGGCGATCCAGTTGGAACTGCCGCCGCAGGGCATCAGCATTGAGGCAGTGGAACGCGAACTCGTGCTGCGCGCCCTGCAGCGCTTCAACTGGAACCAGACCAAAGCCGCGGAGTTCCTCGACATCAGCCGCAAGATGCTGATCTACCGCATGGAGAAGTTCAATCTCCGAAAAGACGATTGAGAAAGGGGCCGCCCCACAGCGCGCTCTTCGCCGCTTCGATGGCAGCCCGATTGCTCCCCAACTTTGACAGGCCTATGAAGCTTAGGACAAAACTTCTGCTGGCGAGCTCCGCCATAGTGCTCGTGGTGTTGGCAGTTTCTGAATGGCTCGGCTATCGCCTGACGAGCCTGTTCTTGACGGCACACGAGGCGAAGATGGCGTCAGAGTTGGATCACGGGAGTCACGGAGCCGCGCTCGCGGAGCTGGAGCAGGGCAGCCACGCCCTTTTTGTTCGTCTCGCCGCGCTGCATTTCTTTCATGCGGCGTTCACGGTGATCGCATTGGTCCTCGCGTTGAATGCGCTCTGGACCCGCACAGTCTTGCGCCCGTTGGCGGACCTGCTTCAGCACATCAACTACATGCGCAGAGGCACGTGGAAGACACCCGTTCCGGTTCACAGCCGCGACGAAATAGGCGAGCTGACGGAGGCATTCAATGAGCTTGGGGGACAGCTCACCTTGACCGTACATCAATTTGCGGCTGCCTCCAAACTCTCCGCGATGGCGTTGCTGGGACAGTCGCTGGTCACAAAGGTCCGTTCGGCCACCGAACTCCTGCGGGCGGCCGAGGCAGCGCCGGGCGACCGGAATCTCGACGTCTCCCCGGCTACGGATCCCAAACATGCGAGCGTCGCGTTGGCTATCAAGATCCTGAATGAAATCCCCGCGTTGTTCGAACAGGAGTTCAAGCGCCAACTCAATGTGCATTCGATTCGTCCGGCTCCGGACGTGCCGAGTGCGCCCGATGTCCGGGCCGGTGTCTCCCACCATCCTCACCCGCGCTGATCAATTGAGACCGCATATTCACCCGCTTTGATCAAGGCGTCCTGTAGCCAGTTCGAGCGTAGACCTGATATGAACGTGGAGCGCCTGGGAGTCTCACTCGGATCCTCCGCCACTTGCCCGGCTGTCCCGGCGGCGTTGGGCGGTATCCCAACAGATACCGGTCATGCAATGACAGTCCCATCTGCGCGGCCAAGCCGGGCAGTTCGCCGGCATCATTGACCATATGGTGTTCTCCTCCGGTCATCTGCGCGAGGTCTTCAAGGACTTTCGGCCCTGCCGCGGTACCCATGCCGGGCGAGCGGTCATGGATTCCGAGCGCGTGAATCTGGATCTCGGTCTCTTCAAGGATCCTCTTGAGTTCGCGTTCCGAAAGGCGGCTATGGTTGTCTTCGCCGTCGGAGATCACAAGCAATACTCTCCGATCATTTTGCGCTTTGCGCATCGCTCGAACCGCCAGTGCGACGGCGTCAAGCAGCGCCGTGCTGCCTGCTGGCCGCGCGAAGAGAAGTTCATTGAGAACCGCGGCATCCTCGGATGCAAATTCGGTCCGCTGTTGAGCGTTGTCGTTGAACGTCACCAGGAAGACCTCATCCCCAGTCTCGAGGTACCGAAGGAATTCTCGTACGGCCGTGCGTGCCTTCCCAATCTTGTTCGACATGCTCCCGCTCAGATCGAACACGATGCCGATCGACACTGGGGCAATCTCGCGCGAGAACGATAGGATGTTCTGTGCGGCTTTGTCGTCTGTCAAGACAAAATCTTGCTTTTCAAGGCCGAGAACGGGCTTGCCCGAGCTTTCGGTCACGGTGACAGGAACAAGGACGAGATCGGCAGTCACGCTAATCGTCGCTTGGGAGTCCCGTTGCGGCGGGTTACGCCAATTCTTCGTGTCCTGCGCGACCAGGGGGATCGAGATCGCTGCAAGCAACCGAAGTAGAAAAGGAAGGCGCACGTCTATTTCAGCCAGCAGTGCTCGTGCCACATTTCCACTTTGCAGTGCAGGAGGGCCAGCGAAGACAGATGCGTACAGCATCGACAGCCGTGCCCTCAGACCCGCCGAAGCAGGACCACTCTGTCCTTGATGGAGATTATCCTGTCCAAAAGTGCACAATCGCTGTTCCGCCAGGGACAGCCTCACGGATCTGACTTCGGGCATCCGCGAATTCTAAAGGCACCAAACGGCCTGAATACCTTGTAACTCATTCATAACGCAGCATGTGAGGAGGTCTGCGCGTTGAGCCGTCACGGGCTACGTCAATGTGGGCGGCGACGTGCTACTGCCAATGTTGTCGAGGTGAGTTAAGGCAAAGGCGTCCGGTGCCACTCCTCCGGTGCGATGCCTTGTGCCCGCTCTGGCTCTGTTTCCTCCGAGCAGCCAGAGCTTGCCGGGTGGCCGGTCACCTCCGAGCCGGCCACCTGGCTTTTTGGAGAACGGAGGGACGAATTTGTTGCAGGAGCACCAAGATGAACTTCAGATTGATTCTTCTTCTCGTCGCCATGCTTACATCGGTCCTCGCATCGGCAGAGGCCTGCGAACCTCGTAGCAGGAAACAGGTTCGAGTTGAGGGAGCCATTACAGCGGTGCAGCAAGGCCAGATTGACGTCAGCATGGGCCGCCGCACGGAGACTCTGCTGATTACTGAGAACACGCGGATCTTCCAGGGGCGTGTGGATGTCGATGCCTCGACATTGCGAACGGGCGATCGTGTCGTCGCGCAGGTCGTGCGGCTGAAATCCGGCGAACTTGAAGCTCGCGAGATCCGATCAACGGACTCCGTAGAGCGAACCCCGTCGAGCCCAAGCCCCGCCAACGGCGGCCATAAACACTGACGAAGAGAGACTCCCCATGACCCGAAAGACATTCCTGTGTGCCACCCCGTTTGCGGCAGCGGCACTCTTTGGCGCCGACGCAGCCAGGGAGGCGCCGGAGCTCCTGCTGACCGACACCACCGGCAAGCCTCTCCGGCTTAGCCAGCATCGCGGAAAGGTGGTCGCCCTCGAGTTCATGTTGACTACCTGTCCGCATTGCCAGAACACAGCTAAGCTGATGAGCCGGCTGGAACGGGAGTTCGGCCCGCGTGGCTTTCAAGCGATCTCGCTCCCGTTCAACGACGATGCCGTTGTCGCGGCCCCACGTTTCGTGAGCGAACATCGGGTGACCCACCTCGTCGCGGCAGTCCAGCGAGACCAGGTCTACGAATTCGCACAGTTGTCGGCGGTTGTGCGTCACTCCGTGCCGATCATGGTGTTTGTGGACAGGCGTGGCCGGATCCGCGCCCAGTTTGAAGGCGACGCAGCTTTCTTCCAGAACGAAGAGGCGAACTTCCGGACCAAGATTCTTGAGTTGCTAAAGGAACCGCCGGCAAGGCCAAAAGCGGGCCAGCCAGATGGGAAACAGGGAACTGCGAGAACCGTCAGCGCGGTTCGGCCAGCAACTTCATGGGAATCCCGATGAGGCGGAAGGTGATCACTGCCGTAGCGCTGACGGGCGCCGTTTTGTGGCCGCTGATCGCGGAGCAGCAAAGCTCCCCCGGAGACAAGCCGTCGAAACCCGCCACAAAGGACGATTGTTGCGTACTCGAACTCCCCAGCTTCCCTGCGGCTGGCGCTGCTTCAGACAACGCCAAAACGACCGTCATCGCGCGACACGTGGAGGGAAACTCGAAGAGCCCGGTTCGCGTGCTCATTTACGAAGACCTCCAATGCCCAGATTGCTCTATTTTTCGGAAAGCCCTGGATGAAAGGCTGTTGCCTCGATACAGGACGTCTGTCGCTTTTGAACACCGCGACTTCCCACTTCCCAAGCACGCTTGGGCGAGGGAGGCTGCAGTAGCCACCCGGTACTTTCAGACTCTGGGCCCGAATGTCGCAGCGGAATTTCGCCGAACAATTCAAGAAGACCTCGACAGGGTCAAGTCGGTGGGCTTTCGGCAGTCATTGATCGAGTTCTGTCGTGGCCGGCGGCTCTACGCGGACAAAGCTCTCGCAGCGCTGAGCAACAGCACGTTCGCTCAGGCAGTAGAAGCAGATTTTCAGGCCGGTGTTGCCGCCGGAATTCGCCGGACACCCACGGTGGTCGTTGGTGGCAAGTCGTTCGTGGAAACGATCGACGTAGAGGAGATTCAAACGACCCTCGATGCCTTATTGGAAGGTCCGGCCAGAAGCCATTGAGAAAAGGAGATTGAAGGATGCAACGCAGACACATCGCGGTTCTGTCCCTCGTCGCGCTGCTGCTCCCAGGAGTAGCCCTTGCCGCGGGGAAGCCAAAAGAAGAGAAGACCAAAGGCGACGTCGTCACCGTGGCAGAGGACAGGCTGTCGCTCAAGACGAAGAAGGGGCCGGTAACGGTCTTGCTCACTCAGAAGTCGAGAATCGTCATGGGCGGAGCCGAGATGCCGTTGGCGGCCCTGAAGCAAGGCGCGCGGGTCACCGTCGTCGGCACGACTCAGCCCAGCGGTGAAATCGTCGCACGAGAAATCCAACTGCCTGCGCCGATAGCACCGATGCAGTCCACGATGCCCTCAGGGCACAGCGGGCACTCTCACTAGGCGGCCAAAAGGAAGGGCATGTCCAAACCGAAGCAAGTAATCACGCC